>JBEKQP010000176.1:0-9761 GCA_049519595.1 Candidatus Korobacteraceae bacterium | reverse complement strand
TCCTCGCGGGTCATCTGAATGCGCTGCAGGGTGTCCTGTGGAGCATAGACCACGTTTTCGACACGGCGCCCGCGGTCGTCGAAGAGAACGTCAGTCACCGACTGGTATTGGCCATCGACCACCTTGCCGTCCAGGGTTTGCACGGTCACGCTTTGCCGCCACGTGTATTGTTCACGCGCTTCCTTGAACTCCTTCTCCTTGGCGGCAAATTTATGAACGATTTCGTCGACCGTAATCTGCTTCGGCTGGTCGGGTAGGAGCGGCCCTTCGCCGCGATCGTCGGCTACGGCGCCAATCGAGAGTACGGCAAGCACACAGATGAAGGGGAGTATTGCGATCCAACGCTTGCAATTCATAGCACGCCCTTGTTCATAGCGCGCCGTCTATGGCACGCCTTAGCATGGTTTGGATGCATTCCACAGTTCGGGAGGTGTGAGGAGGTTCTCGGCTTCCTCAACAGGAAACCGGTACCCACCCTGTTGGTCTATCTCTCTGAATGTTACCTCTGAGGGGTGTGCTGTTTTAAGGATGCGCAAGATAATCGGGTCTGGACGTGCTCTCAATCGTCTCCGAAACGGGTTCGGGCTTCGCCTCGTCTTGCAGTAAATGCTCTGCCGCGGACAAGTGCGCACCGGCCAGCAGCAGCATCCCCACCCAGAAAGCCCAGAAAATGAGAGATACCGAGACATAGAAAGGCCCGTAGACATCCTGGAAGTTGAGCAACGGCAGCAGCGCGGTGTAAGCGAGTTTTGAGACTTCGAACAGCACGCCGATGACAATGGCCGCCGGCAGCACCGAGCGCGCCGACACTTTGCCGTTCGGCAGAACCCAATAGATCAGGAAGAACATGGAGATGACGGCAGCGAACCCTGTCAGCTTCAGCAGCGGCCAGTCAAAGGCAAAAGTCGTGAGCTTGAGGATAAAGGGATGGTTTCCCACCAGTAACGACAGTGCTTCGTCGCTCTTTGCCTTCGCCGCTGCCGAGATCAGAAAAAGCGTTCCGCAACCGAACGCCAGCCCGAGGGCGACCAACTGGTTTCCAAGGTAGGAGCGGTTCCTGCATATGCCCCACACCTTGTTCAGCGCCACTTCCAATGGCTCGAACACGCCCGTCGAGCTGATGACCAGCATGATGAGGGAAAAGATCTGGACACGGTTGTGAGATGCCAGTCGCTGCATGCTTCCGACGATGAAATCCTGATTGCTGGGCAGAAAATCCTTGGCCAGCTTGACCACAGCAGCGTATAGAGCCGCGTTGTGCAGAATTTTGCCGGTAATGGTCAAGAACAGCACTATGGCCGGAAAGAACGACAGTATGGCGTTGGCCGCGACGGAAAAGGCAAAGGTATGCACCTCCGTGGTTGCCAGATACTTCAGGGTTGGTATCACCTGTGTTTTCAGTGCCTTGAACATTCCAAAGCGGTGCCTCACCCTAGCCGGGGCTTTGCCCGAGCTGCCGGTTTCGGCTTTGGCCTCGGCCGGTGTGGCTGGCTCTAACGCGATGGAAGATTCTTCAGGCATTTACGACAGTCGACAGATGTGGTGATCACCCTTATCGTAGCAGAGTCTCTTGAAAGCTGAGCGCTGGGAATAAACACGAAAGTGCCAATTCTATGAATTAACTCCCGATTTGAAACATCGACAACTTACAGCGACGGAAATAGTTTGCTAAATTTCGGAGTTCCTGCCATGATCCGTAGCTCGATACATGCGAGCTTTTTGTATAGGACGTAGGTTGATGTTTCCCGGAAGTGATTTGAAACAGAAGAGATGGGCTCCGGAGTTTACCGCCCGCGACACGGCGTGGCGGCAAACTCGGGAGTCCATATTCTTTTGTCGAAAGCGCTCGAAGAAGCGCCAACTTGCACAAAATCAGTAACGGTAATGGACCTTGGTCCGTTGCCGTATGGCGTAACTGTCAACGGTTGGAAAGGAGTTTTCCGTGAGAGAGAAGGGTACTGTTAAGTGGTTCAACGGCGCGAAAGGTTATGGATTCATCCAGCGTAGCACTGGCGAAGACGTTTTCGTGCACTATTCAGTCATACAGGAGACCGGCTATCGCACACTGAACGAAGGCGAAACGGTCGAGTTTGAGTGTGTAAAAGGTCCTAAGGGTCTCCAGGCGCAGAACGTCAGCAAAGGCTAACAGCGCCTGCTTGATTCCACGCCCTCCTCTCAAAAGGGGAGGGCTTATTTCTGTCTGCTGTTTTCGCCTATTCCGGTCGTTGCCGTGTGCCCAAGAGCAATTTGGCGAAAGATGGTAACCGAAGCAGCTCACTTCCCACATCTGCTAACTGCTAGCGTGCCTGCATACAGAATTCGACCAATTCGTTCCGCGACAGGGGAGAAATCTCAAGGAATTCGAAGCCGCAGCGGAAGCCGTTTCGATAGCGCACTTCGGCCAGCAAAGTGCGATCGCATTGATCGCCGGGCAGCTTAAAGATCAGAGTCGCGACTGTGCCCTTTGGTATCTCGCGCGTCATGGTTACGCCGATGCCGTCCGCGGAAACTTGGGCCGAGCGACCGTAGACTACGGTCTTATGCACATTTTCCCTGATGACGGCCTTGACTCGTACATCGAGCAGCACGCGTTTTGAGCGTCGCCTTTCAGTCGAGGGCGATGAATGGATCACTGTCACAAGGCCTCTTCCAATTACCCGGGGCGCTGAGCGCACTATGGCCAAATTGTTGTTAGCGTTTAGGAATTAGTTCATTCCACGCTCACTGCCGCGCTAAAAGCACCCGGCTACTTTGACGATTACACCTTTCGCACAACTTGTGTAGCAGGCTTTTGGGCTGAACGCAAGATTCCGAGTGACCACTGGGCGTGCTCGGTCAATACGGAATTCCCAGAATGGGCCAAAGCTTCCAACTCGGGGATGAACGACGGGTCGCCGCTATTTCCCATGGCGACGATGACGTTTCGCATCAGGCCTTCGTACTTGGCGCGATTTACCGGCGAGTGCCGGAAAGTGGAGCGAAACTCCTCCTCGCTCATGGCTGCCAAGCGGCGCAGCTCGGGGTTTACGAAATGCTTGCGCGGAGTCAGTTCCGCAATCGCCGTCGAAGCCAGCTCCGCCGAGGGTTTGCCCGAATTGTCGCCGGCGGAGGCTGCGCGGCGGTTCCAGGGGCATACGTCCTGGCAGATGTCGCAGCCAAAAATATTTCGGCCGATTCCGGCACGCAGGCCAGTCGGGATGCTGCCTCGTTTCTCGATCGTGAGATAAGCGATGCAACGGGAGGCGTCCATCTGATAAGGAAGAGGCAGCGCGCCGGTTGGACAGGCGTCAAGGCAGCGGGTGCAACTGCCACAGCGGTCCGGCGCGGGCAGGTCGGGAGGCAGCGGCAGCGAGGTCAGCAGAACGCCCAGAAAAATCCACGACCCGAGCTGCTGATTGATTACGCAGGTGTTCTTGCCCACCCAACCGATACCGGCATAGCGTGCCAGGACGCGCTCCACCACTGGTCCGGTATCGACGTAGCACCAGGTGCGCAGCGGTTGTGGCGTGCCCGGCACTCTTTCAGGCGTGGCAAGCGCGGTGAGTGACGATTCCAGCGTTCGCAGGCGCTCCAGAACCGTGTCGTGATAGTCGGTTTCGGCCCATGCATAGCGGGAAATCCAGCCGAGTGAGGGGTCGCTGCATTCCGTGGAGTAAGGGTACGGGCTATCGTAGTTGATGGCGCTGACAACGACCGAGCGGGCCCAGGGGGCAACATTGGCGAGGCTCTCCCGCTTGAGTCGCTGGTCGGCGGTGCGGGCTGCCAGGTAGTTCATCTCGCCGTGGCGGCCTTCGGCAATCCAGCGAGGGAAATACTCGAGCTCGGCAAAATGACCGGCCGGCGCAACTCCGCAGAGATCAAAGCCGGCTTGGCGCGCCTGTCGACTGATCTGTTCCTTCAATGAATTCCAGTCGGCCATTCGTTAAACCACTTCGACGGGCTGAAGCCGCTCTGCCCGCAAGCAGTTGCAGATCATCGTAGATCAAGAATAACGGATTTTGGGACTGCGAAGGAGAAGCAGCTTACGACTGCGAGCTAAACGGCAGGAAAGCCGTACCGGCTCCCAGCGGCCCTCATGCTAAGCGCAGCGAAGTCGCCGGAAGGCATGCCTTCAAAGGGTCATTTTTGAAATAGGGCCTACAGAGGTATGAAATACGGTCTACAGAGGTTAGACACCCTGCCTTTTAGCTGATGCCGAGCTTTTTGACTTCTTCGGAATAATACTTGCGGTAGAGAATATCCCACTCTTGAGTGCCTTCAACGATGGTTCGCTTCTGCGATTCGATCTTCTGCCGGGCGGCTTTGTCGAGACCTTCTTCCTCAGTCAGCAGGTGCTCCAGAGCGGCGCGGATCTCTTGCCGGATGGTCTGCGGGTCCTCGACGAAGATCAGTTGCTCATATTCTCGCAGCGATTCGAAGACGCTCTTGGTTAGCCGACTCACCTTGTCGTGGCTAAGTCTCATAGTACCGCCTTGTATTTGCGAACCAACTCGCCCTTCACTCGCTTGAACATATCCTGGTAGTTCGCGCCGCTGCGGCGCATCTCGTCCGAGTACGCTTCCAGAATGGCACGAACCTCTTCGTTGATGCGATCTTCGACGCTCAATTCGTCGTGAAGGGACTTATCGATGCGCTCGGCCAGGGCGTTCACGTCCTTGGCTTCTACAAATTGGCCGCCGATCAGGCGTTTGGCGATTTGACGCGCCAGATAGCTAACGTATTCTCGGGAAAGGACCATGTCGTTAATAAGAGCAGTAGATGAAAAACAATATCTTTGAAAAAAATTATCTTAGCACATGGCGGCGAGGCAAAGCTCTGTCGCCTCGAAGACGACACCCGGCAATCAACCTGACATCGCATCTGGAGAGCTGAACTTTCCGGCTGGGCGATTACGGGGAGTATGATGTTGACTTCCGGCCAGCGCGTTCTGGAGGGCAAGGCGAAACGGGTTGCCGCAGTGAACCCGCTCGGCGGAGACGTGCAAAGCAGGCAAGGTTCTGGTAAAACAGCAGACGACTCTTATGCTCGATGATCTCAGTGCGCTGAAAGACGATATGACCGCCTTCACCGAAGGCCACGGCATGCGCCGCTTTCGTGGTTACGTTCCCGACGAGCTGAACAGCGTTGTCTGGGACAGTGACGAGAATCCTGAAAGCTGGAAAGATTTTGTCGAGCTGGCGAAGGCGAGCGGCGCGCCATTTCTGGTCATGAATGACGTCTCGCTGGAAGCAGCCGACATCGACTACCTCATTCGTCGGCTCGAAAACGCCAACTACTCGAATGACGAGGACGTGGAAGAAGCGCGCTGGTTGCGCACCTACCTCGGCAAGGTCGGTTATATCCAACTGGCATTTCCGCACCAGGGCATCATGTTCCTGTTCGAAATCTCCTGCGAGTGGCACGATCATTATCAGCGGCTGCTCGATCTCGCGGAAGATTTCGGCAGCATCACGATCGACGAGTCCGACTCGGACGACGAGCGCTGACCTTGCGCTGGATTCCCCGACAATCGGCTGGCCGCGCACCCAGACAGGTGAACCCGTCACCGGACGGCGTATTGGTACCTGCTTCCGGGGCAGACGCAGATTTCCCACTCCGAACCCAGCATTTGCCGACTGCGGGCGGATGTGAGCCACCGAACTTACCTCAAGAGGTTTCGCCTGTTGGCGTTGAGGCGTGCGCGCGCGAGTTGGCGCAAGCTTTGCAATTGCCTCCCGCGGTTGCAACTCTGCTTGCAAGCAGAGGGATTTGCGACGCGGAGGAAGCCGGTCGCTTCCTGAACCCATCGCTGGCGGATCTGCACTCGCCTTACCTGATGCTCGACATGCGGGCCGCAGTCGAGCGCGTTTCACTGGCCATTGCGCGCAGCGAACGCGTGCTCGTCTATGGCGACTACGATGTGGACGGCACCATGGCCACGGTCATTCTGAAGACGGCCATTGAGTTGTGCGGCGGTCAGTGCGAGTTTCACGTGCCGCACCGGTTGCTGGAGGGTTACGACCTCAGAGATGAGGTCATTGAGCGCGCCGCCGTCGACGGCATCCGTCTCATCATCAGCGTCGATACGGGGATACGGGCTTTTGCCGCCGCCGAGACCGCCCGCAGATTGAATCTTGACCTCATCGTTACCGACCATCACCTGCCGCAGGTAGGCAAGGGCCTGCCGAAAGCGCTCGCAGTGCTGAACCCGAACCGGGCAGACTGCCGGTATCCGGACAAGGGTCTATGCGGAGCCGGAGTGGCTTTCAAGTTGGCGCAGGCGCTGCTGGAAATTAACGGGCGCTCGCGCCTGGTGCCTTCGTTTTTGAAAGTAGTTGCTATTGCGACCATTGCTGATGCGGTGCCACTCACCGGCGAAAACCGCATCTTTGCCAGCCTTGGCCTGCATGAGTTGCGCCATCCGGTGAATCCCGGCCTGCGGGCATTGCTGGAGGTTGCCAACATCGAAACAGGGCGTCCGCTCACGGCGACCGAAGTCGCATTTCGCATCGCGCCGCGCATGAATGCAGCGGGAAGAATGGATATTGCTCGCAACGTGGTTGACTTGTTCACGGAGAAAGTCCCCGCGCGCGCCCTTGAAATTGCCAAAAACCTGGACCGCTTGAACGGCGACCGCCAACAGGAAGAAGCGCGCATTCTGGAAGCTATAGCGTCGCAGCTTGAAGAATCGCCCGAGTTCGCTGAAGCCATTTGCCTAGTGCTGGACGGTGAGGGATGGCACCGCGGAGTGATCGGCATCTGCGCGTCGCGACTGGTGGATCGCTACCGGCGTCCGGCGGTGGTAATTTCACGCAACGGCGAAGAGGCGCATGGTTCAGGACGCTCCATTTCCGGTTTTCACATGCTGGCAGCGCTTGAACAGTGTTCCGAACTGTTCACTCGCTTTGGCGGACACGCCCATGCGGTTGGATTTGCGTTGCGCTCCGAGCGCGTGCCGGAGTTGCGCCGGCGCCTGAACTGCTTCGCCGCTGAGCATCTCCGCCCCGAGGACCTGGAGCCCGCGCTCGAATACGATCTGGAACTTCCCTTGCACGAGATCGGGTCGCAACTCTGGGATGCACTCTGCCGTCTGGAGCCATTTGGGGCGGGGAATCCGCAGCCAGTCTTCATCGCACGCAAGGTGCGCTCACTTGCGCCCGCGAAAATCCTGAAAGGCAAACACCTGAAGCTGAAACTGGCGCGAGGAGTGGATAGCAGCTCAGGCCTGGCTCGCGGCATCGAGGGGCTCGGCTGGGGAATGGCCGGCCAGTTCGAAGGCAAGCCGTTCGAAGCGGGCCAGTCGCTGGACGTCGCTTTCACCATCGAGCGCAACAACCATCAAGATTTCGGCGGACACCTGCAGCTCAATCTTCGTGATTGGTTGTGCAGCGATTAGCAAGCTGCGCAAGCAACGCGCCGACAATGCTCCAGTCTTGCAACTCTCCAATGGCTCAGAGACACTGGTTGGTTGATGCGCCGGCAAATTCTATACTGTTTGCGATAGCCATCTGACGCGGAACCGGGGAATTGATGAGAAACTTTGAAAGCCTCTCCGAGCGGGAAGTTCTAGCGCTTGCAATCGAGTTGGAAGAGGAAGACGCGCGTATCTATGCCGACTTTGCCGAAGGACTTCGTGAGAATTATCCCGCTTCGGCCGAGGTGTTCGAAGGCATGCGCCAGGAGGAGTCGCAGCACCGGCGTCGTCTTTTCGAACTTTACAAGCAGAAGTTCGGCGAACACATTCCCTTGATCCGCCGCGACGACGTAAGAGGGTTCGTCAAGCGCCGCCCGGTGTGGCTCTACAAGCCGCTTGGACTCGATGTTGTGCGAAAGCAGGCGAGCGCCATGGAGTTGGAGGTCCGCCGTTTCTACGAAAAGGCGGCGGCAATGACCCGGGACGCCAGTTTGCGCCAGTTGCTGGGCGATCTGGCGGAGGAGGAACGGTCGCACTCCATGCGTGCCGACGAGTTGGGAAAGGAAAAGCTCCAGCCCGATATCCGGCGCGAAGAGGACGAGATCAGCCGCAGGCTATTCGTGCTTCAGATCGTGCAGCCCGGGCTGGCTGGCCTCATGGACGGATCTGTTTCCACCCTCGCCCCGGTCTTTGCCGCCGCATTTGCCACACGGAGTTCGTGGGACGCTTTCGTCGTGGGCTTGGCCGCTTCGATCGGCGCCGGCATCAGCATGGGCTTTGCCGAGGCGCTCTCCGATGACGGCAGCCTCACCGGCCGCGGCCATCCCTGGATGCGCGGATTGGTCTGCGGGCTGATGACTACGGCCGGCGGTATTGGACATACGCTGCCCTTCCTGATCCGTTCCTTTGGCATGGCCACGACCGTCGCCGTCATTGTGGTTGCCTTCGAGCTGGCGGCCATCTCGTGGATACGCGCCCGATATATGGATACGCCGTGGCTGGCCGCGACGATGCAGGTAGTGCTCGGCGGAGTGCTGGTATTCCTGACCGGCATTTTGATCGGGAGCGCGTAGCGGGTTGCTGGAGTGAAGCGATTTTGATGCTAAATCGCGCAACCATGCATCCGATTTGCCGTCTAATCGAATATGCGTTTGTGTAGGCGCCGCTGGCGGATGGCTCAACGCGGTCGGGTGGCAGTTGGTTGCGTGCTGTTGGCGATAGGATTGGCGTCCGAAGCGGGCGCCGCGCCCCAGCAGGCACCGCACAGCTCGGTGGAGTTGGTCTCCGAGAATTCTTCCGTTGCCGCTGATACGGATTTCAACCTCGGTTTGCTGTTCAGGCTTGACCCGCATTGGCACATCTATTGGGTAAATCCCGGCGACTCAGGAGAGCCGCCGCGGGTGAGCTGGCAGTTGCCGCAAGGCTTTACGGCCGATGCCCTCCAGTGGCCCACACCCAAGCGCCTGCCGACCGGACCGCTGATGGATTTCGGCTACGAGCAGCAGGTGTTGTTGCCGGTGCGGGTGCACGTTCCCGCCGCTTTTGCCCAGCAGGTGGCGATCCGCGCCGCGGTCAGATGGTTAGTGTGCGGGGATATCTGTCTTCCGGCGAAGGCCGAAGTCGAATTATCGCTTCCCGTGGCGGCGAAGCCGGGTGTCAATCCGCAAACTGCGCCGTTGTTCCAGCAGGCGCGGGCATCGTTGCCCAAGCCGGTTCCTAAGGCATGGAGACTGAGCGTCGCGGACTCGAAAGCCGAGATACGGCTTCTCGTCAATTCGGCTGGAAAGCTGCATTCAGCCGTTTTTTTTCCGTTGGATGCCAACGTGATCGAGGACTCCAGTCCACAACGCGTGCAAAGGACCGCGCTCGGCTTTACGGTTGCTCTTAAGAAATCCGATCAGTTTACCGGCCCGCTGACGGTTTTGAGGGGAGTGCTTGCGGACTCGGAATCGCATTCCTATGCGGTCTCGGTGGCCGCGCCGGCCAGTGCGGGCAGAGGTCGAGGACCGAGCCAATGACCCGGGAAGAGAAAGACAGTAGCGAGGAGGATACACGATGAAGCGGAGCTGCAGCACGCTGCTCACATTCGTCTTTACATGGTTGTGCCTGAGCGTAGCCGCGTTTGCGGTTCGCGTGGGCGAGCAGGCGCCGGACTTCAACACTGTCGATAGCAATGGGCAATCGCACGTGCTCTCGCAGTATAAGGGCAAGTTCGTGGTACTGGAGTGGCACAACAACGGCTGTCCGTATACGCGCAAGCACTATGTGAGCGGCAACATGCAGAACTTGCAAAAAGAGTGGATCGCGAAGGGAGTTGTGTGGTTCACCGTGATCTCTTCCGCTCCTGGCGCGCAGGGTTATGTGACCG
>JBEKQP010000175.1:0-9852 GCA_049519595.1 Candidatus Korobacteraceae bacterium | reverse complement strand
ACCGCAAACTTGTCCTGCTCCTCGCGCGTGATGCTGTATTCCTTGGCCACGTTTTCGGCCGTCATCCCCATGTGGTACTGGTTGTAGATATCCCACAAGCCATCGATGATCATGCTATCGACCACTTTGGCGTCTCCCATGCGGAAGCCATCGCGGGAACCCTGTAACAGGTGCGGCGTGGCGCTCATGTTTTCCTGGCCGCCGGCAACCACGATCTCCGAGTCGCCCACCATGATGGCTTCGGCGGCTAACATCACTGCCTTCAGTCCGGAACCGCATACCTTGTTAATCGTCATGGCCGGAACCGTGACCGGCAGGCCGGCCTTGATCGCTGCTTGACGAGCTGGGTTCTGCCCGAGTCCGGCAGTCAGCACTTGGCCCATGATGACTTCGCCAACCTGTGCGGAATCCAGTTTGGCGCGCTGCAAGGCGCAGCGAATTGCTAACGCGCCGAGTTCGGGAGCCGGAATCTTGGCGAGAGAGCCGCCGAACTTGCCTACCGCAGTTCGGGTGGCGGATACGATTACGATGTCGGTCATAAATCTCCTTACGAGTATGAATTCAAGCGCGGGTTATCTTCTTCGTCTGAGCTGCTGGCCGCCCCAACCGGGGATGAACTGTTCATGAATGTAAAGTGTCAGTCGTGTGAGCTGCAATGATTCGCCAAGCTTCCGCGTTGGCACGGCCTCTCCCAGGCGGACACCTGGTCCCAGGACCCTGATATGTCTATACCCAGCAACCTGCCTGAAAAACAGGGTTGATATGATGCGAGCCTCCAGCTGCGACTCACCACATCAGACAGCCCGCCGAGACGGCAGGATGTGTTCCATCAAGCAGAATGCTAGGGCAGAGAAAATACCAGTTTTCCGGAGTGAAGTAAATACTGGTTTTCTGGAGTGAAGTAAATACTGGCTTTGGGCAATCCGGAGCAATCCTCGCCCTAACCGGTCAGCGCCGGCGCCGGCCGCGAGAGGATAATCGTATCGCATTGTATTGATTGGACTTGGCGGACGCCGCGGCGATGCGACAGAATTGCCGCCTTGCCGCTGCTGGCTGCATCTTTAAAGAAGAGGCGATTTTGTCGTCGTTTTTTTGTTACCGTGCATTTAATTTCTTTCCATGCAGGGCAAGGAGAAGCGGATGTCTCAACCCATTTACATCGCTGCCTACAATCAATCCAAGTTCGGCAAGCTAATGGCGATGACGATCCCCGAGATCGTGGCCAATGCAGTCAATGGGGTTTGCCGCCAGATCGACGTGCCGGTTTCAGTTCTGGATGTGGCCTCAATCGGCTCGGCGTGCAACTTCACTTTGAATCGGCAGGGTTTGCTCGCCGGTCTGGTCGCGTCGGTTCCCGGCATGGAAGGCAAGCCGATTGAATCTGTGGAGAATGCCTGCGCCTCCGGCGGTCAGGCCGTGCTTTCGGTGATCTATAAGCTGCTCGGCGGTCTCGGCGATGTGGGAATTGCCATTGGGTACGAGAAGATGCGCGACGATGACGGCAAAATGGACGGCAAGTTAATTGGCGAGGCCCTCGGATACTTTTCGCATCCCGAGGATCGAGCGGGCAAGGTCTTCGTCTTCCCTCACCTCTTCGCCGAAATCATGCAGTGCTATCTCCAGGCGCACGGCGCTACCGAAGCCGACTTGGCGCAGATCGCCGTCGCCGAATACGGAAACGCAAAACATAACCCGTACGCGCAGATGAACAAAGTTCAGATCACGCTTGAGCAGGCGCTCAAAATCGAGGGCATGAATCGCTACGTGGTGGATGGCCTGCCGCTTAAAACTTATGACTGCTCGCAGATCACCGATGGCTATGCCGCGCTGATCCTTGCCACCGAGGAAGGGCTTCGCAAACTCGGTGTAGCCAAAGCGGATGCCGTCGAAATTGCCGGCTATGCGCAAGCAACCGACCCGTTGACCAAGAACGGGCGCAATATCCTGCAGCCGGCCGGAGCTTACAAGGCGATGCAACGGGCTTACGCGATGGCCGGCGCCAGTCCAGCCGACATAAACGTGGCCGAGATTCACGACTGCTTTACTGTGGCGGCGGCGCTTGGCACCGAAGTTATCGGCAAAGCCGCGCCCGGCAAGGGTGCACGCTACTGGGTTGATGGCGCGGCGGCAGTGGATGGCGAATGCGGCATTAACCTCTCCGGCGGACTGATCGCCAAGGGGCATCCGGTCGGCGCCACCGGAATCTCCATGATTGGTTTTTCTTATTGGCAGTTGAAGGGCATGGCTCCCGAGGGCATCCAGAAGAAAGATGCCAGGCTGGCTGCGACCTTCAACATCGGCGGCGCGCTGTGCGCGTCGGTCTGCACAGTGCTTCGCAACGCCGGCTAAATCGGTTTGGCAATTAGCGTATTACGCAATTCACCACCGGGCTAAAAGCTCTTCTCAGGGTGACACGCCGCCCGCTGCCGCACGGGGAAAAGCCAACTCCGTCGCGCCCGACAGCTTCTCATTGATGGGAGGTAAAGATGGCAAACACTAAGCCGACCAAAAGTCGCAAGTATGGCAAGGCCGCCGGCAAGAGCGTTGCGAGCGCAGTGCGCAGAGAAGAGAAAGGCACACTTCGTTCCGGCAAAGGCGGCAAAGGTGGCCAGGTGACGAGCCGCAAGCAGGCCATCGCTATCGGACTCTCGGAAGCTCGAAAAAAGGGAGCCAAGGTCCCGCAGAAAAAGGCAGCGTGATCTGATCCGCGCGGATTCTGCCCGGACCGGACAGGGCGCCGTTTCGCGAACACTAATCCGTATTAGGGCAACATATCCGCGCCTTTCGGCATCTTACGAACAGTGGAGTTGGTGTGAGGAGCTGCAATTCATGAGCATTCGCATTTTGTGCGTCGACGATAATGTGCCCTTGCTGATGACGCGGAAACTCCTGCTTTCACGACTCGGTTACGACGTATTGACGGCAACGACTGCGGAAGAAGCGCGCAGTCTCTTCCGAGCCACGGCCGTCGATTTGGCCATTCTGGATTACCACTTGCCCGGCGCGCTTGGCGACGAACTCTGCATGGAGTTCAAGGAAAGGCAGCCCAACGTGCGCGTCATACTCGTCTCCGGCTCATACCCTGATCGTGATTGCGACTGCGCCGATGAGTTTGTTTTGAAGGGGCAACCCCCGACCGTTCTGCTGCAGGCAATCGCGGCTCTCACCAAGCAGGTTGCATAACCAGCTCGGTCCAGCCACTCTGTTCTCCCACAGCCTGCCAGGCATCCAATAACAGGTATCGATCGGGCGCCGCATTTGCCGGCCAGCCTGCGGGAGGCATGCAGTGAAAGGCAAACTTCGCTATATCGTCATCGCTTTTGTTGTTTTGGTTGTGCTGGTCGCCGCGCTGCCATTTTTGATCAACGTCAACCAGTTTCGTCCCACGGTTGAGGAAGAACTCTCAGCAGTGCTTCACCGGCAGGTGAAGATTGGCAACCTCAAACTATCGCTGCTGTCCGGC
Source organism: Candidatus Korobacteraceae bacterium (assembly GCA_049519595.1). Classification (GTDB taxonomy): domain Bacteria; phylum Acidobacteriota; class Terriglobia; order Terriglobales; family Acidobacteriaceae; genus CAWBRT01. The sequence continues at coordinate 6,389 of JBEKQP010000175.1, read as the reverse complement.
TCGCTCACGGCCGACAACCTCTCGATTGCCGACGATCCGGCATTCAGCCGCTCCGCGTTTCTGAACGCAAAGTCGTTTCGGGTTGGGGTTGAAATGATGCCGTTGATCTTTTCCAAGCAGTTGCGCATTACCAGGCTCTCCGTCGAAAGGCCTGAAGTCACGTTGTTGCGCAACCCTGCCGGGAAATGGAACTACTCTTCCCTGGCAGTCGGGGGCTCCGGACAGTCGCCTTCGTCCACTCCCCAGAGTGGCGGAGCAAGCCCGGAGCTGGCGATCAAGAAGCTGGAACTTAAAGATGGACGCGTGGCAGTGGGGTCTACCACATCAACGAAGCAAAGCGTCTATGACGGGCTCAACCTCGAAGCCAGCAGCGTTTCCCTGAACTCGCAGTTTCCCCTGACGCTGTCAGCCAAATTGCCGGGCGGCGGCAGCCTCAAGTTGGACGGGAAGGTCGGACCGGTCGACCACACTGATGCTTCCCTGACCCCTGTGAATGCAAAGCTGGCAATCAGCAGCCTGGACCTTGCTCGAACCGGATTTCTGGACCCTGCCTCCGGCATTGCCGGCATTGCGGATTTAAATAGCGACATCTCGTCGGCGAATGGCACGGCAAAAGCCAAGGGCACGCTCAAGCTGGATAAATTTCAAATGGCAAAGGGAGGCTCGCCGGCGGGAACTCCAATCAATGTAGATTTCGATTCCGATTATGACCTGCGGCGCAGCGCGGGCACGCTCAACGATGGAACCGTGAAGATCGGCAATGCGGTCGCTCATCTGACCGGCACCTTCGAAAACCAGGGCGATTCCATGCGCCTCAACCTGAAACTGAATGCCCAGAACATGCCGGTCAAGGACCTGCAGTCCGATCTGCCTGCCGCAGGTATTGTGTTGCCGAAAGGCGCATCGCTTCAGCAGGGCACGGTGAACGCAAATCTCAACGCCGCCGGGCCGGCGGACAAACTCGTCACCACGGGAGATGTTGGACTCTTTAACGCTACGCTCACGGGCTTCGATCTTGGGGCGCAACTTTCCGCGGTTTCCGCGTTCACCGGGACCAAGAGTGGCAACGGAAGTACTTCCATCGAGAAGTTAACGACCAATCTCCGCGCCGCTCCGGAGGGTATCCAGCTCAGCTCGCTGCTGATGGTTTTGCCGGGCTTCGGTCAGGTCAGCGGAAACGGAACTATTAGTGCTCCCAGTAATGCACTTAACTTCAAAATGGTAGCAACGTTGTCTACTGCCGGCGGGGTGGTCAACGTGGTTGGTGGGCTAGCCGGCCAGCACAGCCAGCAGATTCCGTTCCTCATCGAGGGCACAACGTCTGCCCCGAAGTTCATCCCCGACGTCAGGGGCATGGCCGGCAGCATGGTCAGCTCGAAGGTTGGAAGCCTGCTGGGTGGCTCTAAATCGAACGGTCAGTCCAGCGGGATCGGGGGCGCGTTAGGAGGCATTTTGGGCAAGAGCGCGGGCAAGTAAACCCTTCACTGTAGTCTCTCAATGGCCGCTACCGGAGGTGCAACAGCCATCGGCGACAGAGTCACTGTATCGGTTCGAGACCAATTCCTACGTTGGTGTGTCCAAATTCTCAAGAGGCTGTCATGGCGACCGTAGCGCTGAGCGCCTGTGGCCGGAGCAGCAGCGCTGCGTACACGACAATTACATTCGATCAGCAAGAAGCTATTAGGGCGCGGAGTGGAGCCACCTTTTGTTTTCGGCGTTAGAAACAAAGGGTGGCTCGACTTCGCTCGCCATGACACTTGATATTCCGAATACACCCATTGGGAAATCGCCCTAGCCGAATTGGCACCAGCCCGTCACTTCAACTGGATTGGCCGCCGAATCATCTGCTTGAGGTGTGCCCCAGCCGGAACGATCGGGTAGACCGAGTCCTCCTGTTCCACCTTGAAATCGATCAGCACCGGCCCGGAGCGCTCGCGGGCCTCGCGAATGGCGGGCACTACCCCGCCGCGTTCCGCGACGCTCACGCCGCGAAGTCCGAACACTTCGGCCAAGGCGGCGAAGTCGGGACTCATGATCGGAGAGAAGGAATAATTCTTCTCGTAAAAGAATTCCTGCCACTGCCGCACCATGCCGAGATAGCCGTTATTGATGACCGCAATATTAATCTTGAGCTTCTCCTGCACCAACGTCATGAGTTCGGGAGTACTCATCTGCAAACCGCCGTCGCCGACGATAGCCCAGACTTCGGCGTCGGGGCGCGCCATCTTCGCGCCGATTGCAGCAGGCAGGGCGAAGCCCATGGTGCCGAAACCTCCTGAGGTGATCAGCGTGCGCGGGTGCTCGTGCTTGTAGTATTGGGCCTCCCACATCTGGTGCTGGCCCACATCGGTGACCACGATGGAATCGCCCCGGGTCTCGCACCAGAGGTCGCGAATTACGTGCGCGGCGTAGAGGTGGCCATCCTCGTCAAGATTCTGAATGTCGTTCACGGCTGCCGTTTCCCTGATCTCATGGATGTAGTCGAGCCATCGCGCATGCCTGGCCGGCTGCACGCTTTTCAGCAGAGCGGAAAGAATTTCGCGCAGATCGCCGAGGAGCGCGACATCGACTTTGACGTTCTTGTTGATTTCGGTGGGGTCGATCTCGACGTGTATCTTGCGAGCGAGTGGCGCGAACTGCCGTGGATCGCCCGTCACGCGGTCATCAAAGCGCATGCCTAGAGCAATCAGCAGGTCCGACTCCTGAATTGCGGTGTTGACCCATGACTCGCCATGCATTCCCATCATGCCGAGGTTGAGGCGATGCGAGGCCGGGAAACTGCCGATTCCCAACAGCGTGACTGCCACCGGGATATCGGCGAGGTCGGCCAGTGCGCGCAGTTGCGACATAGCTCCCGACAGGATGACACCGTTGCCCGCGAGAATCACCGGACGCTCGGCATGGCGAATCAGTTCGAGAGCACGGGCGAGATCCGCGGAGGCGGGTAATTTGCGGGTGCGAAGCGGCAAATCCCTTCCGCCAGTGCTTGCGCCGTACATGCACATGCCCTGCTGGGCATCCTTGGAAATGTCGATCAGCACCGGCCCTGGCCGGCCGGAACGCGCGACATGGAAAGCCTCGTGCACCGTCTTTTCGATCTCGGTGGCATCCGTGACCAGGTAATTGCGCTTGGTGATAGCGGCGGTAACCGAGGTGATGTTCACCTCCTGAAACGCATTGCTGCCGATCAGCTTGCTGTTGACCTGGCCGGTGATGCAAACGATCGGAGAAGAGTCGAGCATGGCCGTGGCTATGCCGGTCACCATGTTGGTCGCGCCCGGACCCGAGGTCGAAATAGCGACGCCAACTTCTCCCGAGGCACGGGCATAGCCGTCAGCCATGTGGGTTGCGCCCTGCTCGTGTCTGGCGAGCACGTGATGAATCTTCGAGTGCTTCAGGGCGTCGTAAATCGGCAGAATGGCCCCTCCCGGATACCCGAATACCTGCCTCACCCCTTCCGCCTCAAGGCATTTCCAGACAACCTGGGCGCCTGTCATCATCCGTGATTTATCGCTCGCGTCCGCAGCCATGATCTTTATCCTCTTCTCTGGTTTCCCGCGTTCGCTTTCCGCGAGAGGCCCGGCCAAAAACTAAAAAGGCCGTCATCTTCAGGATGACGGCCTCTGTTAAATCCCTTACTTAATAGGGCGTCATCCCGAGCTGAGCGGAATAATGCTAATAATAATGACGCTAATTCGTACGGAGGTTCCCACGCGGAAAGACTCAAGCGCCGGGCCTTGCCCGAAGTCGACGCGAGTTGTGGAAACGGTAGACATGATCCAATTACGGCTGACAAGTAGATATCACATTCCGAGCGGCTGCGCAAGCAATTCGTCTTCAATCCTCCGTGAGAGTATCTGGTTTTGCCAATACGCCTTTACAGGAAATTGCGCGGACGGATATTATGGTTCCGGGGTTGGCACCGCGTGCAATGCGATCAAGCCACATATCCAGATTATTTTGCCCCTGCGTCACTCTGCTTTTGATTGCAAGTTGGGCCTTTGCAGCGGGCCAAACGACGCCTCCCGCGCAGCAGCAGCCTTTATCCGTCAACGGTCAAGCACTGCCAAACGGTGCCGCCGGAGAGGGTTACAGCTTCCAACTCACTGCCAGCGGGGGTACGCCGCCAGTGCTTTGGCAACTCATACAGGGCAACCTCCCTTCCGGGATCCACCTGGACGAGGTTTCCGGATTGCTGTTGGGAACTCCCCGGGCGATTGGCACCTTCCGCTTCATTCTCGGCGCGACCGATTCCGGCGCGCCCCGGTCGGTGGCACGGGCCGAGTTCACCCTGAAGATCAGCCCGGCGCTCACGATAGTCTGGAGCCCTGCGCCCGGCGTGCAGAACGACACAATCGCCGGGCAACTTGCGGTATCCAGCAACATGAACGAGAACCTTGACCTCACGGTGATTGTGGTGGCAATCAACGAATCCGGCAAAGCGTTCGTGTTAGGGTATCAACACTTCGCGCTGTCGCCACGCACTTCTAACTTGGCGATCCCCTTTGCCTCGAGCCTCCCCTATGGCAGCTACGTCGTCCACGCGGATGCTATCGGCGAGGACACGAATACGAATTCCATCTATCGCGCTCTCCTGGACTCCTCCGGCAGCTTAACTATCAGCCCGCCGTAGACTGCGAATGTCGAGGGCTAGAAACGCCGCACGAAACATAGTCGTAGCTCTCCGGCCCCGCAACGCATGTATCGTAAGCCGAGTCGAACCGCTTCTGCCCCTGGGATAGAGTGGCTTCCTCAAACTGGGTCCAATTGCCTGGGAGCTGACGGTCATGGTTACAAGTGTCTCGCAACTGGAAGTCGCCAGACTTAGCCACATTAATGATTGCTCGGACGGGCGCCTAGAGCAGATTCAGAATCCGTGTATTCGGCACGATCATCGCCGGGCTAAACGCCCGGCCAGTCCGCGAATCCGGTCCAGTCAGAGCGACGCGGTGACTTTGCCGACATGGTCACGGTTCACGATGTCAGACGGATGACCGGCATTGAGGATGTTCTCTGTGATCTCGATGGTTGGGCGAAGCACACCGCGCAACTAGAAAATTTCTGAGAGCAGGTGGCAATCCAGCCAGGGTATTCGGAGCGGCTTGGGAGGGCGAGATTCCGTTCCCATTTCCCCACCTCGCCGAAAAGCTCTTCGCGGATTCCTTGGCCCACCAGATCATGCCGTATGGAAACTGAATTAAGATGGAACCCGTCAGCATTTGAAATCAGCGTTGCTGGAATATCGCCTGAATACGGCTCGGAAGTGAACGATCGGCGGCAACATTATTTCCATAAGTAGCTTGGCTCGTCACTCATCCGCGCCCCTATGCTAAAATGTCATTGGATGCAGTATTCGCGTAAAAAGTGAGAATGCGTCTGTCGTCGGGGAGTGGCTCAGCCTGGTAGAGCACCTGGTTCGGGACCAGGGGGTCGGAGGTTCAAATCCTCTCTCCCCGACCAATTTAACCTAAATACAATCAATAGTTTACAAGCTCCTGCCAGGGAGCTTTTGCTGTCTGGGGTCACCCAAAAGGTCACCCATAAGGGAGACCCTGCCTTGTTATGGGTGACCCAGCCATGGCCCAAAGCCGAAGTGGGAGAAAGAAGCGGAGCAGATCCCAGTGCCCATCAAGTTTGGCGGTGGTCCTGTCAAGGCACATATTACAATCACCTAATGATGATGGAGGAAATCGAAAAGGCGCTTGAGGAAGCCGCCGGTATGCTGCTGCGCCAGCTGGAATTCTCAAACGGCTTCACAATGCTAGGTGATTCAAAACTGGCAGAAGCCTCCCTTGTGATGCAGATTGCGTCCGCGTTCTCTCGTCGCGAAGCAGCTGTATGGGCAGAATCTCCTTTCGAATCTCCAACTAACGGCGAGATCAATCACGTTGACCTGCTAGTCGATTCTTCTGCCAAAGCTCGGTCTCAACCGGACCTTCTCCTTATAGAAGCAAAAGCCGGTGCGCCCGGAAAAAACGTCCGAGGTAGTCAAGAAGGTCATCGGAGACATTGGTCGGTTGCGAAATTGGTCTAAGCTCGACATCTTGTCCCGGCCGATGTTCTTCTATTGGACTTCAGTTGAGCGGGTTCGCGGTGTAATTGCCGTGGTATTCACCGAGAAACTTAAGCAACGTGACCGGTTCTGCTTCGAATTGAAAGAGGGATCCTTGGCTGGATGGTGGGAGAAGACCGTCGGAAAGCTTCGGGCGACCGGTACGTTGCCTTCTGAACTAAAGCGTGAACTCAGCTCAGCTATATGGAAGCGTGTTTATCCCGGCTCCGTGAAGGACGGCGGCTATCAGACGTTCGTCGCGTACGCTGTGTTCGAACTCGATTTGCCTGCGCCCAACGAGCTGCGGAGAACGGCAGAACACGAGGCCGCTCACGCA
>JBEKQP010000174.1:0-9914 GCA_049519595.1 Candidatus Korobacteraceae bacterium | reverse complement strand
ATCCTCGTAACTGCGACGGAGCCCCTTGCGAAGCTGCTTGCCGGTTGTGGGAGTCAACATAGCCGCCAGCAGCGAACCCACGCCGACTCCGATCAACAGTAAAATCAGCCCCATGGGCACACCGCGCCTCTGGGCTTCAGAGACGCTGTAATCATCAGGGTTGCGATTATCGGCCATAACACCTCGCCTCCAGGTTTGCCGGCCCGTCGGCTTTTCCCCCGCCGACGGAACCTGAGTATTGTTTAGAAAAAACAGCGCCTCGAACCGTTGCCAGGGTTTTGCGCTTTTCCGTCAAAACCGCAATCGCTACCTGAATACCTGCCGCTGTTGAAGTTTCCAAAGCGGAGCCGCGCAAGGTAAAATCAATTGCATGTCTCTCTGATACGCGCCTCTCCGCCCCTAATAGGGTGAAATGGAGGTGTTGCGCGTCATGAGGCCCAAAATCGCGACAAGCCAACTGAAGATGATTCGCGTCTTTGGGTTCGGAGGGGGCGCGAAGGGCACGACGAAGGAGAAACGCGCGGTCGACGGCATCCAGCGGGACGCCTGAAGCACCGGCGGAGGCAAAGGCCGCGGGCGATCCCATGAGGCTCGCGGGTTCATCACCGAGATTCACAAGGAGCACCTTACACAGCCATGGCAATTCCGGCCACACAACTACGTCCCGGCATGATCATCAAGCACAATAACGATTTGCACTCGGTGTTCAGCGTCGAACACCGCACGCCGGGCAATCTGCGCGCTTTCATCCAGGCAAGGCTGCGCAACCTCCGCACCGGAGCCATGTTCGAGCATCGCTTCCGTTCCGGCGATGCGCTCGATAAAGTCACTGTCGACCAGGTCAAAATGGAATTCCTTTACAACGACGGCGACGATTACTACTTCATGGACATCGAGAACTATGAGCAGACGCCGCTCAAGCACGACACCCTCGGTGATGCCGTCGAATACCTGACGGCAAATCTGCAGATCATCGTCGAATTCTTCGACGGTAAGCCCGTGGGCATCGAGCTGCCGCAGACGGTCGAACTCAAAGTGGTGGAAACCGAGCCCGGCTTGAAATCGGCAACGGCCAGCAGTGTGACCAAGCCCGCCAAGACCGAAACCGGACTCGTCGTGTACGTGCCGCCGTTCATCAACGAGGGCGACAAGATCAAGGTCGATACTTCCGATGGCGCGTATCTGTCCCGAGCGTGATAACTTCCGCCCGGCTACGCGCATAAGCGGCACCTAGCTGGCTACGGAAAAACAGGCTTCATGTGAAGCGAGCCCCAAGCTCTTTTGCGACAACCTTGGGGTGTCTACACTAAATGGCGCCTCGCTTGATGCTTCGGTGCGTTTTTCCGCTGGCTCGCGGCTGGCTGAGTTGACGGTCCGGGCAAAGTGATCTGTGTTCAAATAGAGCTGCCTATGGGAAGCATGATCGAAACCCGCCGTTACGTCGTCAGTGGACGCGTGCAGGGCGTCGGATTTCGCTGGTTCGTCGAGCGCGAAGCGCATACGCTGGGTTTGGCGGGCTGGGTTCGCAACCGCAGCGACGGCAGCGTCGAGGTGCTTGCCTCCGGCACGCGTGATCAGCTCCGCTTGTTTTACGACAAGTTGAAGCAGGGCCCGCGCGCCGCCCGTGTCGACGATATCACGGTCGAAGAAGCGGCGCCGCTCAAGGATCTGCATACTTTCCGAATCGAAGGAGTCTGGTAAGGAATGCCGCAACCGAAAATTGCCATGGACTGCGAACCGCTGAAAAAACTCATCCGCGAGGTTCCCGATTTTCCTAAGCCGGGGATTCTCTTCTACGACATCACCACCCTGCTGAAGGACCGGCTCGGATTCGCGCAGCTTATCGATTCCCTGACCGCCTACTATCTGGAAAAGGACATCGACCTGGTGCTTGGCATCGAGGCCCGCGGATTCATCTTCGGCCCAGCGTTGGCCTATCGCCTCAATGCCGGATTCGTGCCCGTGCGCAAGCCCAAAAAGCTGCCGGCCGAAACCGTCCGCTGGACCTACCAGCTTGAGTACGGCCAGGACACTCTGGAAATGCACAAGGACGCCATCAAACCCGGCCAGCGCATCCTGATCGTCGATGACCTGCTCGCCACCGGCGGCACCGCCGTTGCTACGGCCGAGTTGGCCAAGTCGCTGGGCGCCGAGATCACCGGCCTTGCTTTCGTAGTCGAGCTGGACTTCCTGAAAGGCCGCGACCGCCTCAAGGGATACGACGTCCACACCCTGCTGCACTACGATAAGTAATCGCCGGACATGGTGGAAGTTTCGGTTAAACGCAAGTTTCGGTTAAAAGGAGGACTTCTCATGTTTCAGATCCGTTTCGCGATTTTCTTGATCCTGACCCTGTCCTTTCTGCCCGGAAGGCTCGAGGCGCAGCGTCCCATGGGCGCCGACGCCGGACAGTATGTGATTCTGAGTGCGCAATATGGCCACGAGGGCAGGCATGTTGACGTGACCAACCGGTTGAAGGAACTGGCGAGGGCCGACCAACCGTTCCGGGTGAGCAACAAGATCTTTGGCGTAGATCCAGACCCGGGAGTAAGGAAGGTGCTGCGCATTTATGCACGTGGTCCGGAGGGCGAAAGGATGTTCGAGTTTATCGAGGGCAGCGTGGTCGATGGCGCGCAATTCCGAGGCTGGCGGCGTGGCGACTGGGGCGCCGGTGGCTGGAGCGGCAATTGGAATGGCGGGGGTAATGTTGTCGACGCCGGCCAGTACGTGATTCTGAGTGCGCAATATGGTCACGAGCGCAGACATGTTGACGTGACCAACCGACTGAAGGAGCTGGCGAGGGCCGACCAACCGTTCCGGGTGAGCAACAGCATCTTTGGCGTAGATCCAGACCCGGGTGTAAGGAAGGTGCTGCGCATTTATGCGCGTGGTCCGGAGGGCGAAAGGATGTTCGAGTTTCTCGAGGGCACCACGGTCGATGGCGCGCAATTCCGAGGCTGGCGGCGTGGCGACTGGGGCGCCGGTGGCTGGAGCGGCAGATGGTAGCCAAGAGCGCTCGGAAGTGAAAGCTGGATATGCAGTTTACTTGGACGGTGCCCCACATCTGCCGCAGTTAGCAGATGTGGGGCTCCTGCTCAGATTCAATTATTCTCACGGCATGCGCGTGATGCAGAACTGTTCGTCGTGGCCGAGCACTTCGGCCTTTGACAGCTTGCCGCTAGCAACGGCCAGAATCTCCTGGTAGATTTCCTCGCCAACCTCTTGCAGTGATTTCTCGCCGGTGATGACCGCGCCGGCGTTGATGTCGATATTCTCTTTCATCCGCTGAAAGGTGCGCGGATTGCCGGTAATCTTGATCACCGGCACGCCGGGAAATCCCGAGGGCGTGCCTCTGCCGGTTGGGAAGCAGACAATCTGCGCGCCCGCCGCCGCCTGTCCCGTGGTCACTTCGCCGTCGTGGCCCGGGCCATCGAGCAGCAGCAATCCCTTCTTTGTGGGCGCATCGCCATAGGCAAAGACTTCGACGAACTGCGCGTTGCCCGACTTCTTCATTCCGCCGAGCGACTTTTCGACCACCGAGGAGAGTCCGCCGTCGTAATTTCCCGTCGAGATCAGGTTCTTTCGCTTTTCGTTGCTGGAGTGGCGCGTCTGCTGTTTGAGCCGCTCTTCCATGTTGCCGATTACCCGCAGGATATCACTCGCAACCTGTTCGTTGACGGCGCGGCGAGCCAGAATGTGCTCCGTGCCCAGCAGTTCGGTCAACTCCGTCAGGATAGATGAGCCGCCCTGCGCCACCAGCTTATCGGAGGCGATACCGAGCGCGGGATTGGCCACCAGGCCCGAGGTCGTATCGGAGCCGCCGCAGTTCAGGCCGATCATCAGTTCGCTGACGTCGGCCTCCACCCGCCGCTCTTGCGAGGCAACCTGCTGCATCTTGCGGGCATGGCGGGTACCAATGTCGATGGCCTTGATGGAATCCCCTTCGTCCTGTATCACCACCATCTCCACCATCTTGCCCGTTGGCGCGATGCCTTCAAACAATTCGCGCGGCGTAAATCGTTCGCACCCCAGACCCACGACAACCACGCCTGCGAAGTTCGGATTGCGGCCGATTCCGATCAACGTTTTGGCGGTGATCTCAAGATCCTCGCCCACCTGGCTGCATCCGACCGGATGGCTGAAGTGCACCGTGCCCGGAACGCTCTCCGAGATGCGTTGCGCCACCTTGGCCGAGCAGAAAACCGAGGGAATAATGGCGATCAGGTTGCGCACGCCCACACTGCCGTTTTCCCTTTTGAAGCCGAGAAATTTATCTCCCATGGCCTACATTCCTCTTTCGCAATACATGTTATGGATGTGAATCCATGCGCCCTTCTTGATGGCGACCTTCATCTTGCCAATCTCCTCGCCATACTTGTAAACCGGTGCATTCGGCGCAAGGTCGGCGAGCGCAAACTTGTGGCCGAAGGGTATCTTCTCGATGACGATCGCTTCGTACTTCTTGCCTCCATCCTCGGCCACCGTGCAAGCGTCGCCGGCTGCCAGGTCAGTCAGGGCAATCGCCACGTTATCTTTCTGGTCGAGTACGAGTGCGGTTTTGCCCGCCGTCAGGTCGCTGAGTTCTTTCACGTTACACACCCCCGCTCTTGAAATTAAACCAGTTTGACGCGACGAAAGTTATTACATTCTGGCAGGGCCTCGCCGATTTGTCTTGCTTAATTACTCAAGAAAATGTTTCGTCCGCGGAATAAACGCCCGTCCTCGCGGTTAGCACCAGTGAAAGGCAAACGAAGTATCGAAAGTGATCGAGGCTTCGTTCAATGTGGAGGGAATATGAAAACGAAGACAAACCTGCTGCTTGCAACCGCAGTGCTCGCCGGGTCCGTGCTTGCCAGCGCGCAGATGACAACCCCAGGCGCTGAGGATGCTACTCATCCAGACAACATGACCGCGCCACTAGCGAATGGTGGAGGCACCTACGAACCCACCATTAACGGCACCGCGCAGCCCAACCAAGACAACGCATTCCGCGACCAGAGCAACAGGGACACCAGCAACCGAAACGACAACCAGCAGATTGCGCCTGACGATCCCCAAAAGAACCCGTACTGGGAGCCCAGGGATTGGAACTACATCAGAAACGATGCAGGCGGATCTTAACGGCCTTCCGGCGACATCCGCCGGGCAGGCTTTTGGGATGGGAGAAGCCAAAGCGGAGGGAGGCGTGGATCGGGCGGAGGCGAACGGTGAATTCGCCACGTCCGGTCCACGGCACATTTCAGTCTCTCACTGCTGTGCGTTCGGCGGCGAATCTTCGGACACCAGCAGACTCTTATCTTTCGCCAGGTAACTCTTACGCCGAAACCAGTCTTCCATGCGTTCCTTCAGCAGAGGCAACGGTACGCGGGTGCCAGCCTCCATCACACCATCGGCGCACGGCAGGGTGTCATCGAACACTGGATCGTTCGTGAAATTGCGCATGGCAAAGCTATCCAGCCATTTCAAGGGAGCAGGCCGGCGCGCATCGCCTTCCTCGTATTCCACCCGAATTTTGCGAGAAAACATGGTTAGAAACAGATCCTCAGCGGCGCATCCCAGAGGTTCGCGCAATGATATTTTGAAGTGTCATTCTGAGTGAGCGTAGCGAGCGCCCGCGGCCGGAGCAGCGCAAAGCTGCGTACCCGACGTTGCTTTCGACAAGCAAGAAGCTATTCAGGCGGAGCGAAGAATCCATGTATTCATAATGCACACATAGAACCTTCGCTGCGTTCAGAATGACATGAGCGTTCTACGCGACCCTCTCACCTTTTGCGTCTGCCAGGCGCTCTTCCAGCGCATCGAGCTCCTGCCACAACGCCGACGGCAGGTGCTTGCCGAACATCCGGAAGTATTCCCGGACGCGCGGCACCTCGCGCAGCCAGCCGTCGATGTCCACGTTCAGCAACTCGGTGACGTGATCGGCCGGAATGTCGAGTCCGCTGCGATCCAAAGCGTCGGAGGCCGGCATTAACCCGATGGCGGTCTCGACTGCATCTCCCGTGCCTTCCACACGCTCGAAAATCCATTTCAGCACGCGGCAATTTTCGCCGTAACCCGGCCACAGAAATTTACCGTGTTCATCTTGCCGGAACCAGTTCACCTGGAAGATCTTTGGCAGCTGGGCGCCGGCCGCAGTTTCCATCTTGAGCCAATGGCCGAAGTAGTCGCCCATGTTGTAGCCGCAGAAAGGCAGCATGGCCATAGGGTCGCGGCGCAGTTGGCCGACGGCCCCGGCAGCGGCCGCGGTAGTTTCGCTGCTCACGGTGGCTCCCATGAAAGTTCCGTGCTGCCAATTGAAGGCCTCGCAAACCAAGGGCACGACGCTGGCGCGCCGTCCGCCGAACAGAATCGCGTCGATGGGCACGCCCCTCGGGTCTTCCCATTCGGGAGCGATTACCGGGCACTGCCGCGCCGGAGTCGTAAACCGGGCATTCGGGTGCGCAGCCTTGCGGCCGGAGTCAGGGGTCCACGGGCGCCGCAGCCAGTCGGTCAAGTGTTCGGGCTGCTCCGCAGTCATGCCCTCCCACCAGATGTCTCCCTCCGGCGTGATCGCGCAATTGGTGAAGACCGAGTTCCGGTTGATGGTTTCCATCGCATTGGCGTTGGAGTGCATGCTTGTGCCCGGCGCCACGCCGAAAAACCCTGTCTCGGGATTGATGGCATACAGCCGGCCGTCAGCTCCGAACTTCATCCAGCAGATGTCGTCGCCCAGCGCTTCGACGTGCCAGCCCGGAATCGTAGGTATCAGCATCGACAGGTTCGTCTTGCCGCAAGCGGAAGGAAACGCACCGGCGATGTACTTCACGACCCCATGCGGATTCGTAAGCTTCATGATCAGCATGTGCTCGGCCATCCAGCCTTCATCCCGCGCCTGCACGGAGGCGATGCGCAGAGCGTGACACTTCTTGCCCAGCAGAGCGTTGCCGCCATAGCCGGAGCCGAAAGACCAAACCTCGCGCGTCTCCGGAAAATGGCAAATCCACTTCTGGTCGGGGTTGCTGGGCCAAACCGTATCCGGGGCGTTCGCTTCGAGCGGTGCGCCCACCGAATGCAGTCCTTTCACAAAGTCGCCATCAGCCCCGAGGGCCGCAAGCACCTGGCTGCCGACTCGCGCCATGATGTGCATGCTGACGACAACGTACGGGGAATCGGTCAGCTCAACCCCAAAGCCGGCCAGCGGTGAATCGATTGGCCCCATGCAATATGGAATTACGAACAGCGTCCGTCCGGCCATCGAGCCTTCGAACAGCTTCATCAGGATCGATTTCATCTCGGCCGGCTCTTTCCAGTTGTTCGTCGGTCCGGCATCATCCTTGGCGTGGCAGCAGATGAAGGTACGATCCTCAACCCGGGCCACATCAGCCGGCGTTGAACGCACGTAAATGCTGTTGGGACGCTTGTCCGGGTCGAGCGGAATCGCGATTCCGGCGTGGATCATCAGCCGCACCATCTCCTGGTACTCGCTGTCGGAGCCATCGCACCAGTAGACGTGCTCGGGTTTGCAGAGGCGTGTCACTTCCTCCACCCACTGCAAAAGCTTGTGGTTATTCACTGCACCGCCGGTTGCCTCGACGGTTTCAATCAGGCTGGCCATAGAGCGTCTCCTCTGGGCGCACCAGGAAATGAAGCGCGAAAATGTCTGAATTCAACACACGTAACCGCTTCCCCCACGAAAGCGGCTGCTAGCTTCGGAGCCCGTCTCCGCAAGCTCTGTATGCCGTGATTACAAGATTCCCGAATGGCATCGTCTAACGGGGCAAAACTGGGTACCGGCGCTTTACCGGCGACTGGCGCTCTTGGCGTATTCGCTTTCGAGCCCCGCAAGGTACTCCAATGTTTCCGTAACGGTCAGCATATACATCTCCCGGCCGCTTTCCTCGCCGTTTTCGATGATCGTTTTCAGATAAAACCCAGCGATCTGAACGGCCAAAGGATCGGTGATGACCTTCCCGGTGCGCCGGTTATATTCGCCCCAAGCCGGATGCGGCAGTGCAATCCAAACGGGTCGTCCATTGACCAGAAACTTCACATCGACGGCGTCGGCATGGCGCGTAGCGATAGCCACGACCACGGCTTGAAAGACGCATCGCACTTGCTCGCCCGTCCAGTGTTCATTGGCTTGGAAGTCGCTGTACATTGTCAAAGACTATAGCCCGGCAGCATAAGTCACGGCAACCTGCCTGGGTGCTTAGATGCGGGCTGGCCGCAAAGAGCAAAAAGCTATTCACGCAGTGACGCAAAAAAATAGCCGCATGGATGGAAGACCGAAGCTGGCGCGGCGGAAGCTAAGGGCCCTCGGCATTTCGGGCATGGGACGGCGAAAATGTTCTAGAATCCAAGCGGTGGCACGGAAAACCCAAGACATATCTCCTGCTGGCCCGCCTGCGAAGTCCCCTCCCGGGACCAAATCCCGCAAGCAAGCTTCGGCCAGCGATTCCGCCGGACGGAAGCGCGTCCCCAAGCGTGGCGGCGTCGAGGTGCTCACGGTAGCGAACTTGTCTGCAGCGTCATGGCTGGTGCACGGCTTCAGCACGCGGCAAGGCGGTGTCAGTTCGGCGTATGGCGGCCGTGCGTTGAACTTGGGGCCCACCGGCGAAGACACGCCGGAGAACGTCGCGCGCAATCGCGAACGGTTTATCAGCAAACTGGGCGCCATCGACGCCAGTGGCCACCCCTGGCCGGTCATTTCTGTTACCCAGATCCATTCGGCAATCATTCACCGTGTTGACCAGGAAACGGTCCCGCCGCTACGGGGCGACGGCCTGATCACCAGCACGCCCGGCATCCTGCTCGGCATCAAGGCCGCCGACTGCCTGCCCGTGCTCATTGCCGATCCCGAGCGGCGCGCCGTAGGGGCGTTCCATGCCGGATGGCGAGGCACTGCGCAGCGGATCGTCGAGAAGGGCGTTGGCGAGATGCGCAAACACTTCGGCAGCGATCCGGCGAAGTTGCTGGCCGCCATTGGTCCCGGCATCGGTAGCTGTTGCTATGAGATTGGCGATGAGGTCGAGCACGCGTTCGAGTCGCAGTTTACCTACTGGCAGGAGCTGTTCGAAGACGTTTTCGACTCACGGTCGTTGCACGCGCGCTACCCGCTGTTGTTTCTCAACCAGCGTGCCCCAGGACACGGCGATCCCGCTCTTTCCCGCCGCCTTAACCTGGTGAAAGCCAACCTGCTGCAACTGCGCGACGCCGGCGTTGCGGAGGAGAACATCTCGAATCTGGACCTGTGCACCGCGTGCCGCACGGACCTTTTCTTTTCCTATCGCAAAGAGCACGTCGTGGGACGGATGATGGCCGTCGTCGGGATCAGGCCGTAAGCGGCGAGGAGTGGCCTCCGCAAACTGTCGAGAAGGGGATTTCTCGCCAGTAATTACAGATCGTATGCAAATTGAGGGTTTTGTCGCGTCTAAATACGGTACCAAAGTTACTTCAGTCAAATCGTTTTAACGGCTACCATCAAGTGCATGGCGACGATAGTTTTTGTTGTCAATGGCTTTGTATTCATCCTGCTTGGCCGCTGGATCTATAAAAACCCGACGAAGCTCCACCCAAGCTGGGCATACAGCAATCCCAATCACCCGATCCTTACTGGTTTCGCCCGCGTTTTTGCAATGATATTAGTTCTCATTGGCACCGCGTTAATTGCAAGCACCATTGCGGAATTGCTACCACAGTCTACGCGGATGATTGTGGTTCTTGGCGGCTCGATAGCTGCTGCTTGGATTCTCCGGCCTCGAATACAGGAGCAAATTGTTTCAAGTGCAAGTGAATCGGATGTAAGTCAGGTGCAGGTCAAGCGAGGCTTTCTCTCCACTAAGGGCAAGTGGGTGTTGGCAATCAGCGCGATTGTTGGTGTTTCATTCACTCTAGTGATTTTCGCAGTTATCGGAAACTCAGAGATTTGCAAAACC
>JBEKQP010000173.1:0-9951 GCA_049519595.1 Candidatus Korobacteraceae bacterium | reverse complement strand
TTGTTTTGCGGCCTTTTCCGCCGCTCCCTCGCCCATCCATCCTTTGTTCTTGAGTTGCGCTAACAACTGTTGCAAATTTGAATCATCGCGATCCGCTGCGCCCATCGCCAAAAGTTTCTGTCCTGCTTCGTATCCTACGATGAAGTCGCCTAGACTTATCGCTGACGCTGCACGGAGCTGCCAAAGCAGCATCTGGTCTGGATATTTCTGCAAAAACTGGCTGCTATCCTTCATGAATTGCTGGAGAAGTGTCTCCTGCTGTGCCAAATCCGTTGCCTGCTGAGCTTCCCGCGCTCGCTGAATCAAGGCGTTGTATTCAACCTTGTCCATCCCGGTAAGCGGTTCGGCATGGGTATTCGTGGCAGGTTGAGCAGGAGCGACATTGCTGGTTGGCTGGCTGTTGCTGGGAGTTGCGCCAGGCGCTAGCAACGTCTCCAACAGCGTCCTGGCCCTAATCAACCGCTGATCGTCGGGATAAGCCACCAACAAACCAGCCGTTAGCCGTTGCGCCTCCGTGTATTTTCCGTCGTGAACCAAGTCGGTGATCTTCTTAGTCATTTCGTCCGGCGCTTGCCCCGCCGGAACTGGATCGGTCGCCGCCGGATTGCTATCAGCGGGTGCCTGGGGCGTCGCCGGATTGGGGTCAGTGGGTGGTCTGTGAGCCCTTTGCGCGTGGAGCGGAGGAAGACAAATCAGGGCAAGAAGAAATCCAAGAATTAAAGACTTTGACATTTTATGCATAGGTTTTCCGTTGTCGATTGCGGCGGGCGTGGTAGCGGCCATCGGATCATTCAGACTTATCGTTCAAATCGAAGATTTTTTTCATCATGGCATCCGGGTTCTGCTTGGGCTTCGCAAAGACAGCATCTATCTCCGCTTTGTTTTGTTGCGGCCCATCATTTGGATTGACCATTTTGGCAGGTGGCGCGGAAGCCGGAGCTTTCCCGAAAACCTCGTCGAGCTGGCTCTTGAGCGATTTCGGGGAGGCGCTGGTCGCGCTGCGCAAGTCCACCACATTCGGGTCGAGGTTCACCAAACTGGGGGCGGAGGCGTTCGGACTTGGAATTGAGCCATGCGTCAATTCACCGCCAATAACTCCCTTGTTGGCTGGAGGAGCGGGCGGTAAAACGCGGTTTAACGCCCCGCGCGTCTGCTCGGCAGCCGCAAGATCTTTAAGTTGTTGTTCTGCCATCGCGAGATGGTGGAGGATGTTTCCGTCGTTTGGAGTTTGGTTGAGCGCTTTCAGAAATTCATTTTTTGCACCCTCCGTGCCGGCACGAGTTTTTTGGCTGAGCAAGTACATGCCGCTATTGTCGAGTTGTTGGGCGGCGAATGCTCGTTGCTGTTGCGCCGGGTCGGGCAGTTTCGGGGGCGTGCCATAGAACAAATCGTGAATCCCTTTTTGCAGAATTGGCATGGCGGCCTGTCCGAGAGCTAAGCCCATCTGTTGTTGCATAGTTGGCCCGGCAGGAGCGGCCGGAGCCGCAGGGGTGCGCCGTTGTTGAGTTGGCGCGGCAGGAGCAGCCGGAGCCGCGGTTCTAGCGTTGCATGGGGAGCCGCTCGCTGCCCACGAGTTATAGTCCAGACTTGGGGACAACCCGCAGTTTGCCTTCTGATTGGTCCACCATTGAGGTTCCTGCGCCGTTGCCCACTGACAAGTAAACACCGCCAATAGGCCGACGGTTAGGCCGATAGTCCTCATACGCAGTCGAGAATAGGAGTGCATCGCTCTCCTCCGTTGCCTAAATTGTAGAGTTCGACAACGAGCACGGCAGTTCCGAGCGAAAGCTAGAAAAAGCAGTTCCCGCCGGAATAATACATCTGAGGCAGACAGCTACGATGGGCAAGCGCTGGCGTCGAGCATGACTTTTGTTTCTAAGCACGCCCCAAAGTGCAACGAGAGTACCGGACAGGCAATCCCCTGTCAATGGGAATCCCCTGTTTGCGCCCTAACCCGCCCGCATTCCACGCTTGTAAGCGGTTTTGCAGGGCCAAGCGGTATCTGCGGATGAAAAGTTGAGCAATGCCGTCCCGTTGGAGGCGGCGATAACATTGCATGACGCTCCAACACTGATTGCGCGACTTCTTGGGCTGCACACCCTACGATTCCGTTTCTTCCCGCTCTTGCTCAAGGGCGAACAGCGTTTCGTCCTCGACATTCCATTTCTTCAGAATCGGAAAAATCACGCGGGACGAGAATCCGGCGCGTGCCAGCGCGCGGAAGATGCGTGCGGCGTCCTTTTGATTGGTTGGCGCGGCGATGCGTTTACGAGCCAGAAAGTCGCGCGCCAGCTTCTCCTCGTTCACGCCCTCGTACGCGGTTTTCACCGCGCGTTCGATCACATCCGGATGCATGCCCTTGGCCTTCAGGTCGCGGACCACGCGCATGCTGCCGAACTTTTCGTTTTCCTTGCGAAAGGAGGAGTAAGCCGCCGCATAGCTTGCGTCGTTCAGGTAGCGTTGTTCCTTCAGGCGCGCCACCACCACTTCGATCAGCAGCTCGCCCTCAGGTTGCTGCCGCACGCGGATTCTCATCAGGCGCTTGAGTTCGGCAACCGTGCGCATACGCCTGCCCAGCGCCCCGACAGCGTACTCGTAGAGTGCCTGTTCGTCATAGTGCCGCGAACTTGGCTTGAATGGCATGGAAGCAGTTTGGCCGAGCCGGGTCGCCGCTGCAAGCGCAAATCACGATCCGGGGTCCCCGGCGGCGGTCGCTGTTCCCGTCGCTGGGGCGGTGTGCAGTAGCATATCGCGATCAAGGTCCACCGTGTCGCGGAATCGATCTGCCGCCGCAAGAGATTCTCACTCCCTGGCCTCGGGAAATCGCCGCGTCCATGGGTACTGCATCTTCGCTGGCCCAAGGAGCGAGGGATGCTGGGTCTACCAGCGAAGCACCAAGCCCACTCCTGCGCGCGCGTGCGTGTCACTGTTGAAGTGCATCGCGTCGAGCTCGAGGCGAACGGCGAAACGCTTGCTACCCACGTCGACACCGCCGCCGGGCATCACTGCAAGGTAGCCGTTGCCCATTTCGTGCGCCCCGCCAACCAGCAGATGAGCGTAAGGGGTGAACAATGCATCGTGCGTGCTGAACATTACCTTTGGCCCGGCCATACCGTCGTAGACCCGGTCACTTGAGTTGTTGGAAGCAAAGTATCCGCCAACGTCGCCCTCCAGTGCCAGGTGGTGTGTGGCGAGATATGCGGCGGTGATGTTGAATCCATCTTTTCCGAAAGGGCCGGTCAGGTGCGCGTAATTGCCTGAAATTTCCACACTCTGCGCGAGCGCGCTCAACGTCAGCAGGAAGGGAATGCAGCAAACCAAAATGAACTTTCTCATCTCAGCTCCTCACACATCTGCGACAAGAGTCGCATGTTGCCGCGGATAATGAAAAGTTATTTTCTTTGGATGACGGCGAAGCGCCCCTGTTTTGTCCCCTACCGAGCTCACCGTTATCGGACATAACACGCGCATCAACTCGCGCGCAAAACGTGCCAAAAAGCGACAAATTAGAGCCTCTCACGAGCCGCGAAACCGGCCAGCCAAGCTGGCAAAAAGAGCTCTGTATCTGCTGAGTATCTGCTCATTGACCCGTCAAATACCTGCTAACCGATCTGCTAAGTACTTGAATCCATGGGATTAATTCCTGGCGGCAGGTTCTGCTTCTTTTTTCGAATAGTGGGTCTCGACGTACTCGTCGAGGATGGCCATGAACTCCTCTGCGATCTTGTCGCCGCGCAGCGTTGTGATCAGGCGGCCATCGACGAACACGGGAGCTTTCGGTTCCTCAAATGTGCCCGGCAGCGAGATGCCTATGTTAGCGTGCTTGCTTTCTCCCGGGCCGTTTACCACGCACCCCATCACCGCAAGCTTCATTTCCTCGATGCCCGCGTACTGCGTTCGCCAAGCCGGCATCTGCTCGCGCACGTAGTCCTGAATGCGCTCCGCCAACTGCTGGAAGAAGGTCGAAGTGGTGCGGCCACAGCCCGGGCAGGCGGTCACCTGCGGAACGAAGCTGCGCATGCCCATCGATTGCAGTATCTGCTGCGCCACGCGGACCTCTTCGCTGCGGTCGCCATTAGGCGCAGGGGTGAGCGAAACGCGGATCGTGTCGCCAATGCCTTCCTGCAGCAGAACGGAGAGCCCGGCGGTGCTGCTGACAATTCCCTTGGCACCCATGCCGGCCTCTGTCAGACCCAGGTGCAGCGGATATTGGCAGCGGGCGGCGAGGGCGCGGTAGAGATCGATCAGATCCTGCACTCCGCTTACCTTGGCGCTAAGAATGATCTGCTCGGAACGCATTCCGTACTGCTCAGCGCGCTCGGCCGAATCGAGGGCGCTCGAGATCATCGCTTCCATCATGACGTCGCGGGCCTCGCGCGGCTCGGCCAGCTTGGAATTGGAGTCCATCATGCGCGCCAGCAACTGCTGATCGAGCGACCCCCAGTTCACTCCAATGCGCACCGGTCGCTGGTTTTCGATGGCGACTTCGATCATGGTGCGGAAGTTGTCGTCGTCCTTGCGGCCAATGGAGACGTTGCCGGGGTTGATCCGATATTTGGCCAGCGCCCGCGCGCACGCCGGATACTTCTTCAGCAACAAGTGGCCGTTGTAATGGAAGTCGCCGATGATGGGCACCTGCACGCCTTGTTGCGCCAGCCGATCGGCGATTTCCGGCACGGCCCGCGCTGCGGCATCATTGTTCACGGTTACCCGGACCAACTCCGATCCGGCACGAGCCAGTGCGGCTACCTGGGCGACGGTTCCGGCGACATCTGCCGTATCCGTGTTGGTCATCGACTGCACCACAATCGGTGTATCTCCACCCAGTCGGACGCCGCCGACCGTGGCCGTGTATGTCTTTTTGCGCTGAATCTTCGCCATGAGGATGTGCTTAGTTTACCATTCGAAACCCTGGGCGCAGCAAGCGAGCCGCAGGACCCGGGTAGCAGATCCTTCGCCGCGCTCAGGAATTACACCACGTGCAATATCGTTACTGCAGGTGGTGCGTGATTCCCGGAATCACTTTCACAATATCGTTGAAGATCACCATGCCGGCGAACAAAATGAGGCAGACGAATGCAGCCTGGTAAATGCGTTCCTTGATTGGCTGACTTATGTCGCGCCGTATGACCGACTCGATCAGCAGCAGCAGGATCAGTCCGCCGTCGAGGATCGGGATGGGAAACAAGTTGAAGATACCGAGGTTGAGGCTGATAGCGGCCATCACCTGCATCAGCGGTGTCCAACCCTTCTCCTGGGCAGCCATGCCGCTCACGCGTGCGATTCCGATCGGGCCTTCCATCTGCTTGATGGAGATTCTGCGCTGCATCATCCGCTTTACCAACTCCAGAATCAGCAGCGAGTTCTTCTGGTTCGAGTCGATGGAATGGGACAGTGCCTGCACAAATGGCAGCTTGTCGATGCGAACCGGCATGGAGATAATGCCGATCCGGTAAACTTTCTGGCCGTCGTCGCTGGTTGTGAGCTGCGGCGTCACGGTCAGATCCAATTGCTGGCCTTTGCGCATCACCGTCAGCAACACCGGATTATTCTTGGTCTGCTGCAACAGGTGAGAGAGGCTCTGGGTGGAACGGACAGGCACTCTGTCCGCGGCAACGATGTCATCCCCGATCTGCATTCCCGACTTGGCGGCCGGCATGCTCGGCTCCATTTGCGTGACCGTGAACGGTTGCTGAGCCACGAACCCGGCATCGCCAAGCTGTTCCTTGCCAAACACATCGGGAAAGACAGTTTTTTGCAGTTGCTGATCGCCCCGCTGAATGACCAGTTCTACCGGCGAATGGGGACTGATCATGACTTTGGAAAAAACGTACTCCCAATCGGGATTCTTGGTCGAGCCGATCTGGATAATCTTGTCGCCGGGCTGAATACCCGCTTTTTCAGCAGCACTGCCTGGGGCTATCCAGCCCACCACGGCGGCCTGATCGAGGTAAAGCGGGTGCTCGTAGTGCACCATGAAAACCCACGTCAGCAGCCCGACCGCCAATAGGATGTTCATAAACGGCCCAGCCAGCGCGATCACCACGCGCTGCCACCGTGGATGAGACATGAACTCGTCTGGCGTACCGGCGCGCTGATCCAGCGGGCTTTCCCCCGACATCTTGACGTACCCGCCGAAGGGAATGGCGGATATCCGGTAGTCTGTGTCGCCCCGGCGGAATCCAAGCAGCCGTTTGCCAAAACCGATAGAAAAGACCTCGACGCGCACTCCAAACAGCTTGGCAGCAGCGAAATGGCCCCATTCATGGACCAGGATCATGACCGCCAGGACAAAGAAAACCGAGACGACGTCGTAATAGAGAGTAGCTGCCATATTCAGGAAACACCCTTCGCGGACACGGGCTTACTTGATGCGCCACTGCGCTGCCGCACTACTCGAGAGGCTAGCACTCGTGCCTCGGCATCGACCGAAAGCACATCCTCTATAGATTCAGGTCTCCCCGCAGGTGTTTCTTTTAAAACTTCCTGAATCGTCGCTGCGATGCCTTGAAATCCTATTTTACCTTCCAGGAAAGCCGCCACGGCGACCTCGTCGGCGGCGTTGAGCGCAATCGTTTGCGTACCGCCGGCCTCCGCCGCCTCGTAGGCTAGTCGCAGGCAGGGGAACTTGTCGAAATCCGGAGGGTAGAAGTCCAAATGGCGCAGTTCCGAAACAGGAAAGCGCAGATCGGACTCAATTCGCTCCGGATAAGTCAGGGCATATAGGATCGGCAAACGCATGTCAGTCACCGATACTTGTGCCAATAGACTGCCGTCGACGAACTCGACCATCGAGTGTACTGTCGACTGAGGATGCACAATGACCTGTACCTGGCGAGGCGGTAAATCGAAAAGCCGACAGGCCTCGATCACCTCGAACCCCTTATTCATCAAAGTCGCTGAGTCAATTGTAATGCGGCGGCCCATCTTCCATGTGGGATGATTCAGCGCCTGTTCCACCGTAATGGCCGCGAAATCAGATGCCGGAGTGTGCAGGAAAGGACCTCCCGAAGCCGTCAGCCAGACCCGCTCGACCTCTGCCAAGCGCCCACCGCGCATGCACTGATGGATGGCATTGTGTTCGCTGTCAATGGGTAGTAGCTGCGTTCCGCTGCGCCGCGCCTCAGCGGTGATGAGTTCACCGGCCGCCACCAGGCACTCTTTATTCGCCAAGCCAAGCGTCTTACCGGCCTTTACGGCTTCGTAGGTGGCCTTCAGCCCGGCGACACCGACAATGGCGCTGACAACAAAATCTACCTCCGGATGAGTCGCGGCAACGACCGTACCGGCCTGACCCCAGACCACCTCCACATCCGTTAATCCGGCTTGGCGTAACTGTTGACGGAGCTGCCCGGCACCCTCTTCCAGGGCTACCGAAACAATCCGCGGACGCCAGCGGAGGGCCTGCTTGAAGGCGATTTCGAGATTGTTTCCGGCGGCCAGCGTGACCACGCCGAAGCGGTCGGGGTATGACTCCACAATGCGGAGGGTACTATGCCCGATGGAGCCCGTTGAACCTAGGATCGCCAGTTTTTTCATGCGGGAAAGTTGTGCCCACGTTGAGGTTAGGGCATCTGGAGAAATTTCTCAAGCATTCCGCCAAAAAGCAGTAGTGCCACGGGAGATGCGAACAGCAAGGCATCGATTCGATCCAGCATGCCACCATGACCGGGTAACAGACGTCCGGAATCCTTTACTCCGGCTCCCCGCTTCATGAGCGATTCCAGCAAGTCTCCCAATTGTGCCGCCAAGTTCAGGCAAAAGGCGATGATTACCACTATCCACGCAGGCGTCGAAACGAAAATCACGGGCGAAGTCAGGAGGTGGGCCCGTGTCAGTGCGGCGGCGATGGGGGTTGCAAACCGGGTCAGCAGAAGCGCAAAAATCACTGCCCCGAGCACCGAAGCCACAGCGCCTTCCCATGTCTTCTTCGGGCTGATGCGCCGCGCAAATGGGATTCTTCCGAAAGCTCGGCCGACATAGTACGCGAATGCGTCGCCTGCCCAAACCACGAAGAAAGTGAATAGGACAAAGAACCATCCTGCCGGCATCATGCGCAAAAACACCAGCGTAAGCAACGAAAACCCGACATAGACGATGCCCAGGTAGGAGAAGCAGGCCGCCGGCAATCCGCCGCGCAGATCCGGTCTTGGCATTGCCGCGCACAGCAGCACAAACGGCGAAAAACAAAACAGGAAAATCAGCCCGGAAAGTACCGTTACCGCAGATGGAGGCTCGGTACTGACAGCGGCCCAGAACGCGACCGCGTACATGGTTATCGTAATGAGGTAGCCAAGGAAGCGAAACGGTTCGATGCCGTAGCCGGCCACGATCTCGAAGTATTCGCTTAACGCCAGCAAGGCCACGAGCGCCACCAGCAGGGTAAAAAACCAGTTAGGAGCGCGGAAGACCGCCAGCATGACGAGCGGAATAAGGATAGTCGCGGTGAGGACGCGTTTCATCTGGCTTTAGCACGCTGCCGAACAACGCACCGAAGCCGTAGTCCCAGGCAAACCCCCAGGGGGCTTTTCATCCCAGGCGCGCGCTGCAGTTGCGCGGATTGGGGCCTACGGAATGTGAACGGCAGAAAATCGTCTTCCAAGATATTGTGGGCCTCAACCCACTTGAAACCTGTTTTTCAGCAGCCGCTTACGCGTGGGCGCTACTTTCGCTGAGTCCGCCATAGCGGCGCTCACGCTTCTGGTATTCGCTGATGGCCTCCAGAAAGTGCGTGCCATCGAAGTCGGGCCACAATGTCTGGGTGACGTAGATCTCGGAGTAGGCAAGCTGCCAAAGCAGGAAGTTGCTGAGCCGCATCTCGCCGCTGGTTCGAATCACCAGGTCGGGATCGGGCAGCGAGCCCGTGTAAAGGTGCCGGCTAATCATTTCCTCATCGATCTTGAGATGACCTAATCCGCCGTTGCTGTTTGCCGTGGCGAGAATCGATTGGAAGCAATCGACCAGTTCCGTGCGCGCGCCGTAATTCAGGGCGATGGTCAGCAGCGTACCGGTGTTTTTTTCGGTCTGCTCCAGTACCCAAGCCAGGCGCGCCTGCACCGACTCCGGCAGTTCTTGGGTGCGCCCAATGAAGTTAAGCCGCACGTTAAAATCGTTGAACAGGGGGAGTTCGTGCTTCAAATAACGACGCAACAAGGCCATCAGGAAGTCGGTTTCGGTCTTGGGCCGCCGTTTCAGATTCTCGACCGAAAAGGCATACAACGTTAGCCATGGGATCTTGATGCGTGCCGCAGCCTTCACCACGTCGCGTACGGAATCGACACCGCGGCTGTGGCCGGCGATCCTGGGCAGGTGGCGCCGTTTCGCCCAGCGCCCGTTTCCATCCATGATGATGGCGATATGTTTCGGCAGCTGCACGGAGTCGAGCTGGGAATAAATCTCGGCTTCTTTGCGACTCAGGCCGGCCAACGACGTATTTTGCAATCAGGACCTCAGAGAAATTGAAACTAGCACACGGTGCTCTGATATGCAATAAAAGGGAGACACCTCAGTAACCCGAACAATCTAATAGGACTGATGCGGTCTGCCAACTTCGCCGAAGTTATGACGGACTGGTTCAAACTGCGCCTCAAAATCATGGACGCAAGCGTTGCACAGCCAAATCACCTTCTGCCGCAGGTGATTGACGGTGATCTCGGGATCGGAAGGACAAATGAACAAAGTCCCTTCACCCAGTCGCTTGAACTCTGCATCGCACTTCGGGTTGGCGCAGTGCGACACTTTGGGAGGGATCATCGAGGCATCACTACGTAATATCGTCATCGCATTATTCACGGTAGCCGCCGCAGAAGGCGCTTGCACGGCTAATCGCCAGGGTTTGACGCCCACATTTCCGGAAACGGTCGTATTCCCGCACCGGTCCGGCTCGGATATGGATTTGCCTCGATGGGCAAGATTCGAGTGCTCGACCATGCCCTCTCAGCTGCGGTTCGA
>JBEKQP010000172.1:0-11033 GCA_049519595.1 Candidatus Korobacteraceae bacterium | reverse complement strand
GCTCCAACGGTTCCTTGAAGCTCAATGATGTTGACCGGACCGGGCTTGTTTTTGAAGGTATCAAAAACGAATTGAGCGGCTATCTTGCCGGCCTGTGTATTATCCGGCCCAACAAAAACCACATAGTAATCCTCAGGGTTGCCAACGCTGGGACGAATCTTCCGGTTTACTATGATCAATGGAATATGTCTGTCCTTTATTTCCTTCAGGACAGCATCCCAACCGGTTTCGACAACCGGGGCAAGAATAATCACGTCGACCTTTTGGGCGATGAAAGATCGGAGTGCTTTAATCTGGTTTTCTTGCTTCCCCTGTGCGTCTGAGAACTTCAGGGTAATGCCTGCTTTGGCGAAAGTGTCTTTCATGTTTTCAGACATTTCAGTTCGCCACGGATTCTCCGCGCCGATTTGTGAAAATCCAACCACGAGTTTCTTATCGGCCGAAAAACTAAACGATGATGCAATCACGAGTACTGCGATAGCCAGCAAGACTTTCTTCACGATAATGTTTCCTCCCTCTCTTGATGTTGTTTGCGGGTTACAGGCTATCGCATGGGTTCTGCGGGAGTCTGTCCCGATTTTTCACCGAAACCTTAAATGAATTTCCGCAGATACTTAATCCCCCTTGCCGCGGCCGTATCCGGATCCGGATAGGGAAGTATTTCAAGGGTGACAAAGCCAGCATAGCCAATCTCGTTAAGAGTGTTAATGATCCCGGGAAAGTCGAGATGGCCGTCCCCGGGAGCCCAACGGTTACTGTCAGCAAAATGGACGTAGGCGATCACGTCTTTCGCCGCCTTGAGGCTGCCGTCAATGGAAGCATCCTCGATGTTCATGTGAAAGACGTCAGGCATCAGGAAGATCTGGCCATTGCCAATCTTCTTAAGTATCTCTACCCCGTCCAGAACGCTGTTGATGAAATTGATCTCATAGCGGTTGACGGGCTCAAGAATGATTTTGACCCCTCGACTGCACCCATACTCTCCACATTCGCGGATACCCTCAACGAATCTTTCCTCGGAAGCTTTTGGGTCTTGAAGGTCCAGAGGTCCCCTGACTCTTCCGATATTGACCATGGCCCCAAATTCACTGGCCAAATCGATCAGGCTTTTCAGCCGCTGGATGGTTCTTTGTCTGATGGCCGCATCCGAGTGGGTGAGCCAGAGCTTTGCATCGGCAAAAACCTGGCCCGTCGAGATCACGGGTAATTCGAGACGATATTCCTTGAGCAGAGCTTTGATTTCCGGGAGACTCACCTGGCTGGAGTCGAGCAGGGCAAGCTCAACCCCGTCATATCCCAGTTGGGCCACCTTTCGGATACTTTTCGAGAGTTTATCGCGGAAGACCACGAAGGCGGACGGCAGGGCCCTTTCCGAAGCTATGGCCAATCCCAGTTTCATTTCATATCCAAATGGAATGTAGGATAAGTATCCCAGTATTGCTTGCATGTCAAGGCATTTTACAGTTTGTGAATTTCATATTGACCGAATTAGAAATACGGATAATCAAAACAACGTATACGGACCGGCGCTATAGCCTCGAACACCTTGCGAGCAAATTGCTCGGTTTTGGTGGCGACCCGGTGCGAGAGCAGTGTTATAGTGGGGCTTCGGTTTCGCTGGAAAGGCATTTCAGACCACGAACCTTAAGCCTTTGAGGCGCGGGTTGCCCGATAGGCAGTCCAGAGAAAGAGTGAACCCTAATGAGAATCGCAGTGATTAACGAAACCAGCGCCGCGAACCGCAACGCCGATATACTCGCAGCCCTGCAGGGTCGAGGGCACGAAATCATCAATGCCGGAATGACCACATGCGGGGCAAAGCCGGAGCTGTCTTATATCCACACGGGCCTGATGACCGCTATATTGCTCCAGCTAAACCGGGTTGACTTCGTGGTGGGCGGATGCGGAACAGGCCAGGGTTACCTGAACTCGGCGATGCAATATCCTGGAGTGTTCTGCGGACACATTCTCAACGACCTCGACGTATGGCTATTCATGCAAATTAATGGCGGCAATTGCATCTCGCTGGCCTTGCACCAAGGTTACGGCTGGGCTGCCGACGTCAACCTGAGATTTATCTTCGACCGCCTATTCAGCGTCGAGCGGGGAGCTGGCTATCCGGCTCACCGGGCTGTCCCGCAAAAGGAGTATCGGGATAAGCTGACACGAGTCTCCGACATGACGCATCGCCCCTTCGCCGAGATCATCAGCACCTTACCGGATGACGCCGTTCTGCCAACGCTCGATTATCCTGGCATGAAAGAGCTGGTCGATGTGAACTCCATCGCCGACTCGGGGTTGAAGGAAGCATTCCTGCGGCGCATGAAGACAGACCCAGTGGCACTTGCGCAATCGATGAACCGGTAAGAACAGCAAGCGATGCGCCCGGCATTTTTCCACTTGAGGGTGAGGCGAATCGCCCATGGTGGTGAATATCAGGCGGGAACCCCTCGGGAATGATCAAGGAGCATATCGATCAGATTGCCGTCGCTGTCGAATTCCATCTTCCGGGCACCCAGAATCTCCAGCATCGGGTTCTTTACGATTTCCGGCCTGAGGTTTTCGCTCAGTGCAAGCGCCCCCAGTTCCAGCGTATTGCGGATCCAACCCACGGTCACGTCGCTCATCTCGAACTTGCCGACAGTTGGCATAATGGACTCCAGGCACTCGCGATCCGTGGGCAAATGGATCGGCGTGCGAATGCTCGCCAAGCCGAGTGATGTCAGCCCGTTTATGTATGTTGGTTCCAATTTGGTTTTATTTACCAGGCGGTCGGTAATGATTTCGGCCAGCCCCATCCCTATGGAGTTGCCGTAACTCAGCGGGCTGAGATCGCGAATGAAAATGCGCTCGAACCTGTGCACGTAGGAGTATGGATTGCGTTCGGCTTCGTAGCCGCGGTTCACGACTTTCCAGTCCATGCCGCCGCCGCTGATGTGTTTGCCAATCTCGTCGATGACGAGGATGTCGAGGTCAAGAGGAATCGTTGCCACCCAGGACCTCGCCAGCACCAGGTTCTCTTCCTCTCGTTGTTCCATGTTGCTGGCGGTAACCGCATCGAGTTTTGCCGTGTGGTGATAAGCATCCTCCAGGATTGCAAGACCTCCCACGATCTTGCCCGATTTCAGCACCAGACGCCCGACGCTGCGGATGACATGTTCCAATCCCAACTTGTATCCATACATGTGATAGCGCCGTGCACCGGCGAACTTGCCGAGACCGATCG
Source organism: Candidatus Korobacteraceae bacterium (assembly GCA_049519595.1). Taxonomy (GTDB): domain Bacteria; phylum Acidobacteriota; class Terriglobia; order Terriglobales; family Acidobacteriaceae; genus CAWBRT01. The sequence continues at coordinate 7,807 of JBEKQP010000172.1, read as the reverse complement.
CCATCATCTTGAACAGGCCACTTTCGATTTTGCCGCTGAAATCGGTGTGCCATTTGGTGCGGTTAATCAGCATGACGCCATCGGCGTCATAGGCGGCACGATCCATGAAGGCTTCGATGTTATCTTGCGTCTTACCAAGCGACACCACTTCCAACTGGCTGACAATGGGACACCCCATGTTCTGTTCGTCTACGCCGTAGTGCGCCAATACATCGGCCTGACCTTCGGCGGTAGCCGCTCCGTGGCTACCCATTGCCGGAATAATGAACGGATGCATGCCGTTCTGCTTCCAATAGTCGACAGCGGCACGCACGATGGTTGCAATGTCGTTGATTCCGCGGCTGCCGACGCCGATTGCCACGCGGGCCCCGGGCCTTAATTGCGAAGCAAAGGGCGAGGCGGCTAGCTGGCGCCGCACTTCGCCGGCGACATCCGGAATCCGCCGGTCGGGAAAATTCTGGCGTACCAGCAGCATGTGAGGAAAGCTGAAGGAAGGCATGCAAAAGCTCCTGCCGAGGAATTTGTTACAGCGGCATATGAAGGATTGAAGAAAGCATTATGCCTGATTCGCGCGGCCTCCCAGGTATGCGGCGCGAACATCTTCATTATCCCAAAGTTCGTCCGGCTTGCCCTGCATGACGAGGTGGCCCGTCTCCAAAACGTATCCACGATCGGCGACCGAGAGCGCCATATTGGCGTTTTGTTCGACCAGCAGCACGGTTGTTCCGTTGCGGCGGATGTCGGCAATGACCTTGTAGACCTGCTGTACAACCAGCGGGCCAAGGCCGAGCGAGGGCTCATCGAGCAACAGGATTTTGGGACGGGACATGAGGCCGCGCGCGATGGCGACCATCTGCTGCTGCCCTCCGGAGAGCATCCAGCCGAGCGCATTCTCAAAACTGCGCAACTCCGGAAAAATACCGAACATTCGTTCGGTGTCGGACTGAAGTTCGACGCGCGTTGAGCCCGGGCGATTCGCGCCGCCGAGAATGATGTTCTCGCGGACAGTCAGCCCCGGAAACACTCGCCGGCGCTCCGGGACGTGCGCGACACCAAGCCGGAAGATCGACTCGGGGGAGTGTCCGGAAATGGTATGGCCAAGCAGGCGCACGGTGCCGACCCTCGGTTTCAGCAGCCCCGAAATGACGCGCAAGGTCGTGCTTTTGCCTGCGCCGTTGGCACCGAGCAGCGCGACGATTTCACCCTCGTCGATGTGGAAAGAGAGTCCGTCGAGTGCCGCAACCTTGCCATATGCGGCGGTTATTTGATCAAGCTCGAGGAGCCGCATTTGCATCCACCTTTCCAAGATAGGCTGCGACCACGTCGGGATTACGCAGCACGTCTGCCGGTGCTCCGTCGGCAATGTGACGGCCAAAATTCAACACCGTGATACGGTCAGCCACCCGTTCCACCAGATGCATGTCATGGTCGACAATGACGATGGTCAGGCCATGGCCCTTGAGCCGCTCCAACAGCAGGACCAATCCGTCCTTTTCCGCGTGATTGAGGCCCGCACCGGGCTCGTCGAGCAGCAGCAGCTTCGGATTTCCCGCCAATGCACGGGCAATTTCCACTAGCCGCTGATGTCCATACGACATGCTCCCAACCGCCTCGAAGGCACGATTGGCGAGCCCGACGAATTCCAGGGCGGCCAAGGCGTGGCGCTCCAGAGCAGCCCCGCCGCCAATCGCGTTGCCGGGGCGCTCGGCGCCAATCTTGACGTTGTCCAGCACATTCATGTCCGTGAACAGGCGTATGTTCTGGAACGTGCGGCCGAGGCCGAGGCCCGCCCGCTGATAGGGCTTCAGATGAGTAATATTCTCTCCATCGAAGTCAATACGCCCGGCTGTCGGCCGGTAGATTCCGCTCAACACATTCAACAAGCTGGTTTTGCCCGACCCGTTTGGGCCGATCAACGCGTGAACAGAGTTGCGCTCGACCTGCATGTCAACTTCATCAACCGCCTTAACCCCGCCGAAATGCTTCACCAGACCAGATATTTTGAGTGTAGCCGGTTGTTCCTCGCGACCGCCTGGGTGGCCCAGCGTCAAAGGCGGAATGTCGCCGGTCGCCAGCGGCTTGATGGGACGTATTTTTCGCCAGATGACCACGGCGAAACCCATAATTCCGTCCGGCATAAAGACCATGATAAGAATCACGGCACCGCCGTAAACCGCCAGGTAAATGGTCTTGAGAAAGCGCAGCCACTCGGGCAGCATGATCAGCAGTCCGGTGCCGAAAACCGTGCCGAACGGGAAACGCGAACCACCCAGCAGAGCCATGGTCAGGAACACGACCGACTCGCTAAAGCTGAACTGGTCCGGGCTGATGTAGGAGAAGCCGCCGGCAAAGAGGCCGCCGCCGAGTCCCCCCAACAGCGCCGAAAGCGTGAAAGCCGTTACCTTCGTTAAATACGTGTTCACACCGACGACACCAGCAGCGAGTTCGTTGTCGCGTGTGGCTTGCATGGCGCGGCCTAGCCTGGTTCTACGCAGATGCCACACAAGGTAGCCCACAAGGTAAAGGCCCGCAATGCAGAGACCAAGATAAGGACCGCTCTTGGCAAATTGGGTTGGGCGACCGATTCCGGAGATGCCGTCAGGACCCTTCGTGAAGTCAATCCAGTTCGTCAGCACCAGCGACAGAATTGTCTGGAAACTGATCGTGACCATGGCGAGGTAGTGGCCGCCAAGTCTCAAAGACATGAGACCGAGCACCGCGCCTGCCATCGAGGCGGCGGCCACTCCGGTCAGCAGAGCGACCCAGAATGGCAGACCGAACGTGGTGGTACCCAGTGCCACGCCGTATGCGCCAATGCCGAAAAATGCGGCCTGCGCCAAGTTGATCTGTCCGCTGTATCCCAGCACGATGGTGAGCCCCAGCACCGCAATCGCATAGGTGGAGGCTTGCATCAGCAGGTTGAGCGTGTAGGCCGGGAAGGGCGTCAGGGTGACGAATCCGATGGTGGCCGCTGCCACGGCTATGTAGAGACCAGCGCCGAAAACCTTGCCGGCACTCAGCGCATTGGAGGCGGTTCTGGAGGCTCGGTCGCTCATGCTTTCTCCGCAATCCTTTCGCCGAAAATACCTTGCGGTCGGAACAGCAGAAACACAAGCAGAACGAGGAACCCAAAAGCATCCTTGTACGGCACAGAGATATAAGCCGCGCCGAAGGTCTCGACGACGCCAAGCGCCAAGCCTCCGACGACCGCGCCAGTGACGTCGCCGAAGCCACCGATGATGCTGGCGGCGAATGCTTTGAGCGCGATGGAGGAGCCCATACCAACCGAAACGAAAAGAATGGGTGCAACCAGAACCCCGGCGAGCCCGCCCAGTATGGAACTGTAGATGAAGGTAATCATGATCATCAGCGCCACGGGAATGCCCAGCATGCTCGCCATTTCCTTGTCCTGCGAGGTCGCCTGCATCTTCTTGCCGAGCAGCGTGCGCTCGAAAAGCAAGTACTGGAAGGCAACCATGATGACGGTCACCACCAGAATCACTACATACTGACTGTCAAAGAATACCGTTCCAATGCTGAAGCCCTGCGACTCGAAGACGCTCGGCAGGCTCTGCGGCTGTGGACCGTAAGCCGCAAGCACGCCATTTTCCAGAAGGATCGACGCCCCGATGGTGCTGATGATGACCGGAAGGAAACTGCGATTGCGGAGCGGATAGTAAACGCCGAGGTTAAACAGTGCGCCAAAAATGGCCATGGCAGTGATCGTAATCAGGATGCTGAGCCAATAGTGCATCCCGAGATTGATGGTCAGCACGGTCATCGAAAACGCGCCCAGCATGGCAAAATCGCCCTGGGCAAAATTGACCACGTTGGTCGCACGGTAGATCAATACGAAGCCCAGAGCCACAAGGGCATAAATGCTGCCAATGCCGAGCCCGGTGAAGAGAAGTTGGAGTGCAGTTCCCATAGGCCACCAAAAAGCGGGCGAGTAGCCGCTCGCCCGCACAGTTCAATGCGTATCCGCGCTTCTGCGCCGGCCGCAAACTTTCAACCCGTGGCGAGATCCGAGGCCCCAGGGAAAGTCGAAACGTGTCGGCTAGTCTTTGAAATCGATATGCTTGTCAAACACGATCTTTCCGTTAACGTTTTTGACCACGTTATAGCCGTGTAGCCCGTCTCCATTCTTGTCGAAGTTATACGTGCCTTCGGCGCCTTTGTAGTTCTTAATGGCGATGATCGCCTGCCGGATCTTCTCGGGATCGGTGCTCTTGGCATTGTTGATGGCCAGCGCCAACACGTGTGTAGCGTCATACGCCCAGGCGCTGAAGTGATCGGGCCTCGTCTTGTAGGCCGCCTCGTAACCGGCCGTGTATGCTTGGGCGGCGGGGCACGATTCCGAATTGAAGTCAGCCACCACGAAGGTGTCGTTCAGAGTTGAGCCGGCGAGCCGAAGGGCGGTGGTGGACATATTGGTTGCCGAACCAATCCAGGGAATGTTCACACCCAATTGCCGAAGTTGTCTCGCGAGAACACCCAGGTCTGGCTCGAAGGTGATGTAGCTGGCCATAACATCGGCTCCGGAACGCTTAAGGGCAATCGCTACGGGCGTGAAGTCCTGTGAATTGTTGGTATAGCCTTGTACCAGAACCGGCTCGATTCCCATGTCTTTGAGGGATGCAACCAAGTTCTTCATCCCAGTGGTCCCGAATGTATCCGTCGAATGCACGATCGCCCACTTCCTCTTGCCCAGCGTCTTGACGCCATAGTCGGCCATTACGCGGGCCGAATAGCTGTCGTTCGGCCGGAAACGGAAGTACCACGGATTCCCCATGTGGGTAAGGGTCGGGTCGGTACCGCCGATCATCACCGGCTTGCCCACTTTGATCACGTCGGGCGACATGGCATTCACCTGCGTGCTCCGGACCGAGCCGATGAATGCGGAGATATCTTTGCTGCCGGCCAGCTTGCTGAAAGCCATAATGCCGCCGGGGTTGGTGGTCTGATCGTCCTCGATGACCAGTTCGAGCCGTTTGCCAAGAACGCCTCCCGTTTTGTTGATTTCCTCGACGGCGAGCCTGGCCCCCTGGGTCTGATAGCGCCCCGACTCAGCGGCGGGGCCGGTGAGCGGCGCGATCACCCCAATCTTGATGGTATCGGCTGCTTGCAGACTTAGAGCGCCAAACATCAACGCCACGGCGAGCCCGAGGACAGCAAAAGTGAGCCATTTGCGCATGGTAGATCCTTCAAGGTTGCAGATTTGCTTCAAATTGCGGCGAACAAACAGATATCAAATTTCCTCTCTTGTGTAAAGCTCGCAATCGCACTACCGTGCGCCCTTCGCCACAGGATTGCGATCACCGCTGGGGTAAAAATGCAAAGAGATGCATAGTCCCAGCACAGCATGGGCCGAGGGGCAGCCGAGGAATCTCACTCAAAGAACGGAGCGGCGCGGAATAGGACAGTTTCCCGGAATGCCTCAGTTATCCACCCCGGCAATGGAAAAATCAGCCGTTGCCGGGGCGGGATAACTCAACGTGCCCCCCAAGGTATTCACTAACTCTTGGGTCATCGGTCTAGTCGTTAGTTCTAGTTGTTGAAGTCTATGTGCTTGACGAACACGATGTTACCGCTGTTGTTCTGCAGGATATTGTAGCCGTGCAGTCCATCGCCGTTCTTGTCAAAGTTGTAAGTACCCTCTGCGCCTTTATATCCCTTAATCGCCAGGATCGCCTGCCGGATCTTCGCGGGGTCTGTGCTCTTGGCGTTGTTGATGGCCACCGCCAGCACATGCACCGCGTCAAAGGACCAGGCGCTGAGATGATCAGGCGCGATCTTGTAGGCCGCCTCATATTTCACGGCGAACTCTTTGGCGGCAGGGCTTGAATCGCGGTTGAAATCGGCTACGGCCATCGTGCCGTACAGCGCGGGTCCGGCGAGCCTGAGTGCGGTTTGCGATATGTTCGAGGCTGAGCCGATCCAAGCGCTGTTGACTCCGAGTTGACGAAGTTGCTTGGCAAAGATGCCCAGATCCGTCTCGAAGGTCACGTAACTTCCGATAATGTCAGCTCCCGAGCGCTTAACAGCAAGGGCAACGGGCGTAAAGTCCTGCGAGTTGTTGCTATAACCCTGGATCAGAACCGGGTCGATGCCCATGGTCTTGAGCGCCTCGACCAAGTACTTCATTCCGCCGGTTCCGAAGGCGTCGGTGGAGTGAACAATCGCCCACTTCTTTTTGCCGAGAGTTTTAACGCCATAGTCGGCGATCACCCGGGCGGAGTAGATGTCATTCGGGCGGAAGCGGAATAGCCAGGCATTGCCCATATGCGTGAGCGCCGGATCGGTGCCTCCGATCATCACAGGTTTGCCGAGTTTGACCACGTCGGGCGAGATAGCGTTCATTTGCGTGCTGCGGACAGTGCCGATGAATGCGGGAATATCTTTATTGCCGGCCAGTTTGCTGAATGCCATGACCGCCCCGGGATTCGTGGTCTGATCGTCTTCGATTACCAATTCGACCTGCCGACCGAGTACGCCCCCGGCTTTGTTGATTTCGGCGACCGCGAGTTCGGCACCTTGCCTCTGATAGCGTCCCGACTCGGACGGTGCCCACAGTCATTCCAGCGGCGAGCCCGAGCAGAGCAATAATTGAGAGCTTGCGCATGATTCTACCTCCCCTCGAAATTGCGTTTGATTGTCTTAAGATGTGCAGCGTGCAAGAAATATCAGATGTCTGCCGCCTAGTAAAGCACAAAGCCTGCGACTGCGCCACGGAACTACCTTCTAAGCTCTGCATCTGTGCCGCCTCCACCATCTTCCGACACGCTGACACGGGGCTGCCGAACCGCGTTTGGCCGCCATCCCGGCAAAGATGCTTCGGGCCGATGACATCGCCCACGTCGTCGCGATGTTGGTCACGCACGCCCCAAAGGCCTTCGTCAGCGAGGTGCTCATCCTGTCAACTACGAAATCCTGGATATCTTTTCCGAGGCTTTGGAAATTGAATGAACGCGCAAATAAACGCCAAGGCGGCGTGGGGTACGAGTCCATGTCGTGACGGCCGAACTTGCAGAACGCATGCTTAAAAACAAGTTTATTCCCGTGCTGCGGAGGGGCTGCGTGATCCGGTTGTTTGGCACGATTCATCCAAGTGATGCGTCACCTGAGCTATTGGACCGTGGTAATGAGAACACGCCACCCCGAATCACCGGGTCGCGATCTTAAAACTAAAACCCTGAGCATAGAGGTCGAGCGAAAATACGATTACGATGGAGCCGTCTTTGGCTCGTTAGGCGAACTGAGACAAGTCTTTTCCAACCTGATTGTCAATGCGATGGATGCGCTGGCCGCCAACGGCAACAAGCTGATCATCTCCGTCCGCAGCAGCAGGCGTTGGGACGCCGGTGTGCAAGGCGTGCGCGTCAGCATTCTCGACAATGGTCCGGGAATTGCCTCCGATCACCTTTGCCAGTTATTTCAGGCGTTTTACACCACTAAGGGCGAGCGGGGCACCGGGATCGGGCTCTGGGTATCGAGTACGATTATCAAAAAGCACGGCGGGAACATGCGGGTACACAGTTCGGTGCGCGACGGGCGAACGGGAACCTGCTTTTCCGTCTTTCTTCCGATTGAGAGCGTAGGCGAACTAAGCCGAGCTGTTTAGCTCTTCCAGCTCTACGGCGCAAGGTTCAGTGCTCGCTTAAACGATCCCGCCTCGTTTTGAATCTTTTCTTGCAGCAGAGTGATGGCGTAGATGAGCTGCTCCGGACGCGGCGGGCATCCGGGCACGTAAACATCTACCGGAATCCACTGGTTGACCCCTTGCACCAGCGCGTAGTTGTTGAACACC
>JBEKQP010000171.1:0-10010 GCA_049519595.1 Candidatus Korobacteraceae bacterium | reverse complement strand
TCAAGGATCGTTCTGCGTACGGCCCTCTCGGGATTTCGCACCTTCACAGACAGCTGTTATTCCCCAAACGCCTACTGCGAATTCAGCGGCCCGCTCCTAGTAAGGTCGACTACAAGAACTCCGCGGCTCTTCGGCTTTGCCGCTGGCTCGAAACAAGCCGGAGAGAAACCGACGCAGGTACTCGCCGATAGCGGGTACACCTCTGACGCCAGTCTCCAGGAAATAAAAAGAGCCCAAGTCGATGCTTATCTTGCGGTGGCTCGCGAGAAGCACCATCAGCGAACTGAGCGGTGCCCACGGGGGCCGCTGCCCAAAGGAGCGACGCGCACCGACCGCATGCGCCGGAAACTACAGACCCAAGTAGAGCGAACCATTTACGCGGCGCGGAAAGCGATTGTGGAACCGGTGTTCGGACAGATCAAGCAAGCTCGGGGATTCCGACAGTTCCTGCCGCGCGGGCTGAAGAAGGTGCGGGGGAGTGGGCTCTGGTCTGTATGGCGCACAACGTTTTGAAGTTTCATCGGCTGGTTTGCCTGTAACCGCCGCAGGTGAAATCCGCACGCAGTCCCCCCGGGAAGCGACCCCAGCCCGGTTAGCCTCCGGGTTCGCATGCCGAACCACAAGCCAATTCCGGGACACTCTTTCAACAACTACCCCAAGGCCAATCTGCCAGGTATGTTTGGGAGTTACTCGAGCGGGCTCCTAGCTTATTTCAGATCCGGGCGAACTCCTGGGGCCTCGACCGCGAATGCGATAAGAAAGTTCTAAAATCGTCTGCTAAAGCCGACCATTCTTGTTTTTTGCCCTTTGAAAGATCCTGTCGAACGGCCTTCTGTAAGTGGGCGTTACACCTCCAGCATCTATCGAGCAGTTCAAAAGTACTTTCCTGAGCAGTTCGGCTTGTTCCGCCGGTTCCGCTAACGTCTGGAAAATAAGCCTCGTTTGCGAGTTCTAAATCCTTTTCACATTTAGCAGTCGGTTGAACTGATCGGCAATGTTCGAAATGCGACAACGCCGACCGGTGTGACCCGAAGGCCGCGCCACGGCATGACTAGCTTGGTTGGAGTCACGGCTCGGTGTCTCCTTCCGGTTCCGGCAAGATATCGCCTGGTCGCGCCATCCAGACATAAAGGGTGGGCAGCAGGAATAAGCCGATGACGAGGGCAACGAGCAGGCCGCCGACGATAACGATCGCAAACGGGCGCTGCGAGTCGGATCCGATGTCATGCGACATCGCCGCAGGGAGCAGTCCAAAGGTTGCTACCAGCATTGTCATGAGGATCGGACGCAGCCTGAGCGTGGCGCCGTTGATGGCCGCATTCAACACATTTTCTCCCCGCGTGCGGATCTGGTTGATGTATTCCAGCATGATCACGCCGGTCTGCACCGAGACGCCAAAGAGGGCGAGGAACCCGATTCCGGACGAGACGCTGAAGTGTGTGCCGGTCAGCAAGAGCGCGAGCAGACCTCCGAGCGGGGCCAAGCTGACGTTGATCAATACCAGCAGCGACCATTTGAAGGATCTGAACATCGTGTACAGGATCATGAAAATCAGCAAGACTGTCAGCGGAATGATGATGGCAAGCCGGTGATTCGCGCGCTTCTGGCTTGCATACTCGCCAGCCCAATCCAGGTAGTACCCGGTGGGTAACTTTACCTTTTCATTCACATTGTTCATCGCTTCCTCAACTGCGCCGCCGAGGTCGCGGCCGCGCACACTGTACTTGATAGCGATGTAACGTGAGTTGCCTTCGCGATAGATCATTGACGCGCCGTCTTCCACCTTGATGTCAGAGAGCTGGCCGAGAGCAACGCGTTCACCCGACGGAGCGAGAATGCGAATATTGGCGATGTCATCGATGGTTCGGCGAAACGGCTCCTGGTAACGCACGACAAGGTCGAAACGTTGTTCGCCCTCCAGCACCTGGCTGACGGGATTGCCGCCCGCGGCGGTCTGAATCGCGTCTTGCACGTCGGCGACATTGATTCCAAAACGATCGGTTTTCTGGCGGTTGATAGTAAGGTTGAGGTTGGGCTGGCCGAGAACGCGGAAGACTCCCAGGTCGGTGATGCCGGGAACCTTGCGCATCACATCGGCAATCTCGTTCGCCTTGTTTTCAAGCTCCTTTAGATCGGTACCGAAAACTTTCACAGCCAGCTCGCCTTTTACTCCGCTCACCGCTTCCTCCATGTTGTCGGCGATCGGCTGCGAGAAGCCCCAGGTGATGCCGGGAATCTTCTCCACTTCCTTGTCCATGGCTGCGATTAGTTCTTCCTTGTCGTCGTGGAATTGACTGCGCCACTGGCTCCTTGGTTTGAGGTCGACGAAGTATTCGGTGTTGAAGAAGCCGGTTGCATCGGTGCCGTCGTCGGAACGACCAACCTGCGACACAACCTGCGTCACTTCCGGAAAGCTTGCAAAAACCAATCTCGCCTGATCCATGACTCGTGTACCCTCGGTCGGGCCGGTGCTCGGGTCGAGCGTTCCGCGCGCCCAAATGGCTCCTTCATCGAGATGCGGCAGGAACTCGGAGCCGATGACGCCTCCCAACGCAAGAAACAGGGTCAGCAGACCGGCAAGACTGGCCATGCCTAGCGTGATGCGGCGATGAGTAATGCACCATTCCAACGACCGGCGGTAGTGATCTATGGTCCACGCCAGCACCGGATTGCGCCATTCATGCGTCCCACGGCGGAACAGATAGCTGGCCAGCACGGGCGCGAGCAACATCGAGAAGACAAGCGCGCCGAGCAGCGCGAAGGCCACGGTCCATGCCATGGGCATGAACAGACGCCCCTCGACGCGCTGCAGGGTGAAGATCGGCAGATAGGCGGTGATGATGATTGCGATCGCGTAGAAGACAGGCCGCTGCACTTCGTGGGCGGCCAACTGAATGGTCCAGCCGATGTTGTGCTCCCGCGCTTCAGGCTCCTCGAGGCGGCGCAGAATGTTCTCCACCATCACCACGCAGCCATCGACGATCATGCCGAAGTCGAGCGCCCCGAGCGAAAGCAGATTGGCGGGTATGTGGCGCAGGTCCAGCAGAATCGAAGCAAAGAACAGCGAGAACGGAATCGTCAAGGCGACGATCAAAGCCGAGCGCACGTTTCCCAAAAATAGGAACAGGATGACGACGACCAAAATGATGCCTTCGCTCAAGTTGCGAAGCACGGTATGCGTCGTGTAATGCACCAGGTCATCGCGATCAATATGCGGGACGATCTTCACGCCCGGCGGCAAGATGCGCTGGTTAAGTTCTTCGACCTTGACGTCGATGGCCGCCAGTGTCGCTTCCGCTTCGGCGCCCTTGCGCATCTGCACAATGCCTTCGACCACATCATTGTTGTCGACAACGCGACCATCTTCATGTCGAATGGCCTTGCCAAGGCGGCCCAGGCGGATCTTTGGTCCTTGGGTCACTACTGCGATGTCGCGAACCCGTACCGGTGTTCCGTTCTGTGCTTTCAGCACAGTCGCGCCGATGTCGTCGGTGGTTTTCATGAGTCCGACGACGCGAATATTGTAGGCTTGCTGGCCCTTCTCGATAAAGCTACCGCCGGCATTGACGTTATTGGCCGTGAGCGCCTGTTCAACCTGCGCAATGCCCAATCCGTATGAGACCAGCTTGTCGGGGTTGACCTGCACCTGGTACTCGCGCGTCTCGCCGCCGAAGATCGAAACCGCTGAGACATTGGGCACCGACATCAGGTTTTTGAAGACGACCCAGTCCTGCAACGCTTTTAAATCCATCACCGTATAGCGCGGGTTGGTGCTGACCAGGGTGTAGAAGTAAATCTGCCCGGCGGGGCTGAAATCCGGCCCGATCTGCGGATTCAATCCGTTCGGCAGATTGACCAGCGTCAACTTTTCCAGCACCTGCTGCCTGTTCTGCAGGTTATCGCTATCGTCATCGAAGATGATGGTGATGAACGAGAGTCCGGCGAGCGACAACGAGCGCAGGTGCGTCATGTGACCGACGCCGTTAAGCTGCGTTTCGATGGGGACGGTAACCTGCTGCTCGACTTCTTCCGCTGCCCGACCCGGCCATTGCGTGATAACCCAGGCGTACTTGTCGGCGACATCCGGGTAGGCTTCCACGGGCAGCCGATGGAACGAGATGATGCCCCAGATCAGCAGTAATATCCCGAGACTCAGGACCAGCATCTTGTTCCGGAGCGCAAAGTCTACGATGTATTTAATCATCGGCTATTGCGACTCCGAAGCACTCGCAAACTGGAGAGCGTTAATTACCACCTTGGACTGAGGATCGAGCCCGGCCATCACCTGTTGAACCCCGTCAGGCAACACCGGGCCAAGCTGCACCTGCTGCCGGCGAAACTGCTTGCCGCCCATCGGCACAAACGCCCAATCCTTGTCATGCATCCGGATGACGGCCGAAGTCGGGATCACCACGCGGGATTGCGACTTGACCGACCGGAACGATGCCGTGACAAACATTCCGGAGCGAAGCACTCTGCCGGGATTGTCGATCTCGATGCGCACCTTTGCCGAGCGGGTCGCCGGATCGAGCACCCGGCTGATGTTGCTCACCTTGCCGTTGAACGCGCGATCCAGAATGGCATTCGCGCGGATCTCGGCGATGTCTCCGAGGTGAATCCGCATCAACACATCTTCATAGGCGTCACACAGCACCCACACGCGAGAGAGGTCCGCGATGGTAAACAGATTGGGGGAATTATCCATGGAACGCACGCCAGTGCCGCCGGTCACGTTTTGCTCGACAATGGTGCCGGAGATAGGCGCGCGAACGTCCAGAATGGGAGACGGGTGCCTGGGGTCGGCCCCCAGGATTCGCACCCGTTGTTCGGCCGTTGCAAAGTCGACCTTGGCCTTATCCTCGGTATCTTGCGCGAGTTCAAGATCTTTTTGCGCGATGGCGCCTCTGTCGTAAAGAAGCTGAGATCTCTGAAGCTGCTTGCGTGCGAGCAGTTCATCGGCCTCAAACTTCTGCAGATCGGAGAACGCCGCGGAGACATCCGGGCTGCTGATGCGCACCAGCACCTGGCCTTTTTGCACGTCGTCGCCGAGGCGCACGCGCATGTCCACCGCGCGGCCGCCCGAGAGCGAAAGCACCGCTACCGTCCGGTTGACGTCCGGAGTAACTACTCCATTGACGTGAAGTTCATCGAAGACCTGCCGCGCGCTGACATCGGCAACCGGGAAACGCTCAGGAGCGTTCATCTGAATCACGTCCGGGTCCGGAGAGGTGATCACCTGCGTTTTGGCCGGTTCTGAGACGGCTCGCGAACACGCCGCACTGCCAAACAGCGCGAGCAAACTGATCGCAAGAAGAAGAGCGATCCGGTTTCTCACGGCCAGTCGTAACAGGTCATTCCTTAACCGGATGGACGAGTGCAACTTCGGCATTAAACCTCCGCGTGCCGGCGATTCTGTGTTTCCGCAGCTTGTTAAGGAGCCGCGTTCTTGTCTTTGTCCGAAGAACTCGCCGCTATTGCCTTCCCCGGTTCGTCTTTGATCGCATCTTTGAATCCGCGAATTCCTTCTCCCAATCCTTTGCCCAGATCCTTCAGCTTGCTGGGCCCGAAGATGAGCAGCGCGATGCAGAGAATTACGAGCAAGTGCATCGGTTGAGCAAGACCCTCGAACATGACAACCTCCAAAGCAGCACCGGAACCGTAAGTTCACGTGCCGAAACTTGATCATCTCCAAGTGGGAAGAAAGGGGGAATACTATCTTTTGGTTGCTAGGGCTATCTTTTGGACAACTAGACCTATCTTTCGGCTAGTTTGTTCAATATCGGGTTACGGCGTACCTTGAAATTTGGCAACATGCCTCAGGAGAATACATGCGCCTCCCGACCGCGCTTTCCATTTACGCTCCCGAAAACCGCACGAGGCTGCTGTTCCTTGCAGCGGTGCTCGTAGTGGTAATTGCGCTGGTCGACTGGCAGACAGCACCGTATATTTCTCTAGGATTTCTGTATTTGTTTCCGATCATGATTGCCGGCGGATTTCTTTCGCGCACGAAGATCGTCAGCCTTGCCGTCTTGTGCTCGCTGCTGCAAGAAGAATTCAGTAATCTGCCTCCCGCTGATGCCGTAACACGGCTTGTGCTTTCCTCGGCCGGCTTTGTCGGCACCGGGTTATTCATTTCCGAACTGCTTTGGAATCGCCGAATTGTTCTCACGCATGTGCAGGAGCTCGAGAACCAGGTCCAGCTTCGTCGCGAGGCCGAAGAGCAGTTGCGAGCACTGGTGGAAAGCAGCCCCGCGGCGATCATCACCGTGGACTCCGAAGGGGATATAGTTCTCGCCAATGAGGCTGCACACCATTTGTTGGCTTCTGCCGGGCAGCAGCTTTCTGGAAGCAATGTTCGCACTTACTTGCCGGCTCTACTCGCGGCTCTCCAATCCAGGCGTCCACAGGGCTTCCGCACCAGCCTGCAATGCCGAGGCAAACGCAGCAATGGAGAAGTCTTTCTTGCCGGGGTATGGTTCTCAACGTATCCCACGTTATCGGGTAATCGGCTGGCGGCAATCATTGTTGACCTGTCGGAGGATCTACGTAACCGGGAAGACCTGAACCTGGACTATCTCTTGAAGAACACCCGAATCCTGATGAGTGCGGTCTCCCATGAAATCCGCAATCTCTGTGGTGCAGCATTGGTTGTGCATAAGAACTTAACCCGGGTAAATGCCTTGCAAGGGAATGCCGACTTCGAAGCCCTTGGCACACTGATTCAGGGCTTGGAAAAGCTGTCGTCAATGGAATTGCGTAGCCCAGCCGAGCAGGCTCGCTCCGCTATTGAGTTGACGCCGGTGCTCGATGAGTTGAGAGTGCTGTTGGAGTCGGCCTATCACGAAGCCGATATGGAGCTGGGCTGGGCGATCGAAGATTCGTTGCCCTTGGTGTGGGCGGATCGCTATGGGCTGATGCAGGTATTTCTGAATCTGGCAAAGAACAGTCGGCGCGCCATGCAGGATACAGCGGAGAAACGTCTCACGATTCGCACCACAACGCAAGATGAGTCGGTCGTGCTTCGGTTTGAGGACACGGGATCGGGCATCGTAAACCCGGAAAATCTCTTTCGTCCGTTTCAACGGGATGCACAGGCCACCGGGCTGGGCCTGTACGTCTCTAGGGCCCTGGTGAAGAGCTTTGGCGGCGATCTGGTATACGAGCCTCGTGAACGAGGTTGCTGCTTCGCCGTGGTGCTGCAGGCGGTAATTCCAGCCAAAGGAGAGGCTGATGCTTGAGCGTGACCGAAGCGCGCGCATCTTGCTGGTGGATGACCATGCGCTGTTTCGTGAGAGCGTGGCGCGATTCCTCGATGGCGAGCAGGGATTCGAGGTGGTCGGAGGCTGTGGAACCGTCGAGGAAGCACAGGCGTTACTGCGGGAGAGGGAGGTAGATCTTGTGTTGTTGGACTTTGATCTCGGCCAGCGCGACGGGTTGGATTTTATGCGCGTCGCCGAAGCTCTTTGTTTCAAGGGCAAAGTGCTGCTAGTCACTGCCGGAGTTAGTGATTCCGATGCGGCAAGTCTGATACGCCGAGGTATCTCCGGAATCTTTCCAAAACACAATTCTCCCGTACTCTTGGCGGAGGCGATTCGCGAGGTCTTGTCTGGAAAAGTCTGGTTTGACCGGGGTCAGCTTCAGAAGATCATCGGGCGCGCCGCTTCCAAGGAAGATGAACCAACTCGCTTCGCCAAGCTGACTGAGCGCGAGCGCCAGGTGCTCTCGTTTGTTTTTGATGGTTTGGCGAATAAAGAAATTGCTGATCAGTTGCAGCTTTCCGAGAGTTCCGTCAAAGGCACGTTGCAGCAGCTATTTCAGAAGACAGGCGCTCGCACGCGTGGCCAGCTTGTTCGAATTGCGCTCGAACAATTCAAAGATCAACTCTGATCTTGCCAGAACGCAACTTGTCATATCAACGAGCATTTCTCAAGATCTTGTCCTTTGCGGAACGGCTACCCTGTTATGGGCAGTGCGGGCAACGTCGGTTCCTCAATCCCAGATGAACCCACCGAGCGAACCAAGACGTGATGTTCACTACTCCCGCAATGAGTGCGTAGTGGAATCATAGACAATCTTGAATTGCGCAAAGCTGCTTGAGTTCCTCTGTTCTTTGTAGTAGTTGTATAGCACAAAAGCCAAGGAAATTTCGGGAGGGACACATTCAGATGAGCAAACTGCGTCTCGCATTACTTGCGTTGTTGATTTGTACCTCACTGGGCTTTGCCCAAGACACAACCACGAAGGCGGTTCGCAGTTGGCGACAGGCGAACGAGCACGCCATCATTTCCGAGTACGTCGAATTACTCAAGATTCCAAACCTTGCGGCCGATCCCGCAACCTTGCGGAAAAATGCCATTACGATTCAACAGATGTTTGAGAAGCGAGGAGTAAAGAGTCGTCTGCTCGAAATCCCGGGTGTCGCGCCAGCGGTCTACGGAGAGATCATAACGCCGGGCGCAACCCGCACCATAATGCTGTACGCGCATTACGACGGCCAGCCTCTCGATCCCAAGGAATGGGCCAGCCCGCCGTTTGAGCCCACATTGCGCGACGCTGCGCTTGATAACGGCGGAAAGGTGATTCCGTTTCCCGCCCAGGGCCAGCCTTTCAATCCAGAGTGGCGCATCTACGCGCGTGGATCGGGCGATGACAAGGTTAACGTCATGCTGTTCATGGCCGCGTTCGACGCCTTGCGGGCCAACAAGATTCCCACCAAATCTAATATTAAGTTCATCGTCGAGGGCGAGGAAGAGGCTGGGTCCACGCATTTGGCAGATTACATGAGGCAGAACAAGGATCTGCTACGCGCCGACGTGTGGCTGATCTGCGATGGCCCCATGGACCAGAGCCGGCGGCAGAACATACTCTTTGGCGTCAGGGGCATTCAGCTCGTCGATGTCACGGTTTACGGTGCGCGCCGCGAACTGCACAGTGGTCATTACGGCAATTGGGCGCCTAATCCCGCCATGATGCTGGCTCAGTTGCTGGCGTCGATGAAGGATGAGAACGGACGAGTTCTCATCGACCACTTCTATGACGGCGTCCAACCCCTGGGCGAAATCGAAAAAAAAGCCATTGCAGAAGCTCCCAAGAACGATGAGCAGTTGAAGCGCGATCTATGGCTTGGGCGCACGGATGGCAATGGCGCATCGTTGCTCGAGTTGTATGCGTTGCCATCATTAAACGTTCGCGGAATGGCCAGCGCGCGCGTCGGATCACAGGCCAGCAACGTGATTCCGGCAACGGCCACGGCGACGATTGATATTCGATTAGTGCGGGGTATTGACAAAGACGTTGCCACTCAACGGGTCATCGAACACATTCGCAAGCAGGGCTACCTCGTTGTGGACAAAGATCCCGACGAGCAGACCCGGTTGAGCCATCCAAAGGTTGCGAAGGTTATGGTCGACTACGATCATGGCGGCTATAACGCGGCAGGTACATCCATGGACTTGCCAATCAGCAAGTTGGTTATCCAGGCGATTGAGAACGCCCGCGGACCGGTGATCAAGTTGCCGACCATGGGAGCCAGCGTGCCGCTGTTTATGATTCAGGAAGTTCTGGGATCAGCCACCATTATCATTCCGACCGCCAATCACGACGACAATCAGCACAGCTACAACGAGAACATCAGGATCCAGAACATCTGGGATGGGATCGAAACAATCTCGGCGCTGATGACAATGTAGGGCTTGCGGCATAAGTCCTGCGGCCAAAACGGGCCGGAAAAGTTCGCTTCCGGCTCGTGTCGTTGGGATACTGCGAGAACTCACCTACGCCAGCCCGCCGCTCTGGCCGCCCCGCTCATCAACCCTGCTGATGAACTGTTACGTTTTGGACAAGACCTTGAAAGCTCAGATTTCGCCGTTTTCATTACGCCCCACTGGCGCGCACTGTCGATCTCACTTCTAGCGTGTGAGCAGCTTCAGGGCCTCACGGAAGATCTCGTCGAAGGTCTTCTGCGCGTCGGTCCCGGCGGTCTTTTCGACGGCCTTTTCCGCCAACAGGCG
>JBEKQP010000170.1:0-14850 GCA_049519595.1 Candidatus Korobacteraceae bacterium | reverse complement strand
CGCGCTTCGTAAAACTACGGGAGCACAAAGCCGATCAGAAATGGACGATAAGACAGACGTGATACACACGGACGTTGTGTCCTCAGGTTTAGTGGACAATTCCAAATCCAGAACCGGAACAGGGATCGATGGCCGCATTGTTCGCTGGCACCTGTCGCCTTTGCATCTTACGCGTGTTCCCGCGTAACCGCATGTAAATATGCGAGTGATATTCGAGCTCTAGCGCCCCTGCCTTATTTTACCGGGGCTCCATCAGGCCTTGACAATCTCTTCCGGCTCTTCTTCGGCTGCGGGTGCCGGCTTCCAGTCGGCGGACTGCAGCACGCGCGATACGTTGCTGATTTGCTTGGCCTCGGGGATCTCGTCGGTTGAGGCGACGCCGAGTTCGCGGAAGCGGCGTCCGCCGACCAGCACATTGCGCTCCAGCGAGCCGATGGTATCGTTATAGGCTTTCACCGAGCGGTCGAGGTTGGTGCCCAGCTTTTCCAGATGTCCGGCCATGGTGCAGAGGCTGTCGTAGAGACGCTTGCCAAGTTCGCTGATCTTGTTGGCGTTTTCCGCCAGGACTTCCTGCCGCCAGCCGAAGTGGACCGCGCGCAGCAGGGCAATCAAGGTGGTGGGCGAAGCTGGAATCACCTTCTCCTCGACGCCTGCCTCGATCAGGTCCGGAGCGTGCTCCAGGGCGGCGCTGAAAAAGACTTCACCGGGAAGAAACATCACCACAAAATCGGGCGAGCACTCGAACTGCTCCCAGTATTTCTTGGAGGAGAGGCTAGTCATGTGGTCGCGTATCTGCCGGGCGTGGGCGATCATTTGCGTGCGCCGCGCCTCTTCGTCGGTTGCTTCCAGCGCGTTGAGATACGCTTGCAGCGGCGCCTTCGAGTCCACCACAATCTGCTTGCCGCCGGGCAGACGGATAATCATGTCAGGACGCAAGCGTCCGTTGTCGGTCGAAACCGAGCTCTGTTCGACGAAATCGCAGTGGTCCAGCATGCCGGCCATCTCGACCGCACGGCGAAGCTGTATTTCTCCCCAGCGGCCGCGCACGTGAGGCGCGCGCAAGGCTTGCACCAGCTTGGCAGTCTCCGACTTCAACTGCTCCTGCGTGCCGGAAAGCGATACGATCTGCTGGCGCAGCGTGCTATAGGCGTCCACGCGTTGCGTTTCGAGGGTCTTCACCTGCTCCTCGACCGACTTGAGCGACTGCTCGATGGGTTTCACCAGTCCGGCGATGGCCAACTCGCGCGCCGCCAAGCCGCCTTCAGCCTGCTTGTGAAACGATTCCAGGCTGGTCTTCGCCAATTGCAGGAATGATTGGTTATTGCTGGCCAGCGCGTCGGCGGCAAGCCGGTGAAAAGCGTTTTGCAACTCCTGCGAGGCCTTGGTCAGCAGATCGAGCTTTTCCGCCGCACCGTTGCGTTCCTGGCGCAAACGCTCGTTGAGCACCGCAACTTCCTGCTCGGCGCGCTGTTTGTCACTCTTGAGCGCTTCCAACTGGGCGCGGGAATCGCGTAGTTCGCCGGTGCGTGCTGAGACCTCTGCCTCCAGGCTGGCGAGGCGTGAGCGCAGCGCGGATTCGCGCGCGCGAAGGAAAAGAATCCCAAGGACGGTACCTAAGGCAAGGGCAAGCAGTGCGACAATCAGATAATTCATCATCGGTTGACTACCAATTTTTCGCGGAGACAAAGGCATTCTACCTCAGGTAAGCTGCTGGGCAGGACTAAGTTTCGACCGGTGACGCACCAAGGATGGTTCACCCGGGCCGCTTTCGGGGTTCCCGACACTGCTCGCTGGGGTGATTCGCAATTGGCCGCTGAATGGAACAAAGCGGGAGCGCCCGTTAGAAAGGCGAGTTCCCAGGACAGAGGTAACCGAGAACGTGAGACGACAGCGCAAGGATTCATTGTGAAACGTTTTTTTTCACGGGTGATGCTGATATTAAGCGTGCTCTCGCTGGCGCTGTGCGCTTCGGGTCAAAGCATCGGCATTTGGGACGCGGCATCCGAGCAGGAAATTTTTCGTCTTCTGAATCAGGAGCGGACCCGAAGAGGATTGCAGCCTCTACAGATGGAGCCAAACCTCGCTACCATAGCTCGCCGCCACTCGCAACGAATGGCGGAGCAGAGCGCGCTATCGCATCAGTTTAGCGGTGAACCCGGCTTGAACGAGCGCCTCGCGCCGGCCGGTATCCATTTTGACGTGAGCGGCGAAAACGTGGCCGTGAATACGACGGCAGCCGGTGCGCACATGGGCCTGATGGGCTCGCCGCCTCATCGCGAAAACATTCTGAACTCGAGGTACAACGCCATTGGAATCGGCGTGCTACGCGCAGGGCAGCATATCTGGGTGACACAGGACTTCGTTAACCATCTTGCCAAAACTTCCGTGGCAGACGCGGAATTGCAAATTGCGCGCCAGTTCAACGACCTGCGCCGGAGCGCCCGAAGCAGCACGCTGCCCTTGATCGCCAATCCCAAGCTGCGCGAGCTGGCCTGTCAGATGGCGCGCTACGATACGGTCAGTCCGGCCCAAGCCGGGACGCTGCCGAATGTGGCGCGGGTGGTGGCCTTCACCGTGGCAAACCTTACGCAAATGCCCACTTACTTGCAGGCTATGAAAACGGCTCCCGCAAGCGGATTCTCAGTGGGCGCCTGTTACACAACGAGTAGCACTTATTCGGTTCCAGTGTACTGGATCATCGTCGCCACGTATTTCTAGTCAAAGAAGGCCCGACATCTGGTCGTGTGCCGAATCGGTCGTACTTCTCACGCCCGAGATTCTGAGTTTGAAGTCATCCGGGTTCGATGCGTTCTCCATCGCAGTTTCCAGCGAGATAAGACCGTTCTTTAGAAGCTGGAAGAGCGACTGATCGAACGTTTGCATACCATATTGCGATCCGCCCTGAGCGATCAAATCACGCACTTGCACGGTTTTTTCCGGCACCACGATGCATTCGCGAATGAATGCGGTGGAAATCATCACTTCGACGGCGGGAACGCGCCCGGGTCCGTCGGAGCGCTTCACCAGGCGTTGGCTGACGATGGCCCGCAACGTCCCCGACAGTTGCAGACGGATCTGTTTCTGCTCCAGCGGCGGGAAAACGGCGACGATGCGATTGATGGTCTCGACCGCGTCCAGTGTGTGCAGGGTGGAGAACACCATGTGTCCGGTTTCGGCTGCGTGCAGTGCCGTGCCAATGGTCTCCAGATCGCGCATTTCGCCCACCAGGATGACGTCGGGGTCTTGACGGAGACTGCTGCGAAGGGCGGTGGCGAACGACGAGGTGTCGACTTCGACCTCGCGCTGATTGACGAAGCCTTTCTTATCGCGATGCAGGAACTCGATCGGGTCTTCAATGGTGATAATGTGCTCGGCGCGGCTGGAGTTGATGCGATCAACCATAGACGCCAGCGTGGTGGATTTCCCCGAACCGGTGATGCCGGTGACCAACACCAGACCGCGCGACTCATCGCATATTTTGTCGACGACCGGCGGCAAATTAAGCTCGTCCAGCGAGCGTATCTTGGTGGGAATGGCGCGCATGACGATGCCCACGTTGCCGCGCTGCTGGAAGATGTTGACGCGAAAGCGGCCAATACCGGCGACCCCGTAGGCAATATCCAGTTCGGTTGTTTCCTTCAGTTTTTGCTTCTGCCGGTTGGTCATCATGCTGAAGGCCATGTTCAGCATGTCTTCCGGGTTGATGCGTGCGAACTCGGCAAGGGGCACGAGGTCGCCGTCAATGCGCAGATGGGGATAGTTGCCGACCTTAAGGTGCAGGTCAGAGGCTTTCCGCTCCATCACGATTGCAAGCAGGTCGTCAATATTCATGAGGTTTCCCGGAAACTTCGCCGAAAGTAGCACGTTCGCCATGCCATTGGCAATCTAACAACTTGCCTAGGCAGGACTCCGCCGGACACGTACCTTTCCAGTGACCCGCTCTTTGGGAGCGGCGGTTGGCCGACTAGTGCAGATTCAGAATCAGTGTATCCGGCACGATCATCGCCGGGCTGAAAGTCACCCCAGCGAACGCAAATGCGGCGTTTGCCGGGGGCCCCGAGAGCCCGGCTACGTTACCGGACACACCTTCCGCGAATCCGATCTAGGTCCTGTTTCAACCGTCCATGGGCGAGCGAATCGCCACAGTACCGACTCGATTTCTTGGTTAAAAAGCAATCGGGACGCCACTGGCGTCCCGATCTATTCCGAATTGAAGCTTCCCTCAGGCCGATTTCACTAAAGCCCCTGACATTCGGCTTCGCGGTGACTTGAGTATCCCAGGTGAAACCCGAAACCGCTCAGGCACCCACCGGTTGCTTCACCGGGACCGCCGTAAACCACTTGTAGCGATCCGGCAGAGTCCCCTCGACAATGCCGAAGAACTCGCTCTTGATGCGGCGCGTAATGGGACCGACTTTTCCGTCGCCGACATGGATCTTGTCGACCGACCGGATCGGCGTAACCTCAGCGGCAGTGCCAGTGAAAAATACTTCATCGGCAATGTAGAGCATCTCGCGCGGGATCATCTGCTCGACAACTTCTATGCCCAGGTCTTTCGCGATCTGTAATACCGAAGCGCGAGTAATTCCCGGCAGCACGGAGTTTCCGGTTGGCGGTGTCCACAACTTGCCCTGGCGCACGAGGAAAAGATTCTCACCCGAACCTTCACTGACGTAGCCGGTTGCGTCGAGGGCGATGCCTTCGGTGTAGCCGTTCTGAATCGCTTCCATTTTCATCAGCTGCGAGTTCATGTAGTTGGCAGCCGCTTTCGCCATCGCCGGCATCGTGTTAGGCGCCATCCGCGTCCAGGAGGAGACACACACGTCGACGCCTTCATCTCCTGTCGCAAGGTATTTACCCCACGGGAAGTTGGCGATATAGACGTCAATTGGAACAGCCAGCGGATTGACCCCGATCTCGCCGTAACCGCGGAAGGCGATGGGCCGGATATAGCAAGGCCACGCTCCATTGACGCGAATGACTTCCGCCATCGCATCGACTAGTTGCTGCCGGGAGTAGGGGATCGCCATGCGATAGATCTTGCCGGAGTCGAGCAGACGCTGCATGTGTTCCTCGGCGCGGAAGACAGCCGGTCCGGAAGGGAGTTTGTAGCAGCGTATTCCTTCGAACACGGCGCTTCCGTAATGCACGACGTGTGACATGACGTGGATCGTCGCGTCGTCCCAAGCAATCAGTTTGCCGTTGCGCCAAATCTTTTCAGTTTTCTGGATAGGCATCAGCACTCCTAAGAGGTAATAAAGTAAAGGCTACCCACGCCTGCCGAACTCAGTCCTGGACCGCCAATCTGAATCGGAACTTGCTTAGCTGAAGATTATAGATGAGAAACGTGAAAAGCTGCACTTCCACCGCAGGGGTTTGCAAGTTAGCAACGGCACTTTCGATTTGCAATGTAGATCTCCACGATGAACTGCTGGTCAGACGCTTGTGCCGCAAGCGTTTGCCCGGGAACCGATCTCATCGCCAGTAACCAGAAAGGAACGAGACGCGAAGCTTGGCGGCATCTTTGTCTCGACCAAAAGTATTCGCTCTCGGGTTCACCTCAAATCCAGCGAGAGCGCTCCCGAAAGCTGGCTTGAGTTACTCTGGGCTGCCACGACAAAAATTTCCCTGGCCGATTCGTGGGAAATAATTGCCGGGTCGGAGATTTCCGCACTCCTTGGCGCCAAATGAGCATCTAACCTACCCAGAAGATGGGCAGTAGAGCATGGCGGTGTTTGGCGCGAAGGTATTTTGCTTTGGAACTTCCAGCCAACTCAGCGATAGTATTATTCCATCTGAACTGAAGTCTCAGTCCTGAGGGATCGGGGCCCCCAGACACGAGGATAAGCAGGGCCACACACCATGAAAACTGGACTCAACGCCACACTGGATCCGTCGCGCCGCAGCACTGACGCAAAGGAATTTGAGGGCGCACTTCGTCGCCGTATCGTTGGCCAGGATACCGCGATTGAAAAAGTCACTGAGATCTACCAGATGTTCCTGGCGGGACTGAATGCTCCAGGCCGTCCGGTAGGGAACCTGATCTTCCTCGGACCGACCGGTTCGGGCAAGACCCGGGTCGTCGAGGCGGTTGCCGAAGCGCTGTTTGGCGATGCTCGCGCGGTAATCAAAATTGACTGCGCTGAGTTTCAGCATTCCCACGAGATCGCCAAGCTGATTGGTTCGCCTCCGGGGTACTTGGGGCACCGCGAAACCCATCCGCTGCTGACGCAGGAAGCGCTGAACCAGTGGCACACGGAGAAGCTGAAGCTCTCAATCCTGCTGTTTGACGAAATCGAGAAGGCTTCCGACGCCCTGTGGCAACTGCTTCTCGGAATTCTTGACAAAGCCACGCTCACGCTTGGCGACAATCGTCGTGTGGATTTATCGCAGTGTCTGATCGTGATGACCTCTAACCTCGGTGCCGGCGAAATGAATGAGCTGATTGATGGCGCCATGGGGTTCTCGATGGGCCCGGCCAAGCTAGACGGCAAGCTGGACGAGAAGATGAATCGTACCGCGGTCGAAGCAGCTCGGCGCAAATTCTCGCCCGAGTTCATGAACCGCATTGACAAGGTCGTGGTCTTCAAAACCTTGCGGATCGAGCACCTGGAGAAGATTCTGGAAATCGAACTGGGCCTGGTTCAGCAGCGAATTCTGCAAGCCACCGGTAACAACCAGTTCGTGTTCAGTTGCACTCCGACGGTCAAGAACTATCTTCTGAAGGAAGGGACGGACCCCAGATACGGTGCGCGACACCTCAAGCGGGCCATCGAGCGTTGCATTGTTTTCCCGCTGGCCAACCTGGTTGCCACCGGGCAGGTGAAGCTGGGCGATTTCATTCGCATCGACATGGATTCGGCCGGCGAAATGACATTTGTCAAAGAGGCGGAAGGAGCATTGGTTCCCGTGCTGCTGGAGAAATACGGCCCGGAGTTTGCCGCCGGAGCGGCCGCAACGCGTTCGGGCCGCACCGTGAGCAGCACCAACCGCAAGGAATTAGGCGCCGCTTCGCTTCTGGACCACAAGTAAACATCCCCTAATCTGGTCGGGAGTGCCTCGCGGCACTCCTTTTTTTTGCCTCGCTGTTTGCCGCCGACGCGAAAGTCATCAACACAGTGGCGGCATCCGGATTGATATCATCCTGATTCTGGACCGACAAGCTTTAGTCTGACGTGCTTGTCGGGTTGAGCCGGTTGTTTGCTAAGTGGTAGAGTCACTCTACCTCGGACAGGATTAACGCCAGTGAAATACCGATTCATTGGGCTGTTGGCCCTCAATACATTTATCGCTTTCGAGGCCACGGAAGTAACTGTGTTCTTGTTCAAGAAAGGCAGTAACTTCTTCTTCGCTCCTCCGGCCACCATGGCCTCGGCAGTGTGGGCAAATATTGTGGCAACAGCAATTTGGGGTGCCCTGTTTGGGTTCTGTGTTCGGCGATTCATTCGAATGGAGACTTGTGAGTGGGTTTGGTTGCCCTCGATGATTTGGCTGGTTTATGGGATGATTCGTTTTTCGTTGGGACCTCAATCGAGTGTTCTTGTTAATGAAAGTGTCTGGCATCATTTCTTTGGGATTGGTTATGGTCACTACTGGCTGCGAGATTTTAGTCACTTTAGCCTTCCTTGTCTCAGCGGGTTGGCCTATTCCCTTGGTGCGGCGATAGCAGGATTGACGATTCCTTTGGCGTTACCTCTTTCCCAACGCCCGCAACTACAGTGCGTGCCAGCGATTCCGCCGGCAAGGAAGAATAGGCATGATGAACGTTAGCCCGAAATCGCCGACCCTGCTGGCTGTGTTGTTCGCGCTCGGGCTGAGCCTGGGTGCGGCAGCGCAGACCAGGTATGTGCGTCAGCAGCCTGACGGCCGTCTTGAGCCGGACACGAGCAGCGTCAAGACGAGTCCGCAAGAACAGATCAAGTTTGGCAAGCAGGCTGCCGCGCAGGTGGAGAGGCAGTATCCGATGCTGCCCGACTCCAGTCCGGTCACCCAGTTCGTGCAGCAGTTAGGAAGCCGGCTGGCAGCCGCCGCGCCAGGCTACAAGTGGCCATTCGAATTTCACGTGGTCAACCAGAAGGAGATCAATGCTTTCGCGCTGCCCGGCGGCCCGGTATTTGTGAACCTCGGGACGATACAGGCCGCCGATAACGAAGCTCAGCTCGCCGGTGTCATGGCGCACGAGATAGGCCACGTGGTGATGATGCACTCGGCGCGCGAGGCGGCTGAAACGCGTCCGTACCAGATCGCCGGCGCACTCGGCAGCGCGATTATCGGGGGCCTCTTCGGCGGCACGGCCCTCGGCCAACTCGGGCAACTGGGCATCCAGTTGGGCGCCGGGGGCGTGATCATGAAGTATTCCCGCACCGCCGAGACGGAAGCGGATCTGATGGGCGCGCAAATCATGTACAACGTCGGGTTCGATCCGCAAGCGATGGTGACGTTCTTCGACAAGCTCAAGAAGCAGGGTGGAAGCAGCATGCCGCAATTCCTCTCCGACCACCCCGACCCGGGCGACCGAGCCCAAACCATACGGAAAGTCATCTCCAGGTTCCCTTCCAAGCAGTACGTCCTCGACACTCCGCAGTACCAGCAGGTCCGCCAGGATGCTCTCAAGGTTCGCGCCTATAGCGCACAGGAGATTGCTCAGCAGCGGCGAAGCGGCGGCGGAACGTTGAGCAATGAGGCGAGAACAGCCGACATCAGCCTGTCGGGGGGAATGCGCCGGTTGAACCATCCCGGGTTCAGCATCTCGTACCCAGCGAAGTGGCAGGTGATGGGAGATCGCGAGGGCAGCTCGATTGTCATCGCCCCGCCATCCGGAATTATGCAGAACCAGATTGCCTATGGCGTGTCTATCGGCACCGCGCAAGGCAACAACGGGCAGTCTTTCGACCAGATCACAAATGAAATCCTGAGCACCTTGCAACGCAACAACCCGGACATCCGCACAATCGGCAGTCCGAGACGTATCCGAGTGAACGGTCTGGCAGGAAGGTCGGTGGATTTGAGCGGGGTTTCACCGGTGCAGTTTCAAAAAGGCCAGCCGATCGAAGAGCACGACTGGCTGGTGGTGCTGCCGCGCTCCGACGGTTCGGCACTGTTCTTGGTCTACACGGCACCGCAGCAGGATTTCACCAAGCTGCGACCCACGTTCGAGCAAATGCTGCGTTCGCTACGGATGCAGTGACCAAAGTGTGGCCGTCCGGCTAGCTCTTGCGCAGCTCCGTCAGCACCTGGCGAGCTATTTCCTTCAGTGTGTCGAAGACCCCAATGCCCTGGTTGGCGATGGCTTCAAAGACATGCTCTTTGCGCCGCACCAACTCTTTCTTGAGTGTTTCCACCGGCAGGGCGTTGGGCAGATCGCGCTTGTTCAATTGCAGGACATATGGAATGTGGTGGAGATCGTAACCATGTTCCTGGAGGTTCGCCGCCAAGTTGTCAATGGCTTCGATGTTGGCGTCCACTCGCTCCTGCTGCGAATCAGCGACGAAAACCACACCGTCCACGCCGCGCAGGATCAGCTTGCGGCTAGCGTCGTAGTACACCTGGCCAGGCACGGTGTACAGGTGAAAGCGGGTGCGGAAGCCGCGAACCGTCCCCAGGTCGAGGGGCAGGAAGTCGAAAAACAAGGTGCGATCAGTTTCGGTCGCAAGCGAGATCATCTTGCCCTTCTGGGTCTCAGAGGTCTTGTCGTAGATGCGCTGGAGATTCGTCGTCTTGCCCCCAAGACCGGGGCCGTAATAGACGATCTTGCAATTGATCTCGCGTGCGGCGAAATTGATGAAGCTCAATCTCTTCCTCTTACTTGCGCATGCGCCGGCAACAACCTTCGTGTTTCCAGTTCACTACACAAAAAAGCGGACATAGCCCCGGCACTGCGGCGCGAAAACTTACGCGCACTCGTAACGGAACCTTCAGATTCGGCCGGTTTACCCTGATATCGATACTGCGATATGCCATTGAATTCCTTGGCGCGTTCGTGTAATACCCGATGGTGTACTGGTTGCGAGCCTGCTGGGTCAACCTTGAGTATGCGGTTTCGATGGCGGAACGGTTAAATTCGGCTAAAACCTCGCCTCCGGTGGCGGAAGCGTACTTTGGGAGAATATTGCCGTATCCCTGGCGCGGCAGGCGGATCCTCGACAGTTTGTCATAGAGAGGTATGGCGGCGGTATCGGCCCCGACCGCGAATACGGTGATGTTGTTTGTCAGCAGCACCTTCTTCACATCTTCGTAGCTGGCTGTACTTCCTTTTTCGCGCCCGTCGCTAATGATAAATATGATTCTGCGCCGCGTTGGATCACGCTGTCCGAGATCGACGCTGGCTTGGAGGACGGCGTCGTTAAGCACCGCCGATTCGGGGTATGCGCGATTTTCGGTGCTGGCTATACTGCGACCAGTGTCGGGAAATTGACGGCCGTTGACGCTGGGGCCGATTGTCATCGGGTTATCGTTGACGGCCGGGCCCGAGGGCAACCCTTCAATCTTGCGCACCGCGCGCAGCGTAGCCGCCGTTTTGTCGCTTAGAGCGCCCAGGAATTCCTGCTGCGAGCGAACGGTGTTGCCATAGGTGTACACCGCCAACTCGTCGAACTGACTGAAGGCGCCGGCCAAGGCGCTGAAGGTTTCCTTGATGTGGTCAAGCGCCGTGTTAGGCAAATCCACGTCAATTACCAGCGCGGCCGAAATCGGGAAGGGATCGCTGGTGAAAAACACGATGTTCTGCTGCACACCGTTCTCCAGCACGGAGAAATTTGGGCGTAACAGGCCGTTGACCAAATGCCCCCCGTCGTCCTTTACGGTGACGGGTACCTGAACAAAATTAAGTTCCCTGGAGAGGGTAAACAACTGCTCCTGTGGTGCGGGTGTGCCCGAAGGCTGCTGGCCTGGCGCAAGGGTGGTAATGGCCGGTTTGGGCGGCGCGGATGATTCCGCTGCATCCTCAGCAGGCTGCGGCTGCGCCTGAGTCGCAGGCGGCTTCGGGTTCTCCGGAGGCGAGTTGGTGTCCGGGGACGGAGGATTCGGAGCTTGGGGAGCCACTACTGGAGGGGCTGGGACATTATTTTGCGGCACGGGAGCGTCGGGAAGCGTGTCCTGCCCGCTTACCGGCAATGTAGCCGCCAGTAACAAAATTGCCAACAGAATGCGAGCCGAAATCCAGAGACCCAAATGGCGTCGGCTGCGGTCCGAAGCCCCGGCCGGATCCGAATCTGATGAGCTGAGCAGACAGCCGATTTTCATTATAATTTCCCCCGCACGACTTCTTTCAGCTCTGGAGCACAACAAAGCACCTGACTTTGCACTCTAAGGCTAATAGTAAACTTCGGCGCGGCAAATGCAACTGCGGCACTCTCGGCAGAGCACACCGTGCGAACGTGGAACGCTATGCAATTCTTTAGAATGCCACTGAAATCAACGCTGTTGCTCTGGGTTATCACTTCGATGACTGCTTTCTCTGGAGCAGCGCAGCAAGCCACGGACCAATCACAGAGGCCTCAGTCAAGCCAGCCGCCAGCTCAGCAGGACTCGGCGGGAACTTACAAGGTCAACGTCAACGTCGTGAACTTGTACTTTGTGGCCAAGGACAAGCATGGAGTCCTGGTACCGAATCTGGCGCAGGATCAATTCGAAATTCTTGAAGATGGCCAGCCGCAGGCCATCAAGTACTACCAGGCTGACGCCAAACAACCGCTCACCCTGGGCCTGCTGGTGGACACCAGCGGCAGCGAAGCGCGCATGCTTCCCACCGAACAGGAAGTGGCGGGACAATTCATCGGTACCGTGCTTCGCGAGAAGGACCTGGCTTTCCTGATCAGCTTCGACGTGAACGTCGATCTTTTGCAGGACATCACCGCAACAGGTCAGGATTTGAGGGCGGCCCTGCGCAAGACGCGCATCAACACCGGTGGAGGTGGCGGTCTGCCCGGCCTGGGAGGCGGACCGGTTCCACAGGCACACCCAAAGGGCACCCTGCTCTACGATGCCATCTACCTGGCCTCGCGGGAAAAGCTAAGGCACGAGGTCGGGCGCAAGGCGATGATCATCTTCACCGACGGCGAAGATGAAGGCAGCCAGACGTCGCTTGGAGAGGCGATCGAGGCGGCGCAGCAGGCGGATACCATCGTCTATGTGGTGCTCGTCTACGATCCAAGATTTATCAGGGGCGATCAGGAGATGAGACGACTGTGCCAGGAGACCGGCGGTCGCGTGATTGTGGTTGGAACCAAGCCCGACAAGTTGAAAAAAGCTCTGGAAGAAGTTTCCGAAGAACTTCGCAGCCAGTACTACATCGGCTATACCCCGACGAATCGAAATGCCGATGGTGGGTTCCGCAAGGTGGAGATCCACACGAAAACCCAGGATTATCATGTGCAAGCACGCAAGGGCTATTACGCGCCCAAGCAATAATGTCCTTTGAGCTTACCGCTTCGGCGCGTAGTATCCACGGCGGGAGCGGATGCGCAATCCTTTCCTGCTGGATTCGATCGTGATGTTGTGAAAGCGGCCGTCGGCGAGGAAATCTATCGGCTTGTAGGCCAACGCGTACTGGCTGCGAAGCTCGTCCTGGATTTGGGTGAATGCCTGAGCTACTTCATCCAGTCTTGTGGGAAAGAAGACGCGGCCCCCGGTGGTTTCCGCAAAACGCTCCAGCACCTTGTCTCCCCGGGTCTTGATGCCGCTGATGTTGGTGCTGATGGCATAAATGATCGCCTCGGCGCGCTGTGCCATCTCGATGGCTTGCTCGCGGGTGACACGGCTCTGGTTGTCTTCGCCGTCGGAGAGCAGGATGATTGCCCGCCGGGTTGGAACCTTGGCCTGTGCATTGGCCAGCTTGGATTTCGAAGCTTCGTAGATGGCGTCAAACAGCGCCGTACCTCCTCCCGGACGCAGCATGCGAACGCCATGCGCCAGTTTGTCGGTGTCGTCCGTAAAGTCCTGCGTGACTTCAGAGACGGAATCGAACCCAAGCACAAACGCCTCGTCGGACTGGGGACGGATAATCTGGTTTAAAAACGCGATTGCCGCTTCCTGCTCGAAGCGGAAGCGGTCGCGGATGGAGCTGCTGGCATCAATCAGCAAGCCCACGCGCAAGGGCAGGTCGGTTTGACTGCTGAAGCTGGAAATGACGCCGGGCTTGTTGTCATCCAGTATCTTTATGTCATCTCGTTTCAGATCCTTTATAAAGTGTCCGTGCCTGTCCGTAACCGTAAACACCATGTTGACTTCGTTCACGGTCTTGACGATGGTCGTGGTGGTATCCGCGTCATCGTCGGCAGCGCTTCCGCCGCGGCCGGACGTTGGCGGACGCTGCACCGCACCTTGCATCTGCTGCGACGGCGGAGCCAGCTGCACGACGGGTGACACGACGGGCAGCGCTTGATGCAGATATTGGGAGGGCGCGCTCTGACACACCGCCGCGGCGGCAAGAGCAAATGGGAATGCGAGTAAGCACCAGAATTTCATGAAAGATGAATTATAGCTGCATATGGGCTACCACTTCTTTACTTTGTCAGGCCGGGCGCGATACAGAGCATTCCCTCTTCGTATCAATCAGATCGGCGAAGGCGGTGGAGAAACTGCTCCAGATCCGCGGGCAGCGGAGCCTGCAAGCGCAGTCTCCTGCCGGTGCGCGGGTGGGTAAACTCGATTTCCGCCGAGTGTAGAAAATTCCTGGGCAAAGACAACACGCTCTCTGCGGCAGCGGGCTTGGAGCGGGCTTTTTTTGCCTCCGTACGCAGCGAAATGGGTGCTCCCGCCAACTCTCGCGTCAAGCTATGGGGCGAAAGCGCCGCCGGTGCGCCGTAAAGCGTGTCGCCGACAATGGCATGGCCGAGCGAAGCCAGGTGAACCCGTATCTGGTGCGTGCGCCCGGTTTCGATCTTCACCGACAGCAGGGCAAAGCGGCCGTAGGGCGAGGTGATGCGTTCCACCACCGTGTAGTGCGACAACGCCTCCCGTCCGTGGGTTCCGCGGGTCGTCATGCGCGTGCGGTGCAGGCGGTCGCGGCCGATCGCCGCCGAGATCGTTCCCGTCTCGGTCTTCGGCCAGCCATGCACCAGCCCGAGATAACGCTTGCTGATCTTGCGGCTTGAAAACTGCTCGCTCAGCTTGCGATGAACCACGTCGTTCTTAGCCACAATGAGCAGGCCGCTGGTGTCTTTGTCGAGCCGGTGCACGATTCCAGGACGCAGCTCGCCGCTCGCCTCGGACAGTCTCGCGAAGCGGTAAAGCAGCGCATTGACCAGCGTTCCCCGGTTGCTCGGATCATCTCCGCTGCCCGCCCCGGCGTGCACCATCATACCCGCCGGCTTGTTGATGACGGCCAGGTCGCGGTCCTCGTAAACGACATCGAGAGGAATATCTTCGGCCACGGCCCGCAACGGCGCCGGCCGCACCTCGCCAACGACTTCGATGTGCTCACCGCCTTTGAGCTTGAGTGAAGACTTGGCAGGGCTGCCGTTGAGCAGTATTTTTCGCTGCTCAATCAACTGCTGCACGCGCACGCGGCTCACCTCGGGCAGGCGCGACACCAGGAACTGATCGAGCCGCACTCCGGCGTCGTCGACGAGAACATCGATTCGCACGACGGGCGGATCGTTCGGCAAATGGGCCGGTGCCGGCGGCTGCCCGTTGGTTACGAGTTCTGGGGTAGTGGCATCGGCCTGGACAGATTTCCGGCCACGTCTGGATTCTTTCATTGCAGAAAAGCTAATGAAGCGGCGCCTCGCGCGCAAATAGAAAATTCAGACCGGACTCGCGGAAAATATATCCCGGAAATGAGCCGGCGTTAACGGGCTGCGGAAAAACAGTCTTTCAGCAGTCCCCTAGCGGCTAGCCCTGGCGATAGCC
>JBEKQP010000169.1:0-10052 GCA_049519595.1 Candidatus Korobacteraceae bacterium | reverse complement strand
CTCTGCGACGTGGGCGCTGGAGCTGCCTGGGATGAGTTTGTCCAGCGCGTTGTAGCCGAAGAGTGCGCCGGAGTCGAGTGCCTGAGCGGCATTCCCGGCACCGTAGGCGGAACGCCGGTGCAGAACGTGGGAGCATACGGGCAAGAGGTTTCCGAAACGATTCGCAGTGTGCAGGCGCTCGATCTCGACAGCCTCGAGTTCGTCAACTTCGGGAATTGCGACTGCGGCTTTCACTATCGCGCCAGCCGCTTCAACACCGCCGATCAAGGGCGCTACATGATTCTGCGCGTGGTTTTTGCGCTTCGTCCTGGAGGCGCGCCCTGCTTGCGCTACGCGGATCTGAAGGCGCATCTTGGCGAGCACGTTGCGCAACCTTCGTTGGCCCAGGTACGCCACGCGGTACTGGAGATCCGGCGGCGGAAAGCCATGGTAGTGGAGGATGCAGAGCCCGACTCGCGGAGTGCGGGTTCATTCTTCAAGAATCCGCTCATCACGTACGCGCATTATCAGCGAATCGCCGAACGCTATGAGGCTAAAGAGCCGTTTGCTGCGAGCGCACGACCTGACCAAGCCGCACGTCGTATCTCAAAGGAGCACCCGCCGGGTCTCCGGGTTCCGAGCTTCGAGGCCGGGGATGGACGCGTAAAGATTCCGGCAGCTTGGCTGGTGGAGCAGGCGGGCGTGCAGCGGGGCTTTCAACTTGGACCCGTAGCTGTTTCCGGCAAACATGCGCTGGCGCTGGTGAACCGCGGAGGCGCTACCGCCGCCGATCTACTGAAGCTGAAAGACCTGGTGCAGGCCAAGGTGCGCGATGCATTTGACATTGAGCTGGAACCAGAGCCCGTGTTCGTCGGTTTCAGCACTTGAAATTGTCGGCGTAGGAAACGGCAGGGAAAAGACAGGACTATTCGCTTGCAGGCAGGCGCCTGCCTCACGCCGTAAACTGAGGTTCGGCGTCGGGCATCAGCGTCCCGCGGCCACGGAGTTCAAACCAACAGTTTCGTTGGTCCCGTCCGTCGGAATCCCAGTTGCCCGTTTGTACTCGTCGACTTCCCGTTGGAAGCGGTGCTCGCTGGCAACTGCGCTCACGCTCATGACACCCATAATGAAAAACAGGATCAGAAAGACGACCGCGATAATCAAGACTGGCATACAACACCCCCCGGGCGGGTAGATTGTGCTCCGGAAGCACACACCAGGCTGTGACCACCATCACGCTCGATAGTGATAAACAACTCTGCCCCATCAAAAAAGGCATCTTTATGGACGAAAACACCACCAATGGGATACACCCGGCAGCTATTGCGGGGTGGCAGCCAATACCAAGCGGGTGACGCTCGCAGGGCACATTCGGACGCCATATGTGTCCGCCCCTCAAAGTAGGCGGAGCGCAACACGGCGTTTGTCCCGGGCTCACAGTCGTAGCGGGCTCCGCGCGCGGTTTTACCGCTTGCGGGCCAACTCATTCTCCAAATGATGGAGCTCACGCTGCAGAAGCTCGCTGTAGCGAGGACTCTGCGAACGCTCCAATTGCTCCCTTACGCGCGCGCAACTCAGTTTCAGAGTTTGCAGTTCGCGCGTGTGAATGGCTTCTTCGCGAGAAACTCTTTCTTTTTCTATTTCGGTGAGGGCTTGTGTTGTGAGTTGTTGCTCTAGAACAGATTTACTTTCCCAGCTCGTTGCCATACTTTCTATTGTACGAAATTATTACTCAATTTTGGTGCAAAAACTTACGAGTCAGGCATCCCAATTTCGTAAACCGCTGACTGATAGCCGGTTGCAAGGAAAAATAATCGACAAAAAATTGGTGGAGAACTCAGAGCTAAGCTTCTACCCGCGCCAGGAGCGCGTCTTCACCCCGCACGCGAATCTCGCCGTGCACTGATTGCATGCGCTCGCCCGCCCGATTGTACGTGCGCATGCTTAGCTTTCGGCGACAACCATACATGACCAACGATTCGTTCACTTACCAGTCCACACCGGGCGGCGCTTTTCGATGAATGCGCGAATGCCCTCTTTCCCATCCTCGCTGCGCGTTACGTACTCGCGGTAAATCTCCTCGGCGCGCATTAGTCCTTTCTCGAAATGCATCGATTCCCAGCCGTAAAACGCCTTCTTTGCAATGCGCAGCGCGGCCGGACTCAGTTGTGAAACCCGCTGTAGACACTCGGCCACCAGCGTCTCGGGATCGTCGGCGATCTGGTTCACCAGTCCCATGGCAAGCGCTTCCTGCGCAGTGAGGCTACGCGCGGTAAACAGCAATTCCGCCGCGCGCTTTTGCCCGACAATAGCGGACAACGCAACCATTGCCACCGGCGGAAACGCCGCAAGTTTGATCTCGGGAAATCCGAAAATGGCATCGCTGCCGGCATAAACGATGTCGCACACCAAAGCCAGCTCAGCTCCTCCGCCAAGGCAATGGCGGCGCACACTCGCGATGGTGAGCTTCGACGTCGCCACCAAGGCGCGCACCGCGGCGTGGAACTTGTTCAGCGTTGTCTCCACGGTCTGTGGCGCGAGCACCGCGACCTCCATTCCAGCGGAGAAGACCCGCTCGTTTCCAGCGAAAACGATTGCCGTGATGTTCGGTTTTTGCTCCAGCGCAATCAGGTGTTCGCGCAAGGCGCCCATCATCTCCAGGTCAATCATGTTTAGCGGGGGATTGTTGAGCGAAATCCGGGCTACTGAGCCCGTAATCTCGACCGTCAATTTTTTCTCTTCTTGCGTGATGGGCGGCATAGCCTTCTACTGTAGCGCAAACCAGCTAAGCAGTGCGACCCGGAGTGAATGCCATGCCGAAGGCTAGATCGGTTCCGTAGTGGTGCGTCCGTGCGGCTGTGCTGCCGCTCCTGGTTGCTTCTCGGCATCGCTGCGCAAGCGGGCTATAAATTCGGAAGCTCGCCTTGGATGGCATCGTCAAGCTGAATGTTGTGGGACTCCAGTAGTGCCCCGATAGCGCGTTCCAACGAAACACGGGACTTGATATAAGTGCTGCGGGCCACCACCTCCGTCGAGCGCGCCTGGGCAAGGAACCCTTCATCCTGCACGATGAAAAAATTAATCGATGTTCCGACCGATAGCTTTTGTCTTTCGGCGTCGAGCAATTGTTCCTGGAATTGACGGCTGCGGACGGCGGCGACATAAGCAGATCTCGCCACCTGGAGGGCGGTGAGCGCGTTTTCGATTTCGTCGCGCACCTGGTTCTCGAACTGCTGCAGCCGCGCCTGCATCTGCCGAAGCTGGATCGCGTCTCGCGCGGCGTCGGCCTGGGCGATGCGGTTGCGGAAAGGAACGTTGACCTGGATGCCGGCTTCGTACAAGTGGCTCTCTTTGCCGGCCGGTGTGGAAGGTGGCAACACAACCGGCGCCACCGAGATGATAGAGGTGCTGCCGATGTTGCCGCGCGTCATCGCCGCCCCGATCAGGTCGATTTCCGGACGTACCTGGTTGCGCGAGGCCTTAACCGTGATTTCGGCATTCTTGACCTGGATGGCCGCCTGTGCCAGATCGGCGCGATTCGCCAAGCCCTGCTGGATCAGTTCCGGCATCGGGGGAGGATTCTCGGTTTCTGGAACCACGATAGTATCGGTCGGCGTGATTCGCACCCCGGACAGAACGGCGTCGGCCGTCCCGGTTCGCGAAATCGCGCTCTTGACGACTGCTTCCTGCTGCACCACCAGTCCCAGCGCGCGAGTAAGGTCGAGTTCACTTGACGAAACCAGCGCCTGTGCGCGCGTCAACTCAAGTGGAGCAAGCGTACCGATCTCGACCTGGCTTTTGTCGTCCTGATAGAGTTGCTGCGCCGCGGCCAGCGTCTCCTGCTTAACCTTGACGTCTTCATTCAAACTTACCAAGTCGTAGTAAAGCCGGCTGACACCGAAGATAAGATCGCTGAGCTGCTGGCGAAAAACCAGCCGCGAAACCTTGAGGTTATTTTCCGCAATGCGGATGTATCGGCGATTGACGCCCGGTCCCCAACCGCGAAGCAGCGGCTGCACTACCGTGGCGACCACGTTGGGACTGCGAAACGGATCGGGGCTCGAAGCGAAAAAGTTCAGCAGGTCGGAAGCATTGGTGGAACCGACGAGGAACTGAGCGCCCGTGCTGATTCCCTGGGCCAAGGTGAGATTGGCGAACGCGTTGTTGGTGCTCTTGGAAGCAACCGGCGGAATTACAATCGACTGCAGATGCATCCACGCCAACTGCCCCACCAGGGTCGGATCATAGCCAGGAATGGGCGGACCCGACGAAAACGGGGTAGGGCCCTGGATTGAAAGGTTCGTCTGCGCTTCCGTGAGCTGGTTCACGTCGAAGACATTGGCCACGGTCGAAGCAGTCGGACTCACCGAGCCTGTGCTGGCCGCACTATTCAGCAGCGGACTGCCGGGCCCGCCGATGCCGACCGGCGACTGCGCCACGGTGAGCGGCAGGCCACGGGTCACCCCGCCTCCCTTGGTGCGCACAATGTCGGTGTCCGCTATGGCGATCTGATAACGCTGCTGCTCGACGTCAAGATTGTTCTCTACCGCCAACAAGATCGCATCGTGCAACGAGAGATAAAGCTTTCCCTGGCGGATCAGATTGGCCAGCCGGTCGGTATTGCGCAGGCTCAACGGAGGAACGAAGTGGGCGAAGTAGGTGCCTATAAAAGCCGGCCGGCCCAGTCCTTTGGCCGATTCGGCTGCCGGCCGCGTCTTCGTCTCTTCGGCTTTCTGGAGCTGGGCGGACAGCTCCTCTTCGTTGTACCGCTGCTCGAGCTTGTTTTCCGTTATCGGCTGCCCTGCCGCAGGAGCCGCCTGATCCTGCGCGACCGCGATTAGCGGCAGCGTCGCGCAAAGCAGGAAAGATGCCAGCCGCAGCAAACGTGAAATTGATCTCATCTCGCCTTCTAATCGACGGCTCGCCCACTCACACTGAATGTGTACTTGGCATCGAGCAGATACAATGCCGCACGTCGCAATTTGAATTGGTGTGCCCACCGGAGTTGGCTGGCATGGCTTGATGCTTCCACCCCAACACGCGCAACGACGGCGCGTGCCGGGCCCCCGGGTTAGCGCGGTCTCATTCCCCGGAAGACTGCCCCGGCGAAGCCGCATTCCGCGTCTTGGTCGCTTTGTTCTGCCCGCCGGAACCGTATTCCGGCACCTGGGCATCGGCGAGTATCCGCGTGGTCACTCTGGCTCCCTCCTTCGCGGAGTCGCCAGGATTCACCACGACGAGATCTCCCTCCTGGAGTCCTTCGCGGATTTCGACACTCGCGCCATAATCGCGTCCTGCCACCACGGGTTGCAGATGCACCCTATTGTCGCGCACCAGCGCAACCGTCATGCCACTAGAGCGGGTAATGAGTGCATCGCCGGGGATGATCACCGGCGGCATTGCACGAACGTTATTAAAGATCACGGTTGCAAAAGTTCCGGGCATCAACTCACCGTCGCGGTTTTCCACTTGTATTTCCGTCAGCATGGTGCGGGTGGTGGAATCGATTGCGTGCGCGGTGCGGACCACCTTGCCCTGAAAGCTTTTTCCGGGAGCGGAATCAAACACCAGGCTTACGGTTTGTCCAACTGCGACATATTGCGCGCTGCTTTCGGGCACGCTTACATAGACACGCAGATGGTCCAGGCGGGCGAGGTGAAACATCTCCGCGCCCAGCGTAGCGCTGCCGGTAACCGGGATAGTAACGCTTCCGGTCCCGGCGGTATTGACGCCTGAGCCCAGGCCGCCACCGTAAGAAGAAATCAGCGCGCCGACATCGATGTTGCGAGCGATGACGACGCCATCGAACGGCGCCCGCACGCGCTCGTAAGCTTGCAGCTCGATCAGACGCCGCAGATTCGCTCGATTGGCGTTGACCGTATCCTCCGCCGCCCGCACATTCGCCCGGGAGATGTTAAAGTTTGCCTCCTGAGTGTCGCCGTCCTGCTTGGAGAAGACCCCGCGCGCTACCAGCACCTTGTAACGTTCCCAGGTCACGCTGGCCAGCTTCGCCTGCGCCTCCACTTGACGCAGCGCCGATTCGCTTTGTTGCAGGGTGGCGCGGCCCTGGTCTACCTGCTGATCCAGGTCCGGAGCGTCAATTATGGCAAGTAGTTGCCCGGTCTTGACGCGATCGCCGATGTCCACCAGACGCTTAGAGACATATCCCGAAGCGCGCGCATAGATGGGCGCTTCCACCTGCGCGGCCGTGGATCCCGGCAAGGAGAGTTCGGCGCTCGACTTCGACCTGACGGCAGCCGTCACCGCAACCGCCGGAACCGCCTCCTGCTGGCGTTTCGCCGCGCTGGCGATCGCCTCCTTATTCCGGAAGCGCGGGATGTAGCCCAAAATCAGAATCAGCCCGAAGACAACCAGCAGTGCCAGGCCGAGCCTGAGCACCGTTTTGGTGGAGCGCAGATCGCGGCCAACCTGCGCTTGCTCTGCGACCGGGTTGGCATTCATAAGATCATTGGAATTCATTTGTTCATTTCCAACTACGCAGGTTGCGTCCCTTCTTCTGGTAGTTCCTCATGCGCCTCGAGGTCGATCTCCTGGTCCCAATCGATCGGAGCCTTCTTGCGGAAAACGGTATAGAAAATCGGCACGATAAACAATGTGCTTACGGTGGCGAATATCAAGCCGCCGATCACCGCCCGCCCCAGTGGCGCGTTCTGCTCGCCGCCTTCGCCCAAGCCCAAAGCCATGGGAACCATGCCGATGACCATAGCCAAGGCGGTCATACAGACCGGGCGCAGGCGAACGTAACCGGCCGAAAGCGCCGCTTCCAACGGTCCCATACCGCTTCCGCGCTCGTCGTTCGCAAAGCTGACCACCAGAATGCTATTCGCCGTGGCGACGCCAATCGCCATGATGGTACCCATCATCGAAGGAACACTGAACGTCGTCTGCGAGATATACAGCATCCACAAAATACCGGCAAAGGCGCCGGGCAACGCCATGAGGATGATAAATGGATCGAGCCACGACTGAAAATTGACGGCCATCAGCAGGTAAATGAAGATCACCGCGAAGCCGATGCCCAATCCGAGGCGAACGAAAGAGCTATGCATCGTCTCGGCCTGCCCGCGCAAGACCAGCCACGAGCCGCGTGGCAACTTTCCCGAGTTGGTCTCGTCATCCAGAATTTTCTGGACGTCACGCGCCACTCCGCCCAGGTCGCGCAGATCGACATCGCAGAGAATGTCAAACACCGGCTGCACGTTGTAATGGCTGATCAGGGTCGGAGAAGTTGAGCGCTTGACCGTAGCCAGGTTCGCCAGCAGATGCGTGTCCTTGGCGCTCGTCTGGATATTTTGCGGGCCGTTCACCGGCGTTGCTTGCATGGCGTCCAGGGATGAAATCGAGGCCTGCGGAGTCTGCACCGTAACCTGGTAGTTGATGCCGGTTGCGGGATTCAACCACTGATTGGGCGCCGCCATGTAACTGCCGCTGAGCGAAATCAGCATGCTCTGGGCCACATCGCGCTGCGTCAGCCCAAGCTGCTGTGCCTTTGCCCGATCCACGTTGACGTCGAATTGCGGGCGCGCCACCTCTTGATGGATGTGCGCGTCAACCACTCCGGCCACCTTGCGCACCCGCGCCAGCAGCCGTTCGGCAACCGCATAGTTCGTCACCGGGTCACGGCCAGCCACCTGGATGTCGATAGGCGCGGGCAGCCCGAAGTTTAGGATCTGCGTGGTCATGTTGGCGGCCGCAAAGAAGAACGTTTCCTGCGGGAATTTCTCGGTCAACCGTTCGCGCATCAGCCGCATGTACTGGCGGGTGGGACCGTGTTTTTTGGGATTGAGCGAAATCAGGACGTCGCCGTCGGCGGCACTGATGCTGGCGGTGTCGCTGAACGCCAGGTTGATGCCGCTGACCGGAAGCCCGATATTGTCGATTATGAGCTGCACCTCTTCGGGCGGGATAATGCGGCGGATCTCCTCATCAACTTGGGCGAAGACCTGCTCTGTGGTCTCCACTCGCGTGCCCTCCGGACAGCGCACGTGCAAGCGTATCTGCCCGGAGTCGACGTAGGGGAAAAAGTCCTGCCCGATGACGAATATCAGCAGCGAGGAAGCAGCTACGAATACTGCGAACAGCCCGAGCACCAGTTGCCGGTTGTGCAGGCTCCATTCCAAGAGCCGGCGATAGCGCTCGCGCATCCCCTCGAACCAATCGTCGAATCTGAAATGCACGCGCCACACCCACCCCAGATCCATGCGGTGGCCGTGCTTGCCTTCTTCGGTCGCATAAATCGGCACTTCTGATCCCAGCATGTGGTGCACCATGGTTGGGACCAGGGTTCGCGAAAAGAAATAGGACGCGAGCATGGCAAACACAACAGCCATGGCCAGCGGCGTGAACAGAAATCTGGCGGCTCCGGTTAGCAGTACGACCGGCACGAAAACGATGCAAATGGAAAGCGTGGAGACAAAGGTCGGCACCGCAATCTGCTGAGCGCCATCGAGCAGCGCGCGCGTCAACG
Source organism: Candidatus Korobacteraceae bacterium (assembly GCA_049519595.1). Taxonomy (GTDB): domain Bacteria; phylum Acidobacteriota; class Terriglobia; order Terriglobales; family Acidobacteriaceae; genus CAWBRT01. The sequence continues at coordinate 1,585 of JBEKQP010000169.1, read as the reverse complement.
GCTTCCTCATCGCCATGTTGCGATGCACGTTTTCGATGGTGACCGTGGCATCGTCCACCAGGATTCCCACCGCCAAGGCCATGCCGCCCAGGGTCATCACGTTGATGCTGTGCCCGAGCGCGGTGAGAATGATCTGTGAAGTCAGGATGGAGAGCGGAATCGAGGTGCAAACGATCAGCGTGCTGCGCCAGCTCCCCAGGAAGACCAGAATCATCAGGCCCGTCAGCATTGCCGCGATCACGCCCTCTTTCAGCACGCTGTAAATCGAGGCGCGTACGAACAACGATTGGTCGAAGAGAGGGGTAATCTTCAACGCGGGGGGAAGGATCGACTGCACGCGAGGCAGCGCCGCCTTGACCTCCCTCACAATATCCAACGTGGAAGCATGCCCGTTGCGCAGAATCGTCATCAGTGAGGCACGATTGCCGTTGATGCGCACCACGTTGATCTGCGGCAAAAACCCGCTGCGCACCTGGGCTACATCTTTCATCAGCACCACAGCCCCGCCAGACGCCCTGATCGGCAGATCATTCATTTCCGCTATCGTCAGCGGGCTGCTGTTCAGGCGGACGCTGTATTCGCGGTCGCCCATCTTGACCGACCCCGATGGCAGGATCAGATTCTGGTACGAAATGGCGTTGGAGATGTCTGCCGGCGACAGGTGCTTGGCATAAAGCTGACTGGGAATGAGATCGACCATGATCTGGGCCTGTTTGCCGCCGTAAGGCAGCGGAACCGACGCGCCCTGCACGGTCGCCAGTTGCGTTCTGACGTAATTCAAACCGTAGTCGAAGAGCTGCTGTTCGCTCAAACCCTCGCCGGAAAGGCCCATCTGCAGAACCGGAACCGAGGAGACATCGTACTTGACGATGTTCGGAGGAGTAGTGCCCGGAGGCATGATCCTCAACTGCGTCTGCACCAGCGCCGTCACCTGCGAAAGCGCCGTTTCCACCTTGGCATTCGGTTGAAAGAAGATCTTGATGACCGCAACACCCGAATACGCCTGCGACTCAATGTGCTCGATATCATTGACGGTGGTCGTCATTGCCCGTTCAGAGATGGTAACCATTCGGTTAGCCATTTCCTCCGGCGACAGGCCGTTGTAGCTCCAGATAACGCTAACAACAGGGATGTCAATGATGGGGAAAATGTCCTTGGGAGTCGTGACGATCGCCGATATTCCTAAAATGAATACCAATAGCGATACCACGACGAACGTATACGGTCTGCGGAGAGCTAGTCGTACAATCCACATCGTGTGTTTTCCACCACAGGAGCGGTGCTTCTGAGGACTTAGCTACAAGATACCTGAGTGTCACGTTCGTGTCATCGGTGAATTTCAGGAATTAGCCAGGAGTACGCCAAAAACAGCACTGCCGGCGACGGCGATTTGTGGTGTTAAGGCTTTTGTCTGAGAGCTGCTTCACCGACCGCGCATTCAGCGCTTCATCCGGCTCGCGCAATCAGAAACGGCAGGGAGTAGTTCGGATGGGAAGTAGACGCCAGCATTGCCGGTATTCGGGTTAGGTGGTGATAACGCCTGTTTACGACAAATACGAATCTGCTGATGAGAAAAAGGCGCTTA
>JBEKQP010000168.1:0-10189 GCA_049519595.1 Candidatus Korobacteraceae bacterium | reverse complement strand
CAGCCACACCTGTAACCTTACCGGGCGCAGTTCCCGCAGCTATTTGGGCCTCATGAATTTTGCTTTCGGAATTGTGGCTGAAAAGAAGGTCTTTCGCAACGACAAGCGGCAGCATATCGCCTGTCCCGCTCGCTGAGTGAGCGCCGACTTGCGTGCCCTTAATTTATATAGAGAGTTTTGAGGAGAATAGGCGGGCCTCACCGGTTCCAGGTTCGGGCCCTAAACCACAGTAGATTTAACGAAAGACACGCCTGCCTTGCCCGGAACGATCTATGCCGTTCAATTTCCGCCCGGAAAGACCGGACAACCGGCGCTCACAGACCATACCAGTGGGCGATGATCAGCCCCCTGGTTGTTCCAGCGCACGGCTGCCGTGCCTTCACTTCATCTCGTTGGACGCAGGCAAACGTATCGAACCCCGGTGTTTGTTTTCCTGGATGTGATCCCAGACGAGTTGCTCGCCCAGCCATGCGGCTTGCCTGGTTGCAAGCTCCACATCCTGGAAAAACAGACGATGACCGATGGCGAAACGAGCGCCACACTTATCACAAGTTACCGTCGACATTTCAACAAGATTGGATGCGTTCTCGCTGTTCTGCCGCACACGTTTGGCCATCCCTTGGGTCCGCTGTTTCTCAGCTTCCCCAAGCCCTACCACCGTGGTTCGCGAGGCTGACGCGCGTGACCGCGATAGTCGTCCCGTCCGCCGCCGCGTCCGCCGCCGCCGCCACCACGCTCGACTTTGGGCCGCGCTTCATTGACGGTAAGCGGCCTTCCGCCTGAATCCTGGCCGTTCAGGGCTGCAATCGCCTTGGCGGCTTCGTCCTTGTTCGCCATCTCGACGAATCCGAATCCTCGTGAGCGACCGGTGTCGCGGTCAGTTACCAGCGAAACGCTGTCGACAGTGCCGAAGGGCTGAAAAAGTGAACGAAGCTCTGCTTCTGTCATGCTGAAACTAAAGTTACCGACGAAAATCTTCATTGTGTTCCAATTCCTTTGCGATCGTTAAACGCTGCCCATCCTCTGCCACTTCGACAGGAGTTGTGCTCTCTCGCGGTGCTGTTTCTCTGGTTGATTGTGTTTTTGCCTTGGCTCATCGAATGCCGGGGCCCGTACGCTAAGGAGGTTAAGGACTTCAGATACTCTGACTTAGCTTCAGAGAGTCTGAAAGAGGACGAAACTACTCACTCAGATTCTACCCTAGGCGTTGAGCATTCGATTGTCAACTGCGAAAGCGGCGTAAGTGTTTGCTTTTGCTCCGCACCAGGGACCGGGTACGGGTAGTGAATCGCACGCTTTCGTGTAGCATCTAATTAGCAGGAGGTCGCGAAGTTTTGACCTGCGATTTTGAGTTGGCCAGCCGAGCCGGTCGGTGTGCCCACTCTTAAGTCCAGCAGAATCTTCCAGCCGAATCTCCAGAAAAAGGAAAAGGTACATACAGTGGAACAAGGAACAGTGAAGTGGTTTAACGATGCCAAAGGGTTTGGCTTCATAGCGCGGCAGAATGGCGAAGATGTTTTCGTGCATTTCTCGGCCATCAAGTCGAACGGCTTCCGCAGCCTTCAGGAAGGGCAGTCGGTACAGTTCGAAGTCACGAAGGGTCCAAAGGGATTGCAGGCGGAAAACGTCGAAGTCCTGTAGACTCGAATACAGGCGACCACCCGAGCATGCGCAACGGCGCGCGCCGGGACCCGGAACCCGGGGTAACGACTCCGGGCGCCTCTGGGCAATCTTTTGCGACAGGAGCATCAATGGCCGGAAACTCTCGACCGTCGTTCACTAAGCGCTCTAAAGAACGCGCCCGCCAGGAAAAGCGGGTAGAGAAACTACAAAAGAAACAGCAACGCAAGGCGGAAACCGCGGAAACCAAGGAAGAGACGCCGGTTGAACGCACTGGTAATCCGGTTATTGAGTATGACGAAGACGGCCAGCCTTTGGCGTTGGACTTCAACGATTTCTGATCGCGTGCATCGTGTCACCATCGTGCTTTTAGCGAATGGTGGTATACTGAATCGGAAGCAAGCTACTGACCACGGTTCTTCAGTGGTGCGAACGTTCGATCTAGCGACTCGAGTCCCGCCCTTCTGCTATCCCGTACAACTCAGCGGCCATAACTGAAATAGAGCGGCATCCCTAGCCTTATTCGCGAATCGCCTTCCCTGATTGCGGGTCGCGAGACGCCCCTCGAGAAAGAAAGTAACTAACAATTCGCATGATGATGTTTTCTGAACTACCTCTGTCTTCTGCTCTTCAGCAGAAGCTTGCTGTAGCACAATTCTCAATACCTACGCCAGTTCAGGCCGCCACCATTCCGCAGGCACTCGCCGGCAAGGACATTCTGGCAACGGCCCAGACAGGAACCGGCAAAACCCTTGCGTTTCTGGTGCCTATCATCGAGCGGCTGGCAATCAGCAACTCGCGCCGCATCGAGGCGCTCATTCTGGTGCCGACGCGCGAACTTGCCATGCAGGTTTGCGAGCATTACGACAACGTCCGCTGCAACAAACTGGCACCCGCCGCCCTGGTGATGGGCGGGGTACCGGAAAAGAAGCAGCTTCAGGCGCTGCGCTCCGGCGCGCAACTGATGGTTGCCACTCCTGGCAGACTGGAAGATTTCCTCGGCCGCAAACTGGTCGACCTGCAGCATGTCAGCGTCCTGGTGCTGGACGAAGCCGACCGTATGCTCGACATGGGCTTTCTGCCGTCAATCCGGCGGATTGTGGGGCGCCTGCCACAGGAACGCCAGACAATGTGTTTCTCGGCTACGCTGGAAGCATCCGTCGCCGGACTCGTCAATGACTACCTGAAGAATCCTGTGCGCATCGCTTTGGGTTCGACTCTGAAGCCCGCGGAAAGCGTGGAACTGCAGGCGTTTGAGGTGTCCTTGGCAGAAAAACCCGGCGTTCTACGCGAGCTTCTCTACGCCGAAAAAGGACAAACGCTGATCTTTGCCCGCACCAAGCGGGGTGCCGAACGCCTGGCCAAAAACCTTGTGCGCGATGGATTCGCGGCGGCCATGATCCACGGTGACCGCTCTCAGGCACAGCGTATCGGCGCGCTTACCGGCTTCGACGAAGGCCGTTTTAAAGTGCTGGTTGCAACCGATGTAGCCTCGCGTGGCCTCGACGTGAATGACGTTGCCCATGTGATCAACTACGATCTGCCGGCCATGCCGGAAGATTTTATTCACCGTGTTGGCCGCACCGGACGCGCAGGCGCATGTGGTCGCGCATCAACGTTGGTTTCGGGGGTCGAGGTGGTTGAACTGCGCCATATCGAGCGCATTTTGAAGCTCAAAATAGCGCGCAAGCAGATCAGCATAGACACTGCGATCGTGGAGTCCCGCCCAACCCGGAACACACTTCCGTCCCGCACCCTCTTTCGCATGCCGGGAGAAATTTTCGTTTAGGGACGATCGTCGCTTTTTGTTCGAGTAAAACGGATTGGGGGTGAGGGTTTGGCGGAAATTCGACTGCAAGAGGGAGAGTCGGTGGACAACGCCCTGCGCCGCTTTAAGCGCAAAGTGCAGCAGGACGAAATCATTAAGGAAGTGAAGCGTCACTCCTACTATCTGAAGCCGGGGGCAAAAGCCCGTCTGAAGCAAGAATTGGCGCGCAAACGCGCCCGCAAAAAGCTCCGCAAAGAGCACGCGTAAGCAAGCCTTCGGGCCGCTGCCGCAGGGTAGCGGCCCGAATCGCATTCAAATCGCGTTTGATCAGGTGACATCCACCGCAACGGTGATGCCTAGGGTGGGTCGACTGCTTCTAGTAATTCAAATTCGTTTGTGAGAAATCAGCGACGGCGAATTATCTGCTTCTTCGTGTCGGTCACCCGCCCACCTTGTGTCAATCCGGTAGACAGGTCCTGAATCTCGTTGCGCGCCGCGGCCTCGGCAAGTTCCCGCGTAGAGGAATGCCCCCAGGACACCAGTTGGTCAGGGTTCTGCGACGAGCAAATCATCCAGTGGTAGCGCATCTCTCTATGGAAAGGCTCTGCTTGGATCGAGAATACGTAATTTCCAACCGCATCCGGCATCGATACTCCTATCACGTGGCGTTGACGGAGATCGTCAAGGAACATTTGATGGGCGTGATGTACGTGGTGATTTCCGTCAAACCCTCCCCATTCCGAAGGGCTGGTCCTCCGGAACACCAATGAGCGGCAGCTCGCGGCCGGATGCTGATGATAGGCTTTGCGCGCCGTTCGAAGAACCGGCACCTGGATGCGCAAATAGCTCACCCCGGTAATCCGGACAAGCAGAGATGCGTATGAAGATGTCTATTTAGATACTACGCCCCTTACACCTTTTCAGCCAGCTTCGGCGCAAACTAGAACACCCGGCGTTAACCGGGTGTTGTGAGAACCTCAACTTTTAATTTATGCAAGCCGCTAAAAAAAATTGGTGGAGCTAGTCGGGATCGAACCGACGACCTCTGCAGTGCGATTGCAGCGCTCTCCCAGCTGAGCTATAGCCCCGTCCCGCACACCCCTTGCACGCGCGCATCTACTGCGCTCCTGAGGCGGGTCTGGAATGTATCTTATCAGCCAGCCGCTCCGCAGGTAAAGCCGGGCCCCGTTGCGCGCTCTATTGCTCGTAGCAGGGCAGAGCGAATTTCCTACCGCCCCCCCACGCCTATTAGTGCCGCAGGTCACATCTTTCAACTCTGACGCGTTTATAATTAGTAGCGTGAATTCGATCAGAAAAATTGCTGAGGCCGACTTCCCCACTCGCTGGGGACAATTTCGGATCTTCGGCTTTGAAGGCTACTTTACAAGTTCAGTCCGTTACGCAAACGACTCCCCCGCCGATCTTGAGCGCCGCCGGGAAACCGCCGTCGCTCTCGTCATGGGCGACATCCATTCGCAACCGCCCTTGGTGCGCATTCACTCGCAGTGCCTTACCGGAGACGTATTCGGATCGAATCGCTGCGACTGCCGGGCGCAGCTTGAAATGGCGCTGGGAAAAATCGCCAAGCTCGGCAGTGGAATCCTCATTTACGAACAGCAGGAGGGTCGCGGCATAGGCTTAATGGCCAAGCTGGAGGCCTACGAATTGCAGGATGGAGGACTCGACACCGTCCAAGCCAACGAAAAACTTGGCTTCAAACCCGATTGTCGCGAGTACAACCTGTCTGTCGCGATCCTGACCGCGCTTGGGGTGAAACACATCCAGCTGATGTCCAACAACCCCGAAAAGATCACTGCCGTCGAACAGGCTGGAATCAAGGTCGAAAGGGTATCCGCGCAGGTAGACTCGCATCCAAAGTCCGCGAGATATCTGCGTACCAAGCGCGAAAAGATGGGTCACCTGATCACCTAGCTTCTAGAGTTCAAGATTTTCGCGCGCCACCCATTACGTCTTTTCCCGCATACGCTATAGTTCTAAGACCATGGCTCGCAAGATTACGCCGTCCAATAAGACCGCGAAAGTAAACTCCGCAAGGTTTTCCGGAAAAGCTGCTTCGCCCGCCAAAGTTTTGAAGTCGCGAATCGCGTTTCGCTCGCCAATTTTTTATGTCACCACCGAGCAGGTGCGCGAGCCTGGCGGGGTGACTGCGCGTCGCGACGTGGTGCGCCATCCCGGCTCAGTCGTGGTGATGGCCGTCGATGACACGCGCGAGCAATGGCGAGTGCTGCTGATCCGGCAGTTCCGTTACGCGGCGGGCCGCGAACTGTGGGAATTTCCCGCCGGACGGATTGACCAAGGCGAAGAAGTGCTTGCCGCAGCCAAACGGGAGTTGCTGGAAGAAACCGGAATCACTGCGAAGCGCTGGAAAAAAGCAGCTTCATTTTTTTCCAGTCCCGGATTTCTCGACGAAACAATGGCGCTATTCCTCGCCCGCGAACTGAAGCAGGGCGAGGCACAACCGGAAGAGGATGAGGTAATTCAAGCGCGTTTCTTTCCAGTTTCCCTTGCGGTCAAAATGGTCATGTCCGGCAGGATCGAAGATGGCAAGACAATCGCGGGCGTGCTCTGGCTTGAGAAGTTTCACACGCAGAGCTGACCGGCTGCGGGAATGTGCGCCGAGCCTGACATCTGTTCCGTCTGCACACAGCCCGTTAAGCGCGTCAGGGGATTCCGCGGCACTGCCCCGCACTGCTGGATCATCCGCCGTAATTTTCGAGCTGAAGCATGTGTACTAACTTGACAACATATTCCTGTCCGCAATAACATCGCTTTGCGGTCTCGGCAAGTTCCACCCAATCCGGATCATTCGACGGGAATACATCCGTGTAGGTTTGGTCTCATGCTTGTTGAGACTGAAGCGGCTTCGGCCGGAGTAGTAGCACGGAGGAATTAGCAAGTGTCTCGTCTAAAGGGAACCGTTAAATGGTTCAACAACGCTAAAGGGTTCGGCTTTATCGGCCACGATGGTGGACCCGATGTTTTCGTTCACTACACTGCCATCACCTCCGAGGGATACAAGAGTCTTCAGGAGGGCGATGAGGTTGAATTTGAAATCGTTGAGGGCCAGAAAGGGCCACAGGCCGGCAACGTTACGAAGGTCGCCTGACTTCGCATAAGCCGGTGATTGTTACGAAACCCAGCCGAGTGGCTGGGTTTTCCTTTTTGCGCCGACCGCCTGCAAGATACGATTGCGCCCTGCAACAGCTTCTAGCAGCGATGTCACGCCGAGGGCACCAGCCCTCGACCTTCTCCCGAGATACGCCCGTTGTGAAACTGCTCTAAAATTCAGAGGTGGAGGCGGCGCGTGGACAACAAAGGCATCGCCAATATCCTGATCGAGACCGCTGATCTGATGGAGATCGCGGGCGAAGATTCGTTTCGCATCCGTTCCTACCGCAACGCCGCCGAAGCCATCGAAGCGTTGCCGCAGCAGGTCGCCGATCTGATCAACGATCCCAAGAAACTGCTGGAAGTTCCCGGCATCGGCAAAGGCATGGCCGCGAATTTGCAGGAGATCTTTCAGGAAGGCGACCTGAAGCTGCACGCACAGCTACTTGAAAAATACCGTCCGTCGATGCTGGAGTTACTCAAGATCCAGGGACTCGGTCCAAAAACCGTCAGCCTGATCTGGTTGAATTTTCAGGTTTCCGACGTTACCGGAGTAGAGCAGCTTGCGCGTGAAGGCAAACTGCGCGGTCTTCCGCGCATGAGCGAAAAGACCGAACAGAAAATCCTGAAGGCGATTGAAACCTATCGCGGCATTTCGGGCCGCTTCCATCTCGATGAAGCCGATCGCACGGCGGCCAAGTTGATGGAGCACATCGGCCAGATGCCCGGAGTGGAGACGATGACTCCGGCGGGCTCTTTGCGCCGCGGACGCGAAACCGTGGGCGATCTCGACCTGCTCATCACCGGGCCCTGCTGCGCGCAACCGGCGGAGCGCGACGCGCTGATCGAGCGCATTTTGCAATTTCCCGGCATTGCCGATGTGCTGGCGCGCGGCGAGAACAAGGTCAGCTTCAAACTTCGCAGCGGTATGCAGATCGACGTGCGCATTCTTCCGCCGGACTCGTTTGGCGCCGCCTTGCAATATTTCACCGGTTCCAAAGCGCACAACGTGGCCCTGCGTCAGCGGGCGCTGAAGCGCGGATTCACGCTCAACGAGTACGGCTTGTTCACGCTCGAAGGCAACGAACGGGTGGCAGGCGACACCGAGGAGGAAATCTACGGCAAACTCGGCCTCGATTGGATTCCGCCTGAGTTGCGCGAGAACTGCGGTGAGCTGGAGGCCGCGGAAAAGCATGCTTTGCCGCAACTGGTGCGGCTGGAAGACATTCGCGGCGAAGTTCACATGCACACGGTGGAAACCGATGGCCGGTGCACCATCGAAGAAATGGCGCTGGCCGCCCGCGAGCGCGGCTACCAGTACATCGCCATCACCGAGCATTCCAAAAACTTGGCGTTCGCCAATGGGCTCGACGAGAAGCGGACCGCAGAGCATGCGCAGCGGCTTCGCCGCGCAAACGAGCAGATTGACGGAATCACCATCCTGGCGGGCATAGAAGTCGACATCCTGGCAGACGGCGCGCTCGACTTGCAGGACTCCGCCCTGGCGCAACTGGATGTGGTGATTGCCAGCGTACACTCGGCATTCAACCAGGAGCCGGCACAGATGACCGAGCGCCTGCTGCGCGCTGTCGAAAATCGTTACGTCACCGCCATCGGTCATCCCACCGGACGGCTGCTGCTGCGTCGCGAGGCTTATCACTTCGATCTCGACGCGGTGCTCAAAGCGGCCTCGGCGCGCAATGTAGCGATGGAATTGAATGCCTATCCCGACCGGCTCGATCTTTGCGATGTGCATCTGCGCATGGCGCGCGAGCGCGGTGTCAAGATACTCATCAACACCGACGCGCATCACACCTCGCATTTCGAAAAGCTCAAGTATGGAATTCTCCAGGCGCGCCGTGCCTGGCTGACTGCCGCCGACGTGCTGAACACCCTGCCCGTCGACAAGCTGCTTGCGGCCATCAAACGCGGGTAGGGCAGCGGCAACTCAGGAACCCGGTAAGGCCGCCCCTTGCATCTCATCAATGGGCGGAGACATTCAACCGCGTGGCTCATCCGGCATGAGTGGCCGGAGCAAGGAGGAACGATGGCCAGCCTCTTGTCGAATCCGAAGTCCAATCCGGGTTCCGATCCGGACGATGCCGGTCATGTACCGATGACCGAGGAATTTGACAGCTTTAAGCACACCATGCCCGCGGTGGGCCCGGTGGCGATCGCCATGGCGCTGCTGGCAATTGCCGTCGGCGTAGCCGCATATTTCCTGCGCGCCACGCCAATTGGCGCCGGAAGCATCGACCAGGCCTATGCCGTCAATGTTCCGGGTCAGGATCTCGCGCTTGCCACCGTGCAACTCAGCCTGACGAATATCTCCAAGAAGCCGCTTTTCCTGAAAAATGTGAAGATCACGATCCGAACCGACAAAGGTGAGTTCAACGATGACTTCGGTTCGGTCTCTGACTTCGAACGCTATTTCCAGGCGTTTCCGGATTTGCGGCAACACTCCATTGCCGGGTTGACCCGTGATACCCGCATCGAGCCCGGTGCGCGGATTTCAGGCAGCGTTGTAGTCAGCTTTCCGGTTTCGAAAGAGTCGTTCGACAACCGGCAGGGAATGACGGCCACCGTGTCCTATTACGATCAGCGGCCCATCGAGATCAAACGCTAGCCCGTCAAGTGCTTAACAGACCCTAGTGCGCGTACTTGACCGAGCAGCCGTAGGAGCGCGTGGACGGCTCGTCTACCGGCTTCCCCGACATGGCTTCGGTGAGCGCTACGGAGACGTAGTTCTTCGACTTCGGGATGTCGTCCGCCTCGGTCGTCGGATGGTCGTCAATGGCACCCTGATATACCAACTTGCCATCGGGCGCGATGATGAACATCTCCGGTGTCGTCTTCGCGTTGTAGAGATGGCCGAGCGTTCCCTGCGGGTCCAGCAGTGCCGCTGTTGGCGAAGCCTTCATCTGTTTCAGATACGCATTCTCTTCCGCGGCGGTCACATAACCCTGCGCGCCAGGAGCGGAAGAGATCACGGTGAACCACACAACTCCCTTCGCGATCCACTCTTTTTGCAAGTTCTGCATGTTGCCGCTCACATAGTGCTTACGCGTATACGGACAGCCGTTGTTGTGCCATTCCAGCACCACGAACTTGCCCTTATACTGCGAGAGCGCGTGCGATTGCCCATTGCTATCGACAGCGTTGAAGTCCGGCGCCTGCTCGCCCACGCGAACCGCAAACGCGGCCGCGGTCAGGCACAACAATGCCAAGACGGATGTAAGCCGGGTGAAGCTCCGCTTCATGGTTTCTCCTCCTCACGTTCTCTGTCTTGCCAGGTCACTTGCTCGATGCTTGGCCTTTGCCGGAGCTTGCCGGCGCGGGCACGGAGACTGTATAGGAATGGTATTCCGAGTCCGCAAGCACTCCCCTCAGCAGGGTCAGAGGGCCGGTGAACTGATCGGATTTCTTGAGTGAGACGGTAAAGCCCGACGCGCTCGTCTGCACTCGCTGCGGACTAGAGTCCTCAATCACGTTCGCATCCAGCGGGAAGAAAACGGCCGAGCGCAGTCTTCCAGCCGAATTGATGCTGAGCCGTATCTCGTCCTTGGAGTCCTCGACGCTCAGTTTCCATCCCTTGGGGACCGGCTTAGGCAGAGATGCCCGCGCCTGCCGGAACCACGGCGCAGCCTGCGGATCGACCACCGGCTTGGCCCC
>JBEKQP010000167.1:0-10245 GCA_049519595.1 Candidatus Korobacteraceae bacterium | reverse complement strand
CGCGCAGCGGGCCTTGAAAGGTGCCGGCATGCGCTTTCTAACGGCACCCACCAGCTCGCCCGCGCTAACGGCGCAGATGGAACAAGTGCTGCGCATCTTCCCGCAAGCCAAGTGGTACCAGTGGGAGCCGGCGAATCGCGATAACGCCATGGCCGCGGCGCAGGCAAGTTTCGGCCAGCCCATGCAGACGCAGTTCAACTTCGAGAAAGCCAAGGTGGTGCTCTCGCTCGACGGCGATTTCCTGTCCGGCGGGTTTCCGGGATTCCATCGTAATGCGAGGCAGTTCGCAGCCCGTCGCCGCCCCGAGCTCAGGCAGGAGATGCTGCGCTTCTACGCCGTCGAGAGCACGCCGACCAACACCGGTGGCAAGGCAGATCACCGTCTGCCGCTGCGTGCCAGCGAAATCGAAGCCTTCGCGCGCGCCTTGGCAGCACTGCTTGGTGCAGGCGGCAGCGCAGAGTTTCCGTCCGGGCAGCAAAAGTTCGCCAGCGTTCTAGTGAAAGATCTGCAAGCCAATCGCGGCCGCTCCGTGATCGTTGCCGGCGACAACCAGCCGGTTGCCGTACACATGCTGGCACACGCCATGAACCAGGCGCTGGGAAACGTGGGGCAGACGGTCTTCTATACCGATTGGATTGAGTCGCACCCGGCGAACAAGACCGATTCGCTGCGCCAGTTGGCCGGCGAGATGTGGACCGGCAAGATCGACATGCTGTTTCTCCTCGGCGTGAATCCGCTCTATGACGCACCGCCGGACCTGAACTTCTCCGGGGCCATGCAGAAGGTGGGACTGCGCGTACACCATGGGCTCTACCAGGATGAGACGGCGCGCCTCTGTCATTGGCATCTCAATGCCACGCATTATCTGGAGCAGTGGGGCGACTGCCGTTCTTTCGACGGGACGATTAGCCTCATCCAGCCGCTGATTGCGCCGCTTTACGGCGGACGCTCGGCTTTCGAAGTCGTGGGCGCTCTCGTCGGAGAACCGGAGACCAACTCCTACGAGATCGTGTACAGGTATTGGCAAGAGCAGCACAAGAGCGGAGACTTCAACGCCTTCTGGCGCAAGTCGCTGCACGATGGATTCATCGCCGACACCACGTTCGCACCAAAACAGGTGAGCGCGCGCGCGGCAAATATTCCCGGACCGCAGACGTCGGCGGCCGGAATGGAAATCATGTTCCGCTACGACCCGAGTATCTTCGACGGTCGCTTTGCCAACAACGCCTGGCTCCAGGAACTGCCGAAGCCGATCACCCAGATGACCTGGGACAATCCCGTCCTGATGAGTGTGCGCACCGGCAAGAAGCTCGGGATCAAAACCGAAGATGTAGTCGAAATCGAGGTTGGCGGAGCCAAGGTGCGCGGTGCGGTTTGGCTCACCCCCGGACATCCGGACGACTCGGTGACAGTTTCGCTTGGCTATGGACGCGAGCGCTGCGGCCGTGTGGGCTCAGGCGTCGGCTTCAGTGCTTACAAGCTGCGTGCTAGCGCGTCGCCGTGGGTCTCGACTGGCAAGTTGACGCGTACGGGCGAGCATTATGGACTCGCTTCCACCCAGGGTCGCCAGGCGATGGAGGGACGTCCGCTGGCGCGCGCCGCTTCGCTCGAGGACTTCATCAAGAACCCCGGCTTCGCGCACGAGATGGCCGAGGCCCCGGCGCCGGGCTTGACCCTTTACAAGCCTTACGACTACAGCAAGGTCAACCGGTGGGGAATGACAATCGACCTGAATGCCTGCGTCGGTTGCAATGCCTGCGTGGCGGCCTGCGTCTCTGAAAACAATATCGCGGTGGTCGGCAAACTGGAAGTGAAGCGCGGCCGCCACATGCACTGGCTGCGCATCGACAATTATTTCGAGGGCCCCCCCGAGAATCCGAAAACCTATTACCAGCCGGTGCCCTGCATGCAGTGCGAGAATGCGCCCTGTGAGGTAGTCTGCCCCGTCGGAGCTACTACGCACAGCACGGAGGGCCTCAACGACATGGTCTACAACCGTTGCGTGGGCACTCGCTACTGCTCGAATAACTGCCCTTACAAAGTCCGGCGCTTCAACTTCCTGCTTTATTCCGATTTCAACACCGCGCAGCTGAAGTTCGTGCGCAACCCGGAAGTCACGGTTCGCAGCCGCGGGGTGATGGAGAAATGCACGTACTGCATCCAGCGCATCACCCACGGACGAATTCGCGCTGAGGAAGATAACAACCGCAAGATCCGTGACGGCGAAATCCTGACCGCCTGCCAGCAGGCGTGTCCGGCGAATGCGATCGTCTTCGGCGACCTCAACGATGCCAACAGCCGGGTCGCCAAGCTAAAGGCCGAGGAACGGAATTACGGCTTGCTGGAAGACCTGAATACGCGCCCGCGCACGACGTACCTTGCCGCCGTGCTGAATCCAAATCCTGACTTCGGGTCCGGTGAGGGAGCTTAACGAAGTATGCACGAAGGTCCTGAAGAGACGACGCTGCTAGACGAGCGGTTACTACCGGGACAGCCGCCGGTGTTGGTTCCGGGCCACAGCTTCGGCAGCCTCACCGACAAGATCGCCAACATTGTGCTCCGGCGTCCGCTGACCCTGGGCTGGTCGCTCGGCGTGGCGTTCTTCGCCACTGTGGCGCTATTGCTGCTGTTCGCGGCCACCTACCTGTTTGTTCGCGGCGTTGGCATCTGGGGCATTGCGATCCCGACTGGCTGGGGCTTCGCCATCGTCAACTTTGTGTGGTGGATTGGTATTGGCCACGCCGGCACGTTGATTTCGGCGATTCTGCTCCTGCTGAAACAGAGCTGGCGCAATTCCATCAACCGCTTTGCCGAGGCGATGACGCTGTTCGCGGTGGCCTGCGCCGGCATGTTCCCGGTGCTGCACCTTGGCCGTCCGTGGCTCGCCTACTGGCTGTTCCCTTATCCAAACACGATGGGAGTTTGGCCGCAGTTCCGCAGTCCGCTGGTGTGGGACGTATTCGCCGTGTCGACCTACGGCACGATTTCGTTCGTGTTTTGGTATGTCGGCCTGATTCCCGACCTGGCGACCATGCGCGATAAGGCAGGCCACCCGTGGGCCAAGGCGATGTACGGCATCCTGGCGATGGGATGGCGCGGTTCGGTCCGCCACTGGAAGCGCTACGAGAGTGCCTACCTGCTGTTGGCTGGACTAGCGACCCCTCTGGTGCTCTCGGTGCATACGGTGGTGAGCTTTGATTTTGCGGTTTCGCTCATTCCCGGTTGGCACACAACGATTTTTCCACCCTACTTTGTCGCCGGCGCGATCTACTCGGGCTTTGCCATGGTGCTGGTGTTGGCGATTCCCATCCGCCGCTTCTACGGGGTGAAAGACATGATCACGATGCGGCACCTGGACAATGCCGCCAAGGTCATGCTGGCCACCGGATTGATCGTCGCCTACGGCTATGGCATGGAAGTTTTTTATGCCTTTTACAGCGGCAACCCGTGGGAGAAATTCCAGACGATGAACCGCATGTTCGGCCCCTATGGTTTCTTTTACTGGCTGCTCATTACCTGCAACATCGTTATCCCGCAGGTGCTGTGGTTCAAGAAGGTGCGCACCAGCCCGATCCTGTTGTTTCTGATCTCGATCGACGTGCTCGTCGGGATGTGGCTGGAGCGTTTCGTGATCGTGGTCGTCAGCCTCTCCCGCGACTTCCTGCCATCGTCGTGGGGAATCTACGTGCCGACGCGCTGGGACTACGCGACGTTCTTCGGCACCATCGGATTCTTCTTCGTCTGCATGTTTATCTTCATTCGCCTGATGCCGATGATTCCGATTTTTGAAGTGCGCACCCTGCTGCCTGAATCGGCCGTGAAAGTGGAGGTGGCGGCCCATGACTGAGACGCCTCTCTACGGGATGATGGCCGAGTTCGACAACCCGACCGAGCTGATGAAAGCGGCTCGCGCCACCTATGCCGCGGGCTATCGCAACATCGACGCCTACACGCCGTATCCCATCGAGGAGTTGGCCGACGTGATCGGCTTCGAGAAGACGCGCGTGCCGCTGGTGTGCCTGCTGGGAGGCATTCTGGGCGGGCTCTCCGGATACCTGTTGCAGTACTGGATCAACACTATCAGCTATCCGCTGAATATCGGGGGGCGGCCATACCATGCGTGGCCGGCCTTCATCATCGTGACCTTCGAGATGACTATCCTCTTCGGCGGACTTTCGGCTGCGATCGGAATGCTAGGGCTGAATGGGTTGCCGGCACCGTATCACCCGGTGTTCAACAACCCTCGGTTCAGCGCGGTTTCGCGTGACCGCTTTTTCCTTTGCATCGAGGCGGCCGATCCGCAGTTCGACCCCGAGAGCGTGCGGCAGTTCCTAATGGCGTTCAACACGGTGGATATCGCGGAGGTAACGGAGTAGGCGATGAAATCCTTCTTCAATCTCCGGCAGAAACACGCAAAGGGCGGAAAGCTTCTATGGACGGGAGCGTTCACGCTGCTCGTCGTATTGCTGGCGGGATGCCGGCTTGATATGCACGAGCAGCCGAAGTTCACGCCGCTGCGCGAGAACAACTTTTACTCCGACTTGCGGTCGTCACGGCCAATCATCGGAGGTACGGTTGCGCGCGGGCAACTGAACCAGGACGCCTATCTGCACACCGGATTCATGAATGGCAAGGAAGGCGACGTCATGCCATTCCCGGCGACCAGGGAAGTGCTCGAGCGCGGGCATGAGCGCTTCAATATTTACTGCTCGCCCTGCCACTCGCAACTTGGCGATGGCAACGGCATGATCGTGCAGCGCGGATTCAAGCGTCCGCCTTCGTACCACATTGACCGGTTGCGTAAAGCTCCGATCGGCCACTTTTTCAACGTCATGACAAATGGTTACGGAGCGATGGCCGACTACGCTTCGCAGATTCCGGTCAACGATCGCTGGGCAATTGCCGCCTACATAAGGGTATTGCAGTTGAGCCAGAACGCGACGCCCAGTGATGTTCCGGCCGGTATGACCGTAGCCACTCAACCGCCGCAGGTCAACGCCAACTGGCCACCGCCGATGGAGAGCACAAATGCTATGCATGGCGAAGGCGCTGGACTGCGCGAAGGGAAGAACGAATGACGGCAGCCGAACTATCCAAGCGAGACCTTACTCCACCGGTGACCGTTCTCCAGCGCTGGCGCGGCCGCGCGCTGGTGGTCGGTATCGTGGGCGGAATCCTCACCATCCTCGGCGCGTTCGTTTCGCCCGACGAGTTGCTGCGCGGCTATCTGATCGGCTTCCTGGTCTGCCTGAGCTTCACCCTGGGTTCGATGGCGTGGCTGATGATAGGCCACATGACGGGCGGCAACTGGTGGATGCTCGGTCGGCGCATCTTTGAAGCGGCCGTCAAGACCCTGCCGCTGCTCACCGCCATGTTCATCCCGATCCTACTTGGCATGCACCGTCTTTACCTGTGGACGCACCCGGACGAGGTTGCGGGCGATAAGGTACTGATGGCCAAGGCCTTCTACCTGAACACGCCGGGTTGGATTTTGCGCGCAGTGATCTATTTCGTGCTGTGGAATGTTCTCGGCTACCTGCTGACTCGCGGGTCGGCCCAGCAGGATGTCGACGATTCACCCGCGGTGTGGCGGCGGCTGAAAGGCATCGCAGCACCGGGCATGGTGCTGTACGCGCTCAGCGTCAACTTCGCGGCGACCGACTGGGTGATGTCGCTCGACCCGCACTGGTTTTCGACGATGTACGGATTCCTCTTCATCGCCCAGCACCTGCTGGCAACCATGGCCTTGTTAATTTGCCTGCTGGTGTTGCTGGCGCAGTTTTCGCCGATGGACGAAGTCGTCCGGCCCGACCGCCTGCACGACTGCGGCAAGCTAATGCTGGCGTTGACGATGGTGTGGGCCTACTTCTCGTTTTCGCAATGGCTGATCATCTGGATGGCGAACCTGCCGGAAGAGATCTCCTGGTACCTGGCGCGCATCAACGGCGGCTGGCAGATCGTGGCGCTCATGCTGGTGATCCTGCAGTTCGCGCTGCCGTTTCTTTTGCTGCTTTCGCGTGACCTGAAACGCGACGCGCGCAAGCTGATCCCGGTGGCGCTGCTGGTGCTGTTCATGCGGTACGTCGACGCCTACTGGTTGGTGGTGCCCAATCCGATGCCGGGTCCCAGGCACGAGCACATCTACCTTCATTGGACTTACCTTGTGGCACCGGCCGCATTGATCGGCCTCTGGTTCGCCTTTTTCGCCTGGAATCTGGCGCGGCAGCCTCTACTGGTTCGAAATGAACCGCAACTTCCAAGACTCTGGGAGAGCAGTCATGCACACTGATCCCGAGCACGCCCAGAACCCCGAGGTAGCGTTTGAAAAGCGCGACCTTGGAGCGCGCGGAATTATGCTGTTTTTCGTAGTGCTGTTCATCTCGGCCGCAACCATTCACCTGGTGGTGTGGGGCCTCTACGAGGCCTTTGTGAATGTTGGCGAGGCGCATCAACCGCCGGCGAATCCCATGGTTCCCAGGCAAGTTGCGCCGACTCCGGGCGTGCTGCAAAACGCCGGCTCGATTGACTTGAAACACTTCCCCGAGCCACGGCTGCAAACCGATGAACCAACCGACATGAACCGCTTCCTATGGCAAGAGGGTCAGCTTCTGGAGGCCAAGCCATGGCGCGACCAGACTGGCGCCATACACATCCCTATCGCGGACGCGATGCAGATTGTGGCGCAAAAAGGTTTGCCCGTGCGGTCGCAACCGCCCAACCAGGAACGGCCCAAGCAGTAATAGAAAGAGAATTATCGTGATGAGCGGAATGGCAATAACGAAACGATCGGCGTCCGTAGCGGTTCTCGTAGTGCTTGCGGCCACTTCGGCGGTGGCGCAGTTTCTGCGTGAGCCGAGCGCCAAGAACGCACTGCCCCCCGGGCTGTCGAAGGTTGGAATCGATCAGCGGCTCAACGAGCAGGTGCCGCTGGATTTGCAGTTCAAAGACGAGCAGGGCCGCGCGATCAAACTTGGCGACTACTTTCACGCGGGCCGCCCGGTCATTATCTCGTTGGTCTACTACAACTGCCCGATGTTGTGCGGAGAGGTGCTCAACGGCATGAGCACCGCGTTCAGGGTTCTGAAATTCACCCCGGGCAAAGAGTACGAGGTGGTGACGCTCAGCATCGATCCACGCGAAAAACCGGAGCTGGCAGCGGCCAAGAAACGTTCCTATATCGAGCACCTGGACCGCCCGGGAGCCGAAGCCGGCTGGCATTTCCTTACCGGTGAGCAGCCGCAAATTGATGCCCTGGCCGACGCCATCGGCTGGCACTATCAGTACGACCCGAAGATCGATCAGTTTGCCCATGCCGCCGGCATCGTGCTGGTTACGCCGCACGGCCAAATTTCGCAGTACTACTACGGCGTCGAGTTTTCCGCGCGCGACATGCGGCTGGGAATCATCGAAGCCTCCAGCAACCATATTGGATCGTTGGCCGACCAGGTATTGCTTTACTGCTATCACTACGATCCGCGCACCGGCAAGTACGGCGCGGTGATCTACAACATCGTGCGCCTGGCAGGCGGCGCGACAGTGATGATTCTCGGGTCTTTTCTGGTCATGATGTTTCGCCGTGATAAAACGCGCGACAGAAAGTTAGAGACAGGACGGGCTTGATCGACTATGTGGTCTAACTTGCCACTATTTCCGCCGGCCGCCTCGAAGATGGCGCACCAGGTCGACTACCTTTACTTCTTCCTGGTCGGCACAACTGCGTTTTTCACCCTCCTGATTGTGGCTATGGTGGGCTTCTTTTCCTGGCGCTATCGCAGAAAGAAGAACCCGGTCGCTACCCAGATTGAGGGCTCCAATGCACTCGAAATGACGTGGACGCTGATCCCGACGGTCATCGCAATGTTTATTTTCGTCTGGGGAGCGGCGCTTTACTTTAGCGAGACCCGTCCGCCGCGCAACGCCATGGAGGTGTATGCCGTCGGCAAACAGTGGATGTGGAAGTTCCAGCACCAGGAAGGCCAGCGCGAGATCAACGTGCTGCACGTACCCGTGGACCGCGACGTGCGCATGATCATGACTTCGCAAGATGTGATTCACAGTTTCTTCGTTCCCGCTTTCCGCATCAAGGCCGATGTGCTGCCCGGGCGTTACACCTCGACGTGGTTTCACGCCACCGTGCCAGGGACGTACCACTTGTTCTGCTCGCAGTACTGCGGCACGCAACATTCGGGCATGGTCGGAGAAGTCGTAGTCATGGAACCGGCGGCCTACCAACAGTGGGCGGCAAGTGGTTCTGACGGTTCGCTGGCCTCGGAGGGCGAAAAGGCGTTCATGCAGTACGGATGCTCGATGTGCCACCGTGCCGACTACCAGGGACGAGGTCCAAATCTGGTGGGCCTGTTCGGTAAGCCGGTGCTGCTGGATGACGGACGGACGGTCGTTGCCGACGAGTCGTACTTACGCGAATCCATTGTCTATCCCGGAGCGAAGATCGTCTCCGGATTCAAGAACATCATGCCGAATTTCCTGGGGCAGATCAGCGAGGAAGAACTCATCTCCCTGGTGGCATACATCAAGGGACTCGGCATGGGGCAATCGAATCCGCCGGCCACCGTGGCCGAACCCACGGCAGTTTATCCGGTGGCGCCGCAGCCCGAGAAATCGCAGGCGACACCCAGCGGAAAGTAATAGCGCACTTTGCCGCCAGTAGGAGCAGACGAACCATGGCAACTGCCGTACAACCTGTCGAACAAACGAATTACCTGAACGCCGATTACGGAATCAAGTCGTGGCTGCTCACCACAGACCACAAGCGCATCGCCATGCTGTACCTGATTTCGATCACCTTCTTCTTCTGGATCGGCGGTTTGTTCGCCATGCTGGTCCGCCTCGAGTTGCTGACTCCGGCGGGCGATCTGATGCAGGCGGATACCTATAACAAGGCATTCACCATGCACGGCATCACCATGGTGTTCTTCTTCCTGATTCCGTCGGTTCCGGCGGTGCTCGGCAATTTCCTGGTGCCGCTGATGATCGGGGCGAAGGACCTGGCGTTTCCGCGAATCAACCTGCTGAGTTGGTACATCTACGTGGCCGCCGGGTTCCTCTGGCTCTACACGATCGTCACCGGCGGGGTCGATACCGGCTGGACGTTTTACACGCCACTGAGCACCGCATTCTCCAACACCCACGTCATCACCGGCGCACTCTCGGTCTTCATCGCAGGCTTCTCCTCGATCTTTACCGGCCTGAATTTCATCGTCACCATCCACCGCATGCGTGCCCCTGGAATGACCTGGCACCGGCTGCCCCTGTTCCTCTGGTCGAACTACGCAGCCGCGGTCATCATGGTGCTCGGCACGCCGGTGCTGGCGATCACACTGCTGCTGGTGGCTCTGGAACGCGCCTTCAACATCGGCGTTTTCAACCCGGCACTGGGCGGCGACCCGCTGCTGTTCCAGCACCTCTTCTGGTTTTACTCGCACCCGGCGGTGTACATCATGATCCTGCCCGGCATGGGCGTGATCAGCGAAATCGTGACTTGTTTTTCGCGCAAGCGAGTATTCGGCTATAACCTTGTGGCGCTGGCCAGCATTGCTATTGCAGTTCTCGGCTTCCTGGTGTGGGCTCACCACATGTTCGTCGCCGGCATCTCGCTTTACGCTGCGCTGGTTTTTTCGCTGCTCAGCTTTTTCGTCGCGATTCCATCCGCCATCAAGGTCTTCAACTGGTCGGCAACGATGTACAAGGGCTCGATTCGCTTCGATACGCCGATGCTGTATGCCATGGGATTCATCGGCCTGTTCACCATCGGCGGGCTGACGGGCTTGTTTCTCGCCTGTCTCGGGGTCGACGTGCACGTGCACGACACCTACTTCATCATCGCCCACTTCCACTACATCATGGTGGGAGGCATGGTCATGGCCTACATGGGCGGATTGCACTTCTGGTGGCCCAAGATCAGCGGCAAGCTCTATCCGGAGGCATGGGCGAAGCTGTCGGCCATGTTCGTGTTCTTCGGCTTCAACCTGACATTCTTCCCGCAGTTTGTGCTCGGCTACATGGGGATGCCGCGGCGATATCAGTCGTACCCTCCCGAATTTCAGGTGCTCAATGTGCTCTCGACCGCCGGCGCTTCCGTCCTGGCCGTCGGCTACGTACTGCCCATGATTTATTTCCTGTGGTCTTTGCGCTACGGCCAGAATTCTCCTCCGAACCCATGGAACGCCGCCGGATTGGAGTGGATGACGGCCTCGCCGCCACCAACGTTTAATTTTGACGTAACGC
>JBEKQP010000166.1:0-10276 GCA_049519595.1 Candidatus Korobacteraceae bacterium | reverse complement strand
CCAAGGCCGAGAACATGCCGTACGACAACGTCAAGCGCGCCATTCAGCGTGGCACGGGCGAGTTGCCGGGCGTTACGTACGAAGAGATCACCTTTGAAGGCTACGGTCCGGGCGGGGTGGCGATTCTGGTCGAGGTCACCACGGATAACCGCAATCGCACGGTCAGCGAGATGCGCCACGCTTTCAGCAAGAACGGCGGCAACATGGGCGAGGCCGGATCGGTGGCCTGGATGTTCTCCAAAAAGGGCGACATCGTGATTCCGAAAGCGGCGGCCAAGGAAGATGATTTGATGAACATCATTCTGGAAGCCGGTGCCGACGACCTCAAGGATGATGGCGAGACCTGGGAGATCCTTACCGACCCCGCTGCTTACGAACCCGTACTCGAGGCACTCAAGCAGGCCGGCATTAAGCCCGAGGTTGCCCAGATCGGCATGATTCCGCAGAATTACATCAAGCTCGAGGGACACCAGGCTGCGACCATGATCCGCTTGATGGAAGCTCTCGAAGATCAAGACGACGTGCAGAACGTCTACGCTAACTTCGATATCGACCAGAAGCAGATGGAAGAGGTCGCCGGATAGCCAATCGTCTGAATTCGATAGTTCCGAATGTGCCCCATGTTCGCCCGTCGTTTGCGAACGTGGGGTAGTTTTTTGAGTTGTAGGGCCGCCCCACGTGCGGCCTTTCCCTTTGGTGCGCGGTTGGGTACGTCCTCCATTTTCCACCGGTAGCCAGAGCTTCTCGCGTACAATTCAGAGCTGAACCAAATTTCATAAAGAAATATTCGTAAACGTTGATGGCTTCGGGATAGTGCCTGAAACCTTCTGGTAGCAACCACTCTATTCGTCAGGACGGACGACCGAATGAAGCTCCGCGCGATACTTCAAGTTGCTGTTTGCTCCTCGCTTCTTCTGCTGCTTGGCTCTTCGGCATTTGCCCAAATGCCTGCTCAGGCAGGCGATGACGCTGCCGGGCTCAGGAGTGAACATTGGGATTTCGGTGTCTTTCTTGGCGGAGGCAGCGGAGTAGGGGTGCGCACGAACGTGCAGATGTTTCGCGCTGGCGTTCGCATTGGCCGCGTCATGACCGGCGAGCTGGGACACGGCTGGGCGAAGGGAACCTTCGAACTCGACGGCGAGATCACGCCCATCGACAGCGTCTTCTGGGGCGGATACAAAAACGTCTACGGATTCGGCGTTACACCTGTCGACATGAAATGGAACTTCACCAGCGGCAGGCGCCTGGTGCCGTTCGTCGAGGCTGCCGGTGGCTTCCTGTGGACCACGGCGAACATTCCTCCGGGAGACACCTCGCAAATCAACTTCACTCCCGGCGGTGGAGGCGGCATGCACATCTTCCTCAAGCCCGACCGCGCCATCACCTGGACGCTGCGCGCCGTGCACATTTCCAGCGCCTCGCTCGGCAATCACAACCCGGGGGTGAACACCTCGGTGCAGGCGAGCCTGGGCTATACGTGGTTCAAGACGCGTTAAATGCTGGCGCAACCGTCCGGCTTGCGTGATAATTCAGCTCTCAGACTCGGAACTTCGGAATAACAGATAGTCCCAAGAGGCAAGGAGAATTCTGCATGCACAAGGCCGTTGTGTTGGTATCTCTTTTCGTTCTCATCGCCGTTTTTGGTACGGCGTTGTCCGCCGAAACCCACAAGTTGCCGGCAACAGATCAGACAACGTGGACAGGCTTTTTCGACAATTCCGTTCCCCCTGTCCTGAAGATCAACTCGGGCGATACCGTCGACACCCAGACCCGTATGCTCTACAACGACAAACTGAAGCCGGGCGTACCGATGGACGAGATGTTCAAGTGGCGCGCCGATCTCGGCCTGGAGAAGAAGTCCGGCCACACCCTGACCGGCCCCATCTACATCAATGGCGCCGAGCCCGGCGATGTCTTGCAGGTGGATATCATCAAGCTGGTGCCGCGCGCCTATGCCGCTACCTACAACGTGCCCGGCAAGTACAAGGTTGGCGGCCTGCCGGAAGATTTTCCCGAAGGCCAGTTGAAGTTTCTCGCAGTCGACGTGAAGAAGAAGACTGTGAAATTCAACGACAACATCACCCTTCCCATGCGTCCCTTCCTGGGCATTATGGCGGTTGCCCCGCCTCAGGACGGGCATGTTTCGACAGCCCCTCCGAGTGTGTTCGGCGGCAACATGGATTTAAAGGAACTAGTTCCCGGCACAACGCTCTATTTGCCCGTGTTCAAGCAAGGCGGGCTGTTTAACATCGGCGACGCGCACGCCGGCATGGGCGATGGTGAAGTCTGTGTCACCGCGATGGAAACGGCGATGGACCAGGTTGTGCTCAAGTTCACCGTCCGCAAGGACATGAAACTCGCCCTGCCCATGGCCGAGACTCCAACGCATTACATACTCATGGCCTACAACCCCGACCTGAACGAAGCGGCTAAGGACGCTACCCGGGCGGCAATCGCCTTCCTGCAGAAGACGAAAGGGTTGACCGCACTGGATGCGTACGCGCTGATCAGCGTAGGTTGCGATCTGCACGTCACCCAGATCGTCGACGGCAACAAAGGTGTTCACGTCATGATTCCCAAGGCGATTTTCAAGTAGGAGTTGAATCGTTCCGGAAACAACCCATCCCTCGGGGTGGGTTGTTTACAGATCAAGGATCTGCCTTTCGGCAGCCCGCGTAGCGCAACGTAATGGCCGACCTTCCAAACGCAGGTTCGCAGTGTCATTCTGAGCGAAGCGAAGAATCTATGCATTTGCTCCACGCCGAACTACATAGATTCTTCGCCTCCGCCTGAACAGCTTCTTGTTTGTGGAACGCGACGTCGGGTACGCAGCTTGGCTGCTCCGGCCACAGGCGCTTGGCGCTTCGGCTCAGGATGACACCCGCAAAGGAACAATCGGCCAAGCGACCGCCTCTCCCGCAGGCGGCAAGAGTGGGCCAACAAGGCGCTGAAAGGTGTATTCTGCCACTCAACCATGGCGCTGATTGAATGTGTTCCGAACTTTTCCGAGGGCCGCGACCCGGCGAAAGTTGACGCCATTGCCGAGGCCATGCGCATGGAGGGCGTCTATCTGCTCGACCGCCACATGGACGCCGACCACAATCGCTCGGTCATCACCCTGGCCGGAAGCCGTGAAGCGCTAATGGAAGCCGTTCTACGCGGTATTGGCAAGGCTGCCGACCTGATTGATCTCACCCGGCACCGGGGCGTGCACCCACGCCTTGGCGCCACTGACGTAGTGCCTTTTGTGCCCATCGAGGGCGTCACGCTGGAGGACTGCGCACAGATGGCGCGACAAGTGGGCGCAGAGGTCTGGCGGCGCTACCGCATCCCCGTCTATTTGTACGAGAGCGCCGCCACGCGTCCGGATCGCGTCCGGCTCGAGAACGTTCGACGCGGACAATTCGAGGGGCTGCGCGATGAAATCGCTACCAACCCCGAGCGCCTGCCCGACTTCGGCGAGCCGCGCGTGCATCCTACTGCCGGAGCTACCGTGATTGGCGCGCGCAAGTTTCTGGTCGCTTACAATATTTTTCTCAATACGAGCGATGTCGAGATTGCCAGGAAAATCGCCAGAACCGTACGTTTTTCCAGCGGCGGACTGCCCTTCGTCAAGGCCATGGGCTTGCCGGTTCGGGGGTTGGCGCAGGTCTCAATGAACCTGACCGACACGGACCAGACGCCGATCGCGCGGGTCTTTGAACTCGTCAAAAGCGAAGCAGCGCGGTACGGCGTCGCAGTGCTTTCCAGTGAAATCATCGGCCTGGTTCCGAAAAAAGCGCTTGAAGACGCAGCCGGATCGTCACTGCAATTAGAAAACTTCGACTCCTCGGTGATCCTGGAAAACCGCTTGGCCGCCGCAAGGGCGCACGTAGAACCAGCCAGTTAGCGAATAAGAGCTTTGGCACCTCGGTGCCGGGATGTCCGTCTCGGGAGTGGTCTTAACCGGGGTTCCCGGTGCGCGTTGCTATTGCGCGTTGTGGGGTGGACGAGGCGAAACTCTGATCCCCCAAGTGGGTTGAATACAGCAGGCCGAGGATTCGACTCTGAACCTGCGCAACTCGGATACAATATCTATTATGAAGCGCTTTATTGCTCTCTTTTGTTGTTTGTTCCTGGCGACGCTCTCGTTTGCGGCGCCGTTAGCCTCCAATGCAAAGACTGCCGTACCGTCTGACGTGCAGCAAATCATTTCCGTCGATTACCGCGCGTTGCGGAACTCCGACTCTGGCATGGCGCTCAAATCCAAGATCCTGCCGGATAATCTGAAGCAGTTTGAAAACGCGCTGAGGGACATGGGAATCGATCCCGACCGTGACGTCGAAGGACTATCGTTTGTCATGTTCCGCGCCGGCACACAGCTACGCTCTGTCGGTTTTGCCACCGGTGATTTTCAGGTCAAAAAGTTCCTTGCCAAGCAAAAGGCGAGTAAAACCAAAGCGGAAAAATATCGCACCACATTTCTCTATCCAACCGGCTCCGGCATGTTGATGACGTTTCTCGACGATACGACGATGCTGTTCGGTGATACCCAGGCGATGCACAACGCCTTGGACGCCCGTGACGGAGAGGCTCCGAGCGTGACCAGCAATGCGGACATCACGAACCTGATGGCGTCGGTCGAAGATGGCGCTATCTGGAGCGTGCTGGACTCGGTTGGAACCCAGAATATGCTTCGTTCAGCCATGGGGGACGCCGCTAAACTGGCCGACTATGACGTGGTAAAGAAGCGCCTGACGGGGTCTTACTACACGGTGGATTTCTCGCATGGCGTTTCGGTGGACCTGACTGTGGCAACCGGAGACGCGATGGCCTCTGCCACCCTCTCGTCGTTGATGAAGGCTGGCCTGATGCTGAAAAAGATGGGCTCTTCACCCGTGGAAAAGACCGCCATCGATGCCACCACGGTTGATTCCGACAACGGCAAACTGATAATTCACTTCAAAGCCGACGACAGTCGATTTCAGTCGCTGTTGCAATCGGACTTGTTTACCGCAATATCGAAGTAGTACGGATCTGCTGTCAGTCTGAGCGGTCACTCTCTTTCGGCTCGTGGCCGCTGGACTTTTGTTCTAATTCCCCACGGACCTCGCCCGCCAGCCGGCGCAATGCGACATCATCGCGGCAATAGCAAACCCAGGTGCCTGCTTTCTCGGCCTGCACCAGGCCAGCTTCAGCCAAAACGCGCATGTGATGGGAGATGGTGGGCTGCGCCAATCCCAGGTGTCGCTGTAGGTCGGCTGCGCACATGCCAGCGGCTCTATCCAGCGAGCACAAGCCCTTCCGGGCAAGCAGGCGCAGAATCTCCCGTCGTACCGGGTCGGAGATGGCACGCAATTTCAGGCTAAGACCGTCGTCCGCTGCTTTCATTGACGAACATCAATGTATCACGTGGCAAACCGGGCTGGTTCGCCGCCGATCGCGCCAATCTGGTTTGGAGACACTAAGCCCGGCTTCAGCGTTTCAGGATCGAGTTATAACCATCTCCCTGAAGTCGGGAGCGCGTGGTTTCGGCCTCTTTGGGATCGCTGAACGGGCCGATTTGGATGTGGAAGAGCTTATCGCTGGGGGTGCTGGTGATGAGAACGGGGTATTGCTTGCGGCGTAGAGCGTCTTGGAGTACCTCGGCGTCCTCGCGTTTGCTGACAGCGGCCACTTGCACCATGATTCCGGAAGCGATTGCCGAACTGTTTTCAGGGGCGATCGCTTTCGAAGGCGCTGGTTGAGCGGGCTTGGCCGGCTGTGGAGTTTGTGCAGGCTGTGGCGGGGTTAGCCGTGCGTGCGCGTCTTTTTGCTCCACCGCCTTGTAGAAGCTAAGATCCGGCGCAGCCGGAATTCCTGTCTTCTGACAATCTTCGCCGGTGGCACAATCGGCACGGACAGGCGCGTCAGGCTGCTGCTTGGCAACCGGCTTAACCTCGGGCTTGGCAGCTGCGGCCTGAACCTCCGTCGCCAGCGCCGGCTGTTTCGCCCCACTGCGTCCAAAACCGTAGCCGAGAGCGAAGCAAACCGCGCAACAAGTCACCAGCAGGAAAAACAAGCCAACCAGTTTGCCAACGCCTAGTGTAATCTCCCGCTCGTCCGACTCCGCCATCAACCGCTGCAAGTCTGCCCCTCCATTTTTCCGAAGCTCCGCGCTCCGAAAAGGCCTAACTTACTCTCCCTGCTTTGTTTCCGCCACTTTGCGCTCCGTCACCAGCTTTTGCAGTCCAGCCAGCAGATCGACCGGTACCGGGAAGATAATCGTCGTGTTCTTCTCGACGCCGATTTCCGTAAGCGTCTGCAAATAGCGGAGCTGGATGGAAGAGGGTTCGCTGGCAAGTAAGTGTGCCGCGTCCACCAGGCGTTGCGCAGCCGCGAATTCGCCCTCGGCGTGAATGATTTTCGAACGCTTTTCGCGCTCGGCCTCAGCCTGCTTGGCCATGGCTCGCATCATGCCTTCCGGCAAGTCCACCTGCTTAACCTCGACGTTGGTGACCTTTACGCCCCAGGGATCGGTGTGCTGATCGAGGATCGACTGCAAGCGCAGGTTGATTTTTTCGCGATGCGCCAGCAGTTCATCCATATCCACTTCGCCCAGCACGGAGCGCAGGGTCGTCTGCGCGAACTGAGAGGTCTGGTACTGGTAGTTCAACACCTCGAGCACCGCACGCCGCGGGTCGATGACGCGCAGAAAGATCACCGCGCTCACCTTCAGCGTAACGTTATCGCGCGTGATGATGTCCTGCGGAGGTACATCGAACGCGATTTGCCGCAGATCCACCCGCACAATGCGGTCCAAAGGCGCGAATACCAGGATGATGCCTGGACCTTTGGGGGCCGATAGCACGCGCCCCAGGCGAAAGATGACGCCGCGCTCGTATTCAGAGAGAATTTTGATGGAGTTGATGAGGTAAAGAGCGATGATGAAAACTACTGCCAGACCAAAGATGCTCACTGCCCGCCTCCGCCAGAGCGCAATCTAATACGCTGCGCGGATTGTACTCCAAGAATCCGGCTGACGTAATTACAGGATATGGTTCTCGCGCCCGAGTACCCGATCAGACACTCCCATATCATGTATTCGCGCGGGAAGAGCGGACCGGCTCCGCGCCGGCGTGCGTCCCTGGCTCAGCAAACGGCTCCACTTCCAACTGGAGCCCAGTCACGCCCGTGACCCGCACCTGCTCCCCATTTGCCACAGGCTGACGAGAGCGGGCCCTCCACAATTCGCCGTGGACAAACACCGTCCCCGTCGGGGTGAGTTCAGTCTGTGTGATCCCTGTTTCCCCGATAAGACCTTGCGACCCGGTGGTGACTTTGTTGCGCCGCGCCCTGATGGCGAGGTTCATGAGAAAAACCGTGATCACGCCCAGCGGCACGCTGACGCCGAGCGCCGTCCACAGCTGAACCCGCAGTTGAGGAATAGGGCCGTCGACCAGGAACAATCCTCCCAGTGTCAGGGCCACGATTCCACCGATCCCGAGCACTCCGTGGGTGGCAAACTTGGCCTCCAGCGCGAATAGCACAAAGGCTGCCACAATCAGCGTGACGGCGGCAAACCTCGTCGGCAAGAGATTGAGCGCAAAAACGGCGAGCAGAATGAAAATAACCCCGACAACGCCGGGAACCACCGCGCCCGGGTGATTCATTTCGGCGTAGATGGCAAAGGCGCCAACCGCCAGCAGCAGAAACGAGATGTTCGGGTCCATCAACCAGCCCAGGATTCGCTGCCTGAGCGACATCGGGAAATCGTCTAGCGCCTGACCAGCCAGATGCAGCGTTACGGAGCTTCCGTCGAAACGCTTTACGACCCGTCCATCAAGCTGGCGCAGCAGCTCTTGCTCGTTGGGGGCAACGATGTCGATCAGGTGCTGAGAGAGGGCCTCTTGATCGGTCCATGAGATCGATTTAAGCACCGCGCTTTCCGCAAGCTGCACGTTGCGTCCCCGCTTGGAAACATAGGAGCGCAGGAAAGCCGCGGTATCGTTTTCGATCTTTGTCTTCATCACCTCGTCCATTTTGCCGCCCATGATGGAAACTGGATGTGACGCGCCCGTGTTGGTGCCGGGAGCCATGGCCGCCACATCGGCTGATTCGAGAATGAAGAAGCCCGCCGAAGCCGCGCGTGCCCCGCTCGGGGCCACATAAACTACCACTGGAACGCGAGAGGCGAGAATCTTTTCGACGATCTCCCGCGTGGAATCGAGCAGGCCGCCCGGAGTGCGGAGCTCGATCAACAGCGCTTCTGAGTGGCGCCGCTCGGCGGTCGTGACGGCGCGCGCGATGTATTCCTCCGCGATCGGGTGGATGGGCCCGTCGATCGTAATCTTCAACACGTCCGCAGCGCAGGGCAGAGCAAAGGCGCAAGCAAACAGCAGAACTGCGGCAATCAGATGCGAACGCAGACGCATGGTTCTACCCCTGAAATCCTCACCTGGAAAAGAAAGCGGCCCAATCATTTAGCGCGTCCACTCTGCGGCCTCGGCTGCGCGCGCCGCAATCTCCTGCTTCAAGGTCAGAGCATCGGCATTGCCCGGTTCGAGCGCAAGCGCCCGATTAATGTTCTGGTCGGCCGAAACGAACAATTTCTGCCGCATGTCTGCCCGTGCCAGCACCACAAAGGCCGCCGCAGTCGGATGCAGGCCAATCGAGGCGGCAGCTTCCAACCGCGCCGTTACCGTATCGCCTTTGGCCTCAGCCACTCGGGCAAGACCGGCATGAGCAGCCGCGCTTGTGGGCTGCTCTTGGAGTGCCTGGTGAAATTCGTTTTCCGCATCGGCGGTCAGGCCGCGATCAAGCAATTCGGTTCCGTGCTGGATGTGATACATCGTTTTCGTGTCGCCACCCGGCACTTGCAACGGCTTTCTCGAGTTCTGGATTTCAAGTGCCAGCATCTTGAATGAACTCTCGTCGTAGTTCCGTTTGATGCGGGGAAGCGGCAACTTGGCGACGGAAGCGACCGCGCCGGAAATCTCATCAAGGAACTGCCGCGCTTCGCTATCGGTCGGATACCTTGCCAGTGACTCGCGAAGATTTTTCACCGCCATCGCCGGATCGCCAAACCTGTAAAGCGCCAAGGCAAGATTGAAGTGATAATCGGGATCGTGGGGGTCAACTTCGACCGTCCGTTGCAGCAACGATAAGGCGCGCCTTTCGCCCCGCCGCAAGGCCGTCGCCCCAAGATTGTTGTAGACCTCAGTAAGCGGGAGCTTGGAGATCGTAACCCTGAACGCGTCTTCGGCGCGCTCGAACTGGCCCTGGTTGTAGTACGCCAACCCAAGCAGGAAGTATGCCTCGCCCGCTTTAGGGTCCGCCGGCGGAATCCGGCTAAGCCAACTGGCGGCCGATTCGTATTCGCGGTTTGAATAGTACGTCTTGCCCAATTGGAGTATCGCCAGCGTGTACTGCGGGTTGAACCGTACAGCCTCGCGGAAGCGCCTGACTTTTTCCTGCCGGGTGGTGGCCAGAATGCCCCGGACATAGTTTTCGAAGGAATCCAGGCGGACCGGATTGGCCGAGCGGATCATCTCTTCGCGGCTGATCGTGCTCTGCGGCCGGACGGTCTTCAGCACCTGCCAGGCGAGATCCGTCTGCACATCGATCAGCTTCAGCAGCGGGCCCGATGCTTCCAGTATCGATGATCGGCGCAACTGATTCATATCGAGCACGGTTGCCCGCGCCGTGAATGTCAACCCATCGAAGTCGTAGTCGCCCATCACCACGTAGTCACAGTCCATCTGCTCGGCGATTCGATACATGGTGGCGTGCGACGGCCGGGCGGTCACAGGAATCCCCATGCGGTCGAAGGCGTAGACCCGGTCTTCGCGACTGACGATATACATCGAGGGGGAGGACAGGCGCTGCGAAAGTATCTCGGGAAACGACTCGCTGATCCATTCCAGACCCGGAGACTTGGAGTGGTTCTCAAAAGGCAGAATCAACAGGGTCTGAACCGGCGGCGGGGAGCTTTGCGCATAGCACAACAACCCAGCACAACCGCAGAGACCTAAGGCAACAGCCAGACGAAAGATGAGCCGGAACATAGTCAAGATAGCTCGATTATATCGCCGCCAAGCGTGGTTGCAGGAGAGATCGCCGGAGTACCGGAGGCTCTTGCTGTTTGTGGGGCGACGGTACGAGCCAACGGTTGGGCGATCGCGGCTTCTCCCAACATGCGGCGCCAAGCTTGCGTAGCTGCCACTCAACGCTGCGCGAGTGTTCTCGGAATAGCTGGGCAACGGGACCCCAAATCCGCCACAGTTGGCTAACGAGGGCCCTTAGAAGGGATGCCGAG
>JBEKQP010000165.1:0-10457 GCA_049519595.1 Candidatus Korobacteraceae bacterium | reverse complement strand
AGCAAGCCTCCGAGTATGGCGAGAATACAAAGCATGAGCAGGAACGCTGCTCTGCTTATACGGTTCCACCACCGCACGCCTCAAGTGCTAAATCAGAGACTTTTTCAACAGCCACGCCTGTTAGCGCCAATCACTCAGGTTTCATATCACTGAATGCAACGAGCGCATCGGGATGAGGTAGTCCGAAGGCTCTCTTTATCGGATCGATTGCGTACACTTCCAGCTCAGAGAGTTTGCTGGCTCGACAGTGAAGAATGACGCCGACCCGCACTGCATCGGGTGTGTATCCTTCTGCATCAGCAATTATTTCAGAAACGCCGACTGTCGTTTCGCCGTCCACAGCGAGGACGATGGTGGGACAACCGCAGGTGCAACGGCTGGCTACTGTCACGCGAGGCAATTGCGAAGCATACTTCTCAGCGTTTGGGGAGCCATGCGCGATGAGCCATTCCAAGAGACCGCGCTCTTCCGTCCTGAGCGGCCTCTCGTCGGGAACGCCGTATTTCTCGGCTTCTTTCATTCACAGATGCTAATCCCGTCTGGTATCACTGTCGATAAATCCCCTCCGCACCACTTACGCTCAGGATGACACCATCTCCCAGACAAATCACAACATAGTCACAACACAATCGACGGCGAGAAATCGCCGTATCACCAGCTACCTGATTCGGGCGACCTCTGCACCGGTTTCGCGTGATCTACAAATAGATCGCTCTGGCGCCTTCCACGGCGGAGATTTTTCCGCGTATCTCCTCCAGCACCGCGTTCGGAACCGCCGAGTCGGTTTGCACGATGGCCATTGCCCGGCGCGCCCGTTGCGCCTCGCCCGCACTGGCCGGCACGGGACGCCCGTCGGCCTCGCGTCCCAGCGAGAAGCGTGCAATGTTAATGCCGTGCTTTCCCAGCATGGTGCCGATGCCGCCGATCACACCCGGAAGGTCGCGGTTGGAAAAGACCACCAGGTGGCCATCCAGCGGCGACTCGATATCGATGCCGTTCAGCTCGATAATGCGCGGGAAACGCCCGTGTACAACCGTCCCGCGCGCCTGCAATGTAGTGCCGTTCCCCTTCAGTGAGAGCCGCAGGGCATTGATCTGCCCCGCACTCTCCGAGGCGCTGTCTTCGCGGATGCTGATGCCGCGGGTGGCCGCAACCGTGGCGGCGTTCACGATGTTGACCACTTCCTGAGATCCGCATTGCAGCACCCCAGCCACGGCGGAATCCCGCAGCACGGCGGTCTTCCACTCGCCAACGTTGCCTTCGTAGCCGACGCGGATCTCCTCCAGGTTGAGGTCGGAGTCCATCAACTGCGCCAGCAGAGAGGCCATGCGGCGCGCCAGGTCGAGATAAGGATGAAGCTGCTGGTATTCGACCTCGGTCAACGACGGCACGTTCACCGCGTTTTGAACGACACCATTCTTCAGGTATTCGCGAATCTGCTCGGCCAACTGCACGCCAACCGCGTCCTGCGCCTCCACCGTCGATGCCCCTATGTGCGGCGTCATGATCAGGTTGGGCAACTCCAGCAGCGGCGAGCTCTTCGGTGGCTCCTGCACAAAAACGTCGAGCGCCGCCCCGCCCACCTGGCCCGAGCGCAAGGCCGCGCACAAGGAGGCTTCGTCAACCAGTTCGCCGCGCGCGCAGTTGATGATGCGCACGCCTTTTTTCATCATCGCCAGCGATCCGGCGCAAATCATCCCCTGAGTCTGTGGAGTCAGCCCGAGATGCAGCGAGAGATAGTCGGAGCTGCCATAGAGATCTTCGAGTGAACAGAGCTTGAGCCCGAGGTCGCGGGCCAGCGCGGGTGAGACGTAGGGATCGTGCGCGCTGACCGTCATGCCCAACGCCTTGGCGCGCTTCGCCACCTCAACCCCTATACGCCCGAGGCCGAGGATGCCCAGCTCTTTGCCGCGCAGTTCCGTTCCCTGAAACGACTTCTTTTCCCATTTACCGGCGCGGGTGGAAGCATCGGCCCGCGACAGGTGGCGAGCCAGTGAAATCATCAGCCCAATGGTGAGTTCGGCGACGGCCACGGCGTTGGCTCCCGGCGTATTCATCACCACGATGCCGCGGCGGGTGGCGGCTTCGACATCGATGTTATCGACGCCAACTCCGGCTCGCCCGATTACGCGCACCTTGGGCGCCTTCTCCAGCATGGCTGCGTCAACG
This sequence comes from Candidatus Korobacteraceae bacterium, assembly GCA_049519595.1. Classification (GTDB taxonomy): domain Bacteria; phylum Acidobacteriota; class Terriglobia; order Terriglobales; family Acidobacteriaceae; genus CAWBRT01. The sequence continues at coordinate 8,288 of JBEKQP010000165.1, read as the reverse complement.
TAGACAGCGGAGCGCACGATCAGTGCATCGGCGTCCCGCAAGTGCGCTTCCGGAGATTGCTGGTACTGGCTGGGATCGATGACCTCCCAACCTTTTTCCCGGGCAAGCAACTGCATCCCGCCCTTTGAAACCGGCTCGGCTATAACAATCTTCATCGCTTCCCTCCACCCGCCTCTGCGGCTCTGCCGGCGATGCACTCGGAAGTCGAGCGTCCGCAGGCGCACAGCGCCGGACGTTTGCCCGCCCGCCAATCGAAGTCAACGCGTTGTGCAGCGGTGAGCCCAGCGCCCAACGGGAACTTACCGGGGCGCATGCGCTCCAGAACCTGCTCCAAACCGCCGACAATGCCCATGGTGTCGACGTAATCGAGATAACCAAGATGGGAGACGCGAAAGATCTTTCCCTTCATTTCGTCGCCCTGCCCGTCGGAGAGAATTCCGCCGAAGTCGGCTTTGAATCGCTTGACGATGTCGCTGCTGACGATGCCTTCAGGCGCAAGCACGGCAGTTGCGGCTGCGCTCGGCGCCAGCGGCGCGAACAGTTTGAGCCCGAGTGCCTGCACGGCGGCGCGAGTCATGGCAGCGCAGCGTTCGGCGTTGTCGACCAGTAGGCGGCGCCCCTCGGCGACATCGCCGTTGCCGAGCGAGGCAAAGTAGTCAAGCGAGGCGCCCATGGCCGCAATCAGCGCCACCGAAGGCGTGTACGAGGCTTCGCCCTTGGCGTTCGATTTGTGTTCCTTGCGGAGATCGAAGTAATAGCGCGGCTGGTTGGTGGTCTCCATCCGCTTCCAGGCGCGCTCGCTGGCGGCAAGATAGGCGAGCCCCGGAGGAATCATCAGCGCCTTTTGCGAGCCGCCGATGATGACATCAACCGCGTCGGCCTCCAGATGAGTTGTGCCCAGGCCGGTAATGGCGTCGACGACCAGCAACGCGTCGCTGCCGCGCACGAGTTCCGCCAATGCCGGAATGCAATGGCGCGTACCGGTCGAGGTCTCGGTGGCCTGTACGAAGACGGCGCGCACCTCGGGAGAAAACTGCGCGCGCACCTGGTCGATCGAGACCGTTTGGCCATAGGGAGCTGAAACCGTGCGCACTTTGCAACCGTAGGTCTTTGCCAGGGCCACCCAGCGTTCGCCGAACTTGCCGGCCGTGATCACCAGAACCGTATCGCCCGGATTAGTCAGATTGCTGACAGCCGCCTCCATGGCCCCGGTGCCTGAAGCGGTCAGAATGACGACATCGTTCGAGGTGCCGATAAAAGCCTGGAGCTGCTTCAGCACCTTGGAAAACAGTGCCCGGAACTCAGCCGTGCGGTGATGAATATCGGCTGCCGCCATCGCGAACTGCGAAGCGGGAAGCAGTGGCGTGGGACCGGGGGTGAAAAGGCGGATCTTGCTGATCATTCTGACTCCGTTCTGCCCCAACAACCGCAACCACGGGATCGTTTGGGGCCAACCCTAAGGAATGAAGTTGAGTGCTTCCTGCTACTTCAAAAACACTGGTCCAGGTTGTCGAGCGTTAAGCCGCTCAACAGCTTGGGGTAAAAATCGGTGGATTTCTGAGGCATGACGCGCCCGGCATAGCAAAGGTCGCGCATCACTTTGAGCGAGACCGGATTCAGCAGAAATGCCGCATTCGCGCCTTTGCTAACTTGTTCGACGGCTTCATCAGCCGAGCGGAAATAGCGTACGTTCCTCTGCTCGTGCACCGCTTCCGCCGATATGCCGAGAATCCGGTTCAACACCAGTTCGTGCAGCACCACCACGTCGAGCTTTCGTTCGGGCTCGCTCACATCACCGAGCAGAGCATCTACCTTTTCGCGAAGCAGGCGCACCAGAACGCGGCCGCCCGCCGTGACCACGCCGAACGCTGTGCCCTCGCGACCCATCGCCTCCAGCTTGGCCAGAAACGCCACGTCGCTGCCATTGGTGAACGTTATCTTGCCCCCGAGTTCCAGCAAGCCACGCTCCATCTTTTCACCGAAGCCCTCGACTCCGAACACCACCCGATGCGTCGGCAGTACCACCAAGCCGGGAGAGTTCATGTTGACCAGCGTCATCATTACGAACTCATGCGGGGCGCTGCGGTCGCTGGAATTGGCCCGGCAGGCATCGCGATACTCGCGCGCCGTCTCGTAACGATGATGACCGTCGGCAATCAGCAACCGCTTGTCGCGCATGGCGGCCGCAATCCGCTCGATAACCTTCGGGTCATCGATGCGCCACAGCAGGTTTTCGACGCCGTATTCGTCCACCACGCACTCATCGGCCGCGCGATTCGCCACGGCGGCGCAGACGATGTTTTCGACTTCGTTCTTCGCATCTTCGTAGATCATGAAGAGCTGGCCCGAGTGCGTGCGCGTTGCTTGCAGCAGGTTGCAGCGGTCTGCCTTAGGCTTGGCCAGGGTCTGCTCGTGGCGAAAAACCACCCGGTCCTCGTAGTCGTAGATTCTGCCCAGGGCGATCACCCCGGTTCTGAGCATTCGCTCGCCGGATTGCGTGGGACTGGAAAACTTCTGAACATAGGCGTAAATGCAGGGCGCAGCGTCGCGCCGCAGAACTCCGTCGGATTGCGCCTCTCGCAGGAAATCAGCCGCGCGTGTGTATACGTTAGACGACGGATTGTCGCCGGGTTCGGGCTTGCCGAGTTCAAAACGGACCAGGCTATGCGGGCTGCGGCGGTAATAGGCGTCCTGCATCGCAGGCGTGATCTTGTCGTAAGGCTGCGTCAGTACGTCAGCCAGCTTTACCTTTGACGAGTCGAAATGAAGCGCGTGGAAAGGTCTGATTTCTGCCATCTAGACTAGGTCCTGTGCCCTCAAAAGTTAGTCGTCTGAAAAACGATCACCGCTTGGAAAATCAATTGTCGACCCGCCACCCCGGCGGAGATGCTTATTAGACTGTGCGACTGAACAGGTTATTTCACCAGCGCGATACGCAGCTGCGGCAACTGCAACACGATCGACATCGCGGAACGGCTAAGCGGAGATATAGCCGATGAAAGGTACACCCCATGATTATTAAAGTTACCATGGGAGAGGCTTGATACGCACCACCATTTTGATTGGTATTTCGTGCCTGAATCTGATTGGCATTTCGTGCGTGGGTAATCCAGCTTGGCCGGCAATGGGAACCAAGCAGTTGGGAAAGAAAGCAGAATCCAGGCAGGGGCTTGCGAAAGAGTCGAGGGAAAATCAAAGAGATGCCGCGGGAAAACGGCATCTCCAGGATCTGTCGAAAATCAAGTTACAGCTTTTCTTCTCACTCGGAAGTTTGAAACAGTGTACCGGCACCAGGCTCACTCGCCGGGGTGAGGCGCGCAGACCTCACCCCGGAAAACTCGCCAGAGACTCTCTTCGTCAGCTACGATACGTCTGCCTTCTTGTAGGTTTCCTCACAGAAGAACACAGAGATGACCGTAACAACCACGAAGAAGATCATGTAAAGCGACACCGGCCATGACTTATTGTGAGCCCACGCCAGCAGCCCGGTTGCAACCGGAAGGGCCATGCCGCCGGCAAAAATCGATGCCAGTTGGTAACCAATCGAGGCGCCACTGTAGCGCACCTTCGCCGGAAACAATTCCGCAAAAAAGCTTGCCTGCGGTCCGTACATCGCCGAGTGACCCAGTTGGCCGATCAGGATGATGGCGGCCCAAGCCCAATAGATGTTCCCAACCGCCTTGTTCAGCATCCAGAAGAAGGGGAACGACAGCACGCCGCACATGCAAGCCCCCCACATGTAGACCGCGCGCCGTCCAATCTTGTCGGAAATCCAGCCGTAGAACGGCATCATAGCTAAGCCAACAGCGTAGTTGATGGTGAGGGCTGGCAGTAGCGCTTGCCGGCTGAGCTTCAGTGCCGTTACCGCGTAGGTGAGCGAGAACACGGTGATGATGTAATACAGTCCGTTCTCGGCAAAGCGCATGCCCATGGCGAGCAATATATTCTTCGGGTGCTTTTTGATCGCCTCGATGACCGGCATCTTCATTTCGGCTTTCTCGTCCTTGATTTTTTGGAAAGCCGGCGATTCGGCGAGAGTCATCCGCACCCAGATGCCAATCACGACCAGCACGATGCTGAACAGAAAAGGCAAGCGCCAGCCCCAGGAGAGAAACTGAGCGTCGGTCAATGATTTGTTGGCCATCCAGAAGGCGAATACCGAAAGCAGTCCGCCAACCATCGCGCCCGTCTGCGGAAAGGATCCAAAGAAACCGCGCCGATTGGCCGGGGCGTGCTCGACCGCCATCAGTACGGCTCCACCCCATTCGCCGCCAAGTCCAATGCCTTGGCAGATGCGCATCAGCGTCAGCAGGATGGGAGCCCAGACCCCGACCTGAGCGTAGGTCGGCAGCAGGCCGATCAGAGTCGAGGAAATGCCCATGAACAGCAGCGTAATGTACAGCATCTGCTTGCGGCCGATGCGGTCACCGAAGTGGCCGAAGATGGCGCCTGCAAAGGGACGGGCAACGAAGCCAATGAAGTAAGTGGTAAAGGCAAGGAGTGTCCCCACCAACGGGTCAAACTTAGGGAAAAACAGCTTGGGGAAGACGAGTGCCGCGGCCGTGCCGTATAAAAAATAGTCGTACCATTCAATCGAGGTGCCGATGAGGCTCGCGAATGCCACCTTGGCGAACTGAGGTTTCTGAACCTCCGCCGGTGACTCCACGGTAGATTGCTGTGTCATGTTCATTTCCTCCGAGTGCGTTTGGTGAACTTGCGTATGCCTACTCGCGGACAGGACTTACTGGGCCGTCCAGCCGCCGTCGTTTGCAATAGGAACACCAGTCATGTTCTGAGCCGCGTCGCTGCAGAGAAAGACTGCGATCGCCGCGATTTGCTCGATGCTGGTGAAAGTTCCCGATGGTTCTTTTTCGATGAGCAGTTCGCGCTCGGCCTGCGGCAACGAAATGCCCTCCTTCTCTGCCCTCAGTTCGATCTGCTTCTGAACCAGCGGCGTGAGCACCCAGCCAGGGCAGATGGCGTTGCAGGTGATGCCTTTGCCGGCATTCTCCAGCGCAACCACCTTGGTCATGCCTATCAAGCCGTGCTTAGCAGTGCAATAAGCTACCTTGTTGACCGAAGCCACCAAGCCGTGGACGGAAGCCACGTTTACAATGCGTCCCCAGCCGCGGGCCTGCATTCCGGGCAGCGCCGCGCGGATGGTGTGGAAAGATGAGCACAGATTGATAGCGATAATGGCGTCCCACCGTTCAACCGGGAAGCTTTCGACCGGAGAAATGTGCTGGATTCCTGCATTGTTGACCAGAATGTCCACTTTGCCCAGACGCTTCTCGGCATCGGCAACCAGTTGCGCGCACTGTTCACCCTTGGAAAGATCGGCGCCGTTGTACAGCGCTGTCACGCCAAGTTCTTTTTCTATCCCGGCGCGTATCTTCTCGATCTCGCAGGGATCACCAAATCCATTCAGCATGATGTCGCAACCTTCGGCTGCCAGTGCCCGCGCCATACCAAGGCCGATTCCGCTGGTCGAACCGGTAACGATTGCCACACGTCCTTTCAGCATAGAGATTCTCCTCTGCTCTTTTGGCAGTGCCCTGGTGGAGTATTCGCATAAGTGCGCAGTCGCCTCATCCCTGCTCTCGAAGCCAGCGGGGTCGGGCGTGAAAAACTGCGAACAGGACGAATTTCGCCGGGGCCGTGCTACAGGTCATCGCGAACACATCGCGAGGCCATGTTATGTGCTTCAGAAAGACTGCTAGCCTTACCAGGAAAGTTACACAGGTGAGCAGTGTTTGCTCACCTGCGCCTTAATTGGCCGCTGCCTGAGTACGCTTTAGTTCGTCGACAATCGGCATCACCGGAACATTGTCCGGGATAATTAACTTCGCTGCGGTTGCCGCGACGACTTGCTCCACCGTGACACCCGGCGCCACTTCCTTCAGCACCAGTCCCTGCTCTGTCGGTTCGATTACGGCCATTTCGGTGACGATGAGACTGACCCGCCGTACCGACGTCAGCGGCAAAGTGCATTTCTTCAGGATTTTCGGCTTGCCCTTGGCGGTGTGAGTCATGGAGACAATCACGCGTTTGGCGCCCGTCACCAAGTCCATGGCGCCACCCATGCCAGGAACCATCTTGCCGGGCACAATCCAATTGGCCAACTGCCCCTGCTCGTCAACCTCCAGACCGCCGAGCACAGTAATATCGAGATGCCCGCCGCGGATTAACCCGAACGACAAGGCGCTATCGATGCTGGCGGCTCCGGGAATGGCCCCGACATATCCGCCTCCCGCATCCGTGAGCGATGGATCTTCCATCCCCTGGCCCGGAACCTGGGCCATACCGATAATCCCGTTCTCTGACTGGAAGTAGACTTCCATCGCCGGCGGAAGGTATTGAGGCACCATGGTCGGCAGACCAATGCCCAGGTTGACCAGGTTCCCATCCTTCAGTTCGAGCGCTACGCGCTTGGCAATTACAACTTTATCTTCCATATGCCCCCAGCCCCCTTTCGATCAAGTAGTCCACCACGGGAAACGGAGTGGCAACCACGTCAGGAGGTATCATTCCGACCGGGACGATGTGTTCCGGCTCGGCAATAACCTTGTCCGCCGCCATCGCCATCACCATGTTGAAGTTGCGGGCAGTGAGAGAGTATTCAAGATTGCCGCGATAATCGGAGCGATGCGCGGCGATCAGAGCGAAGTCCGCTCGCAGCGGCGCCTCAACCAGAAACTTCTTGCCTTCGACTTCAATTGTCTGTTTGCCCTCTGCCACCACCGTGCCGAAACCGGTCGGGGTCAACACGCCGCCCAAGCCGAAACCGCCGGCGCGGATGCGCTCGGCTAGCGTCCCCTGGGGAACCAGAAGGACCTCCGTCTCGCCGGCGATCATCTGCCGCCCGGTTTCGGGATTGAGACCGATGTGAGAGGCAATGAGCTTTCGAATCAGCTTGGCGTCGATCAGTTTGCCAATGCCCCAGCCAGGTTTTCCGGTGTCGTTGGCGATAACGGTCAGGTTCTTGCGTCCCTGCCGAACCAGTTCGTCGATGATTCGGTGGGGCGAACCAACTCCCATAAACCCACCGATCATGAGAGAAGCGCCGTCGGGAATCATCTCGACTGCGCGTGTGCAGCTGATCGCTTTTTGTTGCATCAGCAACTCCTCTTATGGATGAATTAGCGTTATTTATAGGCCTGTAATTGTCGAGAGACAGTTATACCTTAATAATGACTCAGCTTGGTAATTATTTGCCTTCTATGGCCCATTAACTTGTCTTCCCCATTCTGCCAATCGCTACTGGTACCGGCGGAGCCGGGCGGAGGCGCATTGTCCTCCGTCCAGCAACCGGCCTCATGCTCTTTCCAACGCCATTGCCACGCCCATGCCGCCGCCAATGCACAGGGAGGCAAGTCCCTTGCGCGCTCCGCTCCTCTGCATCTCATACAAGAGCGTTACCAGAATGCGGCAGCCAGAGGCACCAATCGGATGCCCGATGGCAATCGCTCCGCCGCTCACGTTCACCTTCGATAGATCCCACCCCATTTCCTTATGCACGGCGCAGGACTGGGCGGCAAACGCTTCGTTGATCTCCAGCAAATCGAGGTCTTCGATCTTCCAGCCGGCCTTCTGCAGGCAACGCCGGGATGCGGGCACCGGGCCCATGCCCATCACCTTCGGGTCCACGCCGGCGCTGGCAAAGGCGGCAATCCGGGCCAGCGGCTTCAGGCCAAGCTCACTCGCTTTGCTGGCCGACATCACGACCACCGCCGCGGCTCCGTCGTTGATGCCGGAGGCATTCCCCGCTGTCACCGTTCCGTCCTTGGAAAAAGCGGGCTTAAGACCACCAATGTCTTCGATCTTCGCGCCAAGGCGAATGTATTCATCGTCGGCGAACATCAATGGCTCGCCTTTGCGCTGCGGAATCGGCACGGCGACGATCTCCGCCTTGAACTTGCCGGCCTTTTGCGCAGCTTCGGCTTTGTTCTGAGACGCCACCGCGAACTTGTCCTGCTCTTCGCGCGTGATGCCGTATTCCTTGGCAACGTTCTCGGCCGTCATTCCCATGTGGTATTGGTTGTAGATATCCCACAAGCCATCGACGATCATGCTATCGACCAGTTTGGCGTCTCCCATGCGGAAGCCGTCGCGTGAACCCTGTAACAGATGCGGCGTGGCACTCATGTTTTCCTGCCCGCCTGCAACCACGATCTCCGAATCGCCGGTCATGATGGCTTCGGCTGCCAGCATCACCGCTTTCAGTCCGGAGCCGCACACCTTATTGATTGTCATGGCCGGAGTCGTGACCGGCAGGCCAGCCTTGATCG
>JBEKQP010000164.1:0-10484 GCA_049519595.1 Candidatus Korobacteraceae bacterium | reverse complement strand
CAAGCGGAAGAGTTGTCCAAGGCAGTGGCGATGCTCGAGAAGCCGGACGGAATTCTGCCGCACTGCGTAGAGATCAATCGGCTGGAGAATATGGCCGATACGATATGCCGGGGCGCCATCGGGAAAATTTTCGAAGAGGAAACAGATCCCGTACGCTTGATTAAGAATAAGGAGTTGCTCGAAGTCCTGGAGAGTGCCACAGACAAAGCCGAAGATGCGGCAAACGTTTTGGAAACCGTAGTTCTGAAACATGCCTGAGCGTACCGACAATTCCATGGCTATCGTTCATTCTGCATACGCTGGCAGCCATTGCATGGCGGGCAGGCACCGCCGCTTTGAGGAAATCGGCCTGTGAGTTTAGATATCGTCCTGCTTGCTCTGACCGTCCTGGTCGCGCTTACATTCGACTTTCTGAACGGTTTTCACGACGCTGCCAACAGCATCGCCACGGTAGTTTCCACACGCGTATTGTCGCCCAAATTGGCTGTCGTCTGGGCCGCCTTCTTTAATTTTGTAGCCGCTTTCTTTTTTGGGACGGCGGTGGCCAAAACCATCGGCAATGGCATGATCGATTTGGAGATCGTAACCCAGTACGTGGTACTGGCCGGTCTGCTTGGAGCGTGCGTCTGGGATTTGCTGACCTGGTGGTGGGGCCTGCCGACGTCGTCCTCGCACGCGTTGATTGGCGCCTATGCCGGGGCGGCGGTAGCCAGGGCTGCAATCGTCCGGGGCTGGGGCAAGGCCTTCGGAGTCATCATTACGGGCGGCTGGACGAAGACCATCTTGTTCATATTTATTGCGCCAATTATGGGACTCATCCTCGCCTTTGGCTTCATGGTCGCCGTGTCGTGGATCTTCCGGCGGAACGCTCCGCGGCAGGTCGACACCTGGTTCCGCAAACTGCAGCTGCTTTCAGCGGCTTCCTACAGCCTCGGACATGGCGGCAATGACGCACAGAAGACCATGGGTATCATCGCCGGAGCGCTTTACGCCGGCGGCATCATGACGCGCTATGACGTAGCCCACGACTGGGGCAAGTTTCACTGGCCCATCATCCTGTGCGCGCACGCCGCCATCGCGATGGGCACTTACTTCGGCGGTTGGCGCATCGTCCACACCATGGGTTCGAAGATCACCAAGCTAAGGCCGGTGGGCGGATTCTGTGCGGAGGCTGCCGGCGCAATCACCCTGTTCGGAACCGCGATGGCTGGCATCCCGGTGAGCACCACACACACGATTACCGGAGCCATCATCGGCGTCGGCACCACCAGCAGGCTTTCGGCGGTTCGCTGGGGCGTCGCGCAGCGCATTGTGTGGGCTTGGGTGGTGACGATTCCGGCCTCTGCGCTGGTCTCAGCCGCAGGTTACTGGCTCCTGCATCTGCTGGTGCGCGGAGCGTAAGTCTGCCCGCGGTTGCTTCCCCTAGAACTTTTTTCCTGTTGATGTGTCCAAATTCCAAAGAGGATGTCATGGCGACCGGAGCGCTGTGAGCCTATGGCCGGAGCAGCGACGCTGAGCACCTGACAATTACGCTCGATCAGCAAGAGGCTGTTAGGGCGCGGAGTGGAGCCACCCTTTGTTTTCGGCGCAGAAACAAAAGATGGCTCGACTTCGCTCGCCATGACAGTCGGATACTGAAAACCTGTTACCGCTTTGGCCGGTACATATCCGTGCTCGTGCCGTAGAAGACCTCGGCGGCTTCCATGATGGTTTCCGAGAGCGTCGGATGTGGATGGATGGTGAGTTCCAGATCCATCGCTGTCGCTCCCATCTCAATTGCCAGCACGCCTTCGGCGATCATCTCGCCTGCTGAGAGGCCGCACAGACCAATGCCAAGGATGCGCTCGGTTTTGGGATCGATCAGCAGCTTGGTGACTCCTTCGGTACGGTCGAGCGTGACCGCCCGTCCGGAAGCCCCCCAGGGAAACTTCGCGACCTTGATTTCGCGGCCTTCGTTTTTCGCCTGCGTTTCCGTCAGCCCGGCCCACGCAATTTCGGGATCGGTAAACACAACGGCTGGAATCGCATACGGCTCGAACGATACCTTCTTGCCCGACATATGTTCTACCGCAGTGCGGCCCTCGTGCGAAGCTTTGTGGGCCAACATCGGCTCTCCGACCACGTCGCCAATGGCATAAATCGCTGGATCGGCGGTCTGCAACTGCTTGTTGACCTCGATGAAGCCTTTGGGCCCGACGACCACCTTCGTCTTTTCCAGTCCGGGGATCTGCGAATTCGGTCGTCTTCCCACCGAAATGAGAACCCGGTCGTAGACCTTCTCTTTCTCCTTAACGTCGCCCTTGAAGGTCACGCGAATTCCGCCGCTCTCCTCTTTCAAGGACTCGACCGAGGTTTTGAGCATGATGCTCTCAAATTGTTTTTCGAGCCTTTTGTGCAGTGGCAGAACCAGGTCGCGGTCAGCGCCGGGCAGCAGACCGTCCAGCATTTCGACCACGCTGACCCGGCTGCCAAGCGCGGAATAGACCGTACCCATTTCCAGTCCGATATAGCCGCCGCCAACCACCAGCAAACTCTTCGGTACCTCTTCCAGGTTGAGGGCTCCGGTCGAGTCCATCACCCGCGAGCTCTTGATCGAGAGCGCCGGAATGCTGGCGGGCCGCGAGCCGGTCGCAATCAGGATGCGATCGAAGCTCAACGTTTCCTCTCCGCCTCCGGTTTTTTCCACACGCAAGGTTTTGGAATCGACAAAGCTGGCGCGTCCCTGGATGTAAGTCATCTTTCGCTGCTTGGAGATCATGCCAAGCCCGCCGGTAAGCTTGTTGACGACGCCTTCTTTGAAGGCACGCAACTTGTTCACGTCGATCTTGGGCGCGGCAAACTCCACTCCCCAGGTCGAGGAGTGCTGAGCTTCGTTGATCACGGCCGCGACGTGCAGCAGCGCCTTCGAGGGAATACAGCCGCGATAGAGGCAGACGCCGCCCGGATTCTTTTCCAGGTCGATCAACGTAACTTTCATGCCGAGATCGTTGGCCAGAAAAGCGGCCGCATAGCCGCCCGGCCCGCCACCGATTATGGCGAGGTTGATGGGGTTCCCGGCTGGCGTTGCTGTAGCCGGGGCGTTCGGCGAAGTATTGTCTGCCATGTCTTGATTTCCTATCCGGGGTCCCCAACAGACGTCGATTTCGCGTCTGGGCTGGGGTGGTTATCCTTGCACTGACAACAAGAACGGCTGTTCCAGGGCCTCAACGACCCATCGCACGAAGCGCGCGGCATCCGCTCCGTCGATCAACCGATGATCGTAAGAGAGTGAGACCGGCAGCATCAAACGCGGCTCAAATTTGTCTTTGCCTTTCACCCACACCGGTTCGACGCGCGAACGCGACATGCCGAGAATGGCGACCTCCGGGTAATTCACGATCGGAGTGAAGTACGTGCCTCCAACACCGCCAAGATTGGTGATGGTAAAGGTTCCGCCCTCCATGTCATCGGGGGTGAGCTTTTTGTTTTTTGCCTTGAGCGAAATCTGCGCCAGCTCCACGGCAAGCTCGACAATGTTCTTGCGGTCCACGTCGCGAATCACGGGCACCAGCAGCCCGCGATCGGTGTCGACCGCAACGCCGATGTGAATGTAGCGCTTATAGATGACCTCTTCGCCGCGCACATCGATGCTGGCATTGAACTGCGGAAACACCTTGAGCGCTGAAGCTACCACCTTGAGCGCAATCGCCGTGACGGTCATCTTGCCGCCGGCGACTTCGGCCTTGGCCGCGAAGCGCTGGCGCAACTCTTCCAGTTCGGTGACGTCGGCCAGATCGTGCTGCGTGACGTGCGGGATGGTGTTCCAGGCCTCGGCAAGGTGCTCGGCGGTCTTGCGGCGGATGGCACGCATCGAAACCTTCTCGATGGGCCCCCACTTGGAAAAGTCCGGCAGTTGCGGCACGGGACGCGCGAATCCCGATCCCATGGCGGCTCCCGCTATGGCTGCACCGGCGCTGCTGATCACCGATTTAGCGTAAGCCTTGACGTCATCTTCCAGGATGCGCTCGCCCGCGCCGCTGCCGCGCACGTTATAAATGTCGACCCCCAGTTCGCGGGCCAATCGGCGAACCGCGGGAGAAGCCGGCAACGGAGGTCGGTGCTCCGGGCCAGCCGTCTTGGTCAACTGAGACGGAACGACCGGCTGCGGTTCTTCACGGTGAGCATCGCGTGGAAATGCCTCTTCCTCGCTCTTTCCCTCCAATTCACGGGCGCGAGCATAGCTATCGCGGGCAGCTTCCTGAGGCCCGAAGTCCTCAGCGGCGCGGCCGGTGTCCCCGGGCTGCGGCTCCGGTGGAGGGCTTGGCGGGGCAGCTTCGCGAGAGGGCGTTGCGGCGGACTCCGCTTGTGCCGGCGCTGCCGTTTTTGCTTCGCCGGCCTTGCCCTCCGTGAGCGTAAAGATCACCTGACCCACTTTGACTTTATCGCCCTGCTTGACCTTGATCTCGCCGACTGTGCCCGAGATCGTCGACGGAACTTCGATGACGGCTTTGTCCGTCTCCAACTCGATGACGGGCTCGCCTGCTTGTATCTGCGCACCGGGAGAAACGATCACCCGGACCAAGTCGCCCGATTCTATGTTTTCGCCCAGTTCCGGCAGCTTGAATTCGATGGCCACGATCAGTCCTTTCGTTCGGGGTCCCCAACAGGTGCGGTTTTTTGCAGCTGTTGGGGTGGTTTACGAAACTGCTGGATTTGGCTTCTCAGGATTGATGCCGAGTTCCTTGACTGCCGTTCGCACGCAATCGGCCGTGATCTGGCCTTCGCGCAGCAGCCCCGTAAGCGTGGCCAAAACGATATGCTTGGCGTCGACTTCGAAAAAGTCGCGTAGCGCGGCACGGCCGTCACTGCGGCCAAAGCCGTCCGTGCCAAGCGCGATCAGCGGCCTTGGCAGCCACTGCGAAACCGACTCCGGCAGCGTCTTCACGTAATCGGAGGCAGCCACGAAAACGCCGGCAGCGTCTTTCGTTACCTGTGTAATGAAAGGCACGCGCGCCGTCTCGCCCGGGTGCAGCATATTCCAGCGAATGCAAGCATTGCCGTCCATGTAGAGTTGCTTGTAACTGGTCACGCTCCAAACATCGGCGGCAACTCCGAATTTAGCCTCCAGAATTTCTTGTGCCTTCAGCGCTTCCAGCAGTATCGCGCCACTGCCCATAAGCTGAGCGCGTAGTTTGGCGTCGCTCTTCCTGGATTTTCTGAACAGATACATGCCTTTCAGAATGCCGTCACGCACGCCCTTCGGCATCTCCGGCTGCTCCCAGGGCTCATTCATGACCGTGATGTAGTAGAAGATGTCTTCCTGCTCGACGTACATCCGGCGAATGCCGTCCTGGATGATGATCGCCAGTTCGTAGGCGAATGCCGGGTCGTAGGCCACCAGGTTGGGCACCGGATAAGCCAGCAGTTGGCTGTTGCCGTCCTGATGTTGCAGTCCTTCGCCTGCCAGTGTCGTGCGTCCGGCGGTGCCGCCTACGACGAAGCCATGGGTGCGCTGGTCACCCGCGGCCCACACCAGGTCTCCAACGCGCTGCAGTCCGAACATGGAATAGAAAATAAAGAACGGAATCGTGTTAATTCCGTGGTTGGCATACGATGTCCCGGCGGCGATAAACGACGACATCGATCCGGCTTCGGTAATTCCTTCCTCCAGGATCTGGCCGTCTTTAGCTTCCTTGTAATAGAGCAGCGTACCCATGTCCACCGGCTCATACAACTGGCCCACGCTGGAGTAGATTCCGATTTGCCGGAACAATGCTTCCATGCCGAAGGTTCGCGCCTCATCCGGCACGATCGGCACAATCAGCTTGCCGAAGTCATGGTCGCGAACCATTTTTGCGATCATGCTCACGATCACCATCGTAGTCGAAGCCTTGCGCCCTCCGGTCCCCTTGTAGAACTCCTCGAAAAACTCCTCCTTGATCGGCGCCATCTTCGGGGCGCGCACCTTCCGCTCGGGAAGATAGCCCCCGAGCGCCTTCCGCTTCTCCTGGAGGTACGTGATCGCCGGGCTATCCGGTGGGGGACAGTAGAACGGCGCATCGTGCAGTTGCTCATCCGGAATAGGAATGCCAAAGCGAGAGCGGAATCTCATCAGCTCTTCATCGTTAATCTTCTTCTGCTGGTGAGTGATATTTCTGCCTTCACCACTTTCGCCCAAGCCATAGCCTTTGATGGTCTTGGCCAGAATCACTGTCGGTGATCCACGGTGCTCCATCGCAGCCTTATATGCGGTATAAACCTTGATCGGATCGTGACCGCCAAGGCGCATCTTGGCCAGTTGTTCATCGCTCAGGTGCTCCACCATTTTGAGCAGACGCGGATCAGTGCCAAAGAAGTTCTGCCGGAAGTACGCACCACTGGAGACAAAATATTTTTGATACTGCCCATCCGTGATCTCGCCCATGCGCTTCACCAGCAGGCCATCGCGATCCTTGGCGATCAACGGGTCCCAATCGCCGCCCCAGATCACCTTGATGACGTTCCAGCCAGTGCCGCGGAAGTCAGCCTCCAACTCTTGAATGATCTTGCCGTTGCCGCGCACCGGGCCGTCCAGCCGCTGTAGATTGCAATTGATGACGAAGATCAGGTTGTCGAGTTTTTCGCGAGCCGCCAGGGCAATGGCCCCCAAGGTCTCGGGCTCGTCCGTTTCACCGTCGCCGAGGAAGGCCCATATCCTCCCCTGAGTTGATTCCTTCAGTCCGCGGTTTTCGAGGTAGCGGTTGAAACGCGCCTGGTAAATCGCCTGGATTGGCCCCAAGCCCATTGATACAGTCGGAAACTCCCAGAAGTGCGGCATCAGCCACGGGTGCGGATACGAAGTGAGCCCGCCCCTCAAATCGCGGCGGAAATTTTCCAATTGATCGCGCGAGATGCGGCCCTCGAGGAACGCTCGCGCGTAGATGCCGGGAGAGGCGTGTCCCTGGAAGTAAATCAGATCGCGGTCTCCGTCGGGCGTGCGTGCGTAGAAACAATGATTAAACCCGACTTCATAGAGGGTGGCGGCGGAGGCATAGGTCGAAATGTGGCCGCCTATGCCTTCCTCGACCTTATTGGCGCGCATCACCATGGCGAGCGCATTCCAGCGCACCAGGCTCTTGATGTGCCTCTCAACCTCCTGGCTCCCCGGAAACGGGGGCTGCTTCTCCACCGGAATCGTATTCTGGTAAGGGGTCGTCGCCGAAAACGGCATTCGATAGCCGCTCCGGGCGGTATGCAGTTCGAGCTGTTGCAGGAGGCGGCCGGCGCGCTCGGGCCCATAGTGCTCGAGCACATAATCAAGCGAGTCCAGCCACTCCCTCGTTTCCAGAACTTCCAAGCCAACTGCCTCGGTGCTTTCTCTGTTGTTCACTCGGTGATTCCCCCGATTGATTCAAGAACCTTAAATAATAACTCGAACAGGGTGAAGTATTCCAAGGCGGGGACACGGCTCGTGATGCGAGTCGAGACATTGCTCTCACACGAGGGCGCAAACAGTCTGCTAGGTGGCCGGCAACACTACCGCTCTGCACTCGCCGAAGCCGATCCGCGCCGCGCCCTTGCGTTCGCAATACCCGCGCAAAATGACTTCGTCTCCATCCTCCAGGAAGCCGCGCTGTTCGCCGTTAGGCAGGGTGATTGGCTCTTTTCCGCCCGCCGTGAGTTCGAGCAGGCATCCGCGCGCATCTTTGGCAGCTCCGGAGATCGTGCCGCTAGCCAGCAGATCGCCGGGACGAAGGTTACATCCGTTGCTGGCGTGGTGCGTGAGCATTTGCGCCATGGTCCAATACAGATCGGCCGTGCTGCCGCGGCTTAGACGTATCGGGCCGATGCCCAGCTGCCGCATTTTGTTCGAGTTGAGCCACACCTCCACGGTTAGGTCAAGGCCGCCGTATTGCTGGTCCCCGGAGTCGTTCAGATGTGGTAAAAGTCGCGAATCCGCATCTTCGCGTGGAAACGCCCGTGTCCGATAATGCGCCAGCGCTTCCAGCGTCACCACCCACGGAGAAATTGTGGTAGCAAAGCTCTTGGAGAGGAATGGACCGAGCGGTTGGTATTCCCAGGTTTGCACGTCTCGCGCCGACCAGTCGTTCACCAGGCACAGGCCAAAAATGTGCCTCTCTGCCTGTGCGATTGGAATCGGCTCACCGAGAGCGTTCCCCGGTCCGACAAAGAAACCCACCTCGGCTTCGTAATCGAGCCGCTGCGACGGAGTGAATACAGGAGGCTGGGTGGGATCACTTCGCGTCTGGCCTCGCGGCCTGCGAATGGGTATGCCGCTGGGCAGCAATGACGAAGCGCGTCCGTGATATGCGACTGGCAGCCATTTGTAATTGGGTAGCAGCGGATTGTCAGGCCGGAACATGCTGCCGACCTTTTCGGCATGATAAATCGAAGCGTAGAAATCGGTGTAGTCGCCCACTTGGGCAGGCAACAGCATTTCCACGTCAGTCATGGGGTACAGCGGAACGCGTTCGCGGTCGACCGAAGAGTCATGCCGGAGCAGATGGAAGATGCTCCGGCGCAGGGCCGACCAGTGCTGCTCGCCCAGCATCATCAGCGGATTCAAATTCGGCACGAGGCATAACAATGCAGCGCCTCTGGCGAGCGCAGCCTGGTGTGCCAAGGGACCGCCGTAGGTGAAAACGTGCCCCGTCTTAGGGCTGGTTTCATCGCCTGAAAACAGGCCGCGCTCTGCAGCTTCGGCGAGATCGAGCACTTGATCGCCGATAGCAACACCGACACCGACGCGCTCCTGACCGCGAGTCTTGCGAAAGACCCCAAAGGGCAGGTTCTGAATAGGGAAGTCGCATCCCGCCTGATTGGCGCTTTCGACCCACGATCGCGCTGCCGGGTCATGCGTTTCATTGATGGCGGGGATCATAGAAGTTTCAAAGCTTCAAGATCGCGCACCGGATCCTCAAAGGAGCAGGAGCCGAAGGCGATGGCCAACTGCTCGCGCGTCTCGCGCAGTTGCTGATTGCTAAGCCTGATATTGCGCAGCGTTACGCCGTCATGGTGGAACGCAAAAGCCGCGCCGTCTCGCAACGACAATATCTCCGGGATCTGCAACTCCATGGCGCCGGCTTTGACGGCTGCCGCAGCCATCAGAACATTGAGGAAACCGTGCATGGGAACGTGCGGCCCGCGTTGCGCCGCGGTCATGGGATAAACCCCCCGCAGCGGATGGTGCAATCCGGCGGTGGCTTTGAACGCCACTCCGGCGGAGGCACAGGCGGCGATGAAACGAGCCACTTGTTGCAGTCTGGGAAACGCGCCGGGCTTCATGCCTCCGGTGCGAATCTTGGCCTGCAGGCGAGCCATGCGGATGGCTTCGATCTGCTCCGCCAAGTCGTCTCTCAAGACGACCTCCGCGTAAGCGTTGACGCCGTGCGGGAGCAACTCAAGGATGGGATTGATCTCGTCCTTGGTGGCGATCTTGAATTCGACCGCGTCCACATGCGCCCGCTCGCCTGCCTTGAGATGAAACTGTACGATCGACTTCAAGTCATCCTTGAAACTGCGGCCCAACAGCGCCGTTACCCGCCATCCGCGCGCGCGGTTTGGCTTCAGCAATTTCTCCAGTTCCAGCAGACGCTCAGCCGGAACGACCAACCTGCCGAGCATCCAGCCAAACTCGCCGTTCAGGTAGCGCGCGAAGTTCTGCGCCACTGCCTCCATCTCCAGCGATGCTGGAGGAAACAACCCGGCATAGTCGACGGCATCGGACAGCAGAATCCGAAGCGATTCCACAACAGCGGAGCTGAGCGGTTTGGCTCTGGTAGCGCTCATTGGTTTGGAGGTTGGAAGTGCTTTTTCAAATCCTGCCAGCAACGGTAATACTCATGCTGCAATTGCGCCGTTTCCATCGCGTACTTGGTAGGACGGCAGACGAAGCGTGCCTCAAACATAAAAGCCAGCGTGTCGTCCAAAAACTGTGGATTCAGCTCAGCCGTACTGGCACGTTCGTAGGTGACCGCATCGGGCCCGTGACCCGCCATGCAGTTGTGCAAGCTGGCGCCGCCCGGCAAAAAGCCTTCGGCCTTGGCGTCGTATTCGCCATGGATGAGGCCCATGAATTCGTTCATGAAGTTGCGGTGGAACCACGGCGGACGGAAGGTATGCTCGGCGACCAGCCAGCGCGGCGGAAAAATGGCAAAGTCGAAGTTGGCAGTCCCGGGGATTTCAGAAGGCGAAGTCAGCACCGTGTAAATCGACGGATCAGGATGATCAAAGCTCACCGAGTTGATGCAGTTGAAGTTTGCCAGATCATACTTGTAAGGCGCATAGTTCCCGTGCCAGGCAACAACGTCAAAAGGCGAATGATTGTACTCGGCTTCCCACAGCCCGCCGAGAAACTTGGCAACAACGCGGTAATCGCCGTCGCGATCTTCGTAGGCAGCGGTGGGAGTCTGGAAATAGCGAGCGTTTGCCAGCCCGTTGGCGCCGATCGGACAGAGTTCGGGGAGGCGCAAAAGAGCTCCGTAGTTCTCGCAGATTTAGCCCCG
>JBEKQP010000163.1:0-10509 GCA_049519595.1 Candidatus Korobacteraceae bacterium | reverse complement strand
ATGCACAATGGAAGCGCCCCTTCGGCACCGCCGCGGAATACATCGTTCTGCCGGCCGCTCAGGCAGTTTATCTGCCTGACAAAGTCGACTACGCCGTCGGCGCCTGTCTCGGCATTCCGGCGCTGACAGCGATTCAGGCCATCCGCCTGGCAAAGGCTGACCCGGGTAGCACTGTGCTGATTGCCGGAGGTGCGGGCTCCGTCGGACATTACGCCATCCAGCTTGCGAAGCTGCGTGGCACACGCGTAATCACCACCGTCAGCAATGACGCCAAGGCCGCACACGCGCGCGCCGCCGGAGCGGACGAGGTGATCAACTATCGCACGGAAGATGTTGGCGAGCGCGTCAGAACGCTGACCGATGGTCGCGGCGTTGACGCTGTCATTGAAGTGGACCTTAGCCGCAATGCCAGGCTCTATCCGTCAGTTTTGCGACCGCATGCGACGGTGGTGATTTATGGCATGTCGGCGAACGAATCGACGCTGCCCAGCCTCTGGCTGATGCAGAACAGCGTTACGCTCCGCTTCTTTCTTCTATACGAACTCTCCGCGGCCGATCGTGCGGCGGGGATTGCGGAGTTGACTGACTTGCTGAAGCACGGAAGGCTTGTCCACACCGTCGCCCGGCGCCTGCCGTTGGAAAGCATCGCCGAAGCTCACGACCTCGTTGAGCACGGTGACGTTATCGGCAACGTGGTGCTCGACGTAGTCTGACTCCCGCTTCTCCTTATCGAGATGTGCAGGAGTTCCCAAGGGAATGTCGCGGCTACCGGAGCGCGGAGCGCAAATTGTTCTAGACCGGATTTGCGGAAGCTGTGTCCAGTAAGTAGCCGGGCGTTTAGCCCGGCGATGATGGTGCTGAACACACTGGCTCTGAATCTGCTCTAGGAGCGACTGGCGGCAGCCGCAGATTGATTCGCAACCGACTGATAAACGTCCAGGATGCTGCGGACGGAGTTTTGCCACGAGTAGCGTCGGATTCGTTCTCGCCCTGCGGCTTTCATTCTTTGGCGCACAGACTGATCGAGCAGCACGCGATACAGCGCACGGCTTATCTCGAAGACGTTTTCCGGGTTGACGAGCACGGCGGCGTTCCCCAGCACCTCCGGAATCGCGGACACGTTGGACGCCACAACCGGCGTGTCATGCGCCATGGCCTCCAGCGGTGGCAGCCCGAATCCTTCGTAGAGAGACGGGAAGACGAAGATTTTTGCCAAGTCGTAGAAGATACGCAGCACGTCGACCGGAACGAAACCGAGAAAGCGCACATCGAATTGCACCGCGCTTTTGATCACCGCCCTCCGCAGGTCTGGATGTTTGGAGACCTGATCGCCGATGATGACCAGCTTGAGATCCGGAACATAATTATTCTTGGCCAGCATCGATTTCAGCGCTGAGAACGCTTCGATGATGCGCACAATGTTCTTGTGCGGACTGATCCGGCCGGCGTACAGAATAAACGGGTAGTTCACCTGGTAACGCTCGGCGATCATGGCACGATCGTCCGGTGTCGCGTGCCCGAGAAGGAAGCGGTCGTCGAGCGCGTTGTAAACAACCTCGATCTTGTCGGGCGGCACTTCGAAAAGCCGCGTCAGATCCTGCTTAGTGAAATTGGAGACCGCGAAGATCTTCGCCGCTCCGTGCAGCACGCGCCGGGTCAGGTGGAAGCGCACCGTGCGCGCGAAACTGGACTGCGAATTGTTGCGGTACATGTAGTCCAGCAGGTCGTGGACGGTGACAACATAGGGACAGCCGGTCAGGCGCGGGCGCCAGAACATCTGCGGAAAGTGAATCAGATCGCACTGGAAGCCACGCACCGTGCGGCGGAACTCAAAATAACTCGTATGCCCGTCTTGGCCCTCGAAGGGAACACAATGAAAATTGGGCGGCAATTCGCCGACTTCGTTCAGCCGCTCGACTACGCCGATCAGAAAGTATTCATTCACATGGTCCATCCGCGCGAGGTTGCGGACCACGTTGCGGGTATACGTGGCCACGCCAAAATCACTCATCTGCCGGATATCGATTGCGATCCGCACTGAATTTCCTTGCCAGAGCAATGCCGGAGTTTGGGTATCACCCTTATGATCATGCCGGGCGTTAACGCCCGGCCTTATGCCGGGACATACCTTCCGCGAATCCGGTCTGAATTTTCCTTCAGGAGTGCTGGGCCGCAGCTTCAGCCGGAAATCAAAGGATGTGGTTCGGTGGCCGCCGCGTGACTGGCGTGGCTCCGGGCACCACCGACGATCTTAAGTTGCTCCTCGATTTTCGTGTTCAGATCCGTCCTGGCGAATTCCGCGGCCACCCGGATAGCATTCTTGATCGCCAGACTGTTTGATGAACCATGGCTGACAATCGCCACACCCTTGATGCCGAGCAGCGGCGCGCCACCGTACTCTGAGTAGTCGAGGCGCTTCTTGAAATCCTGAAAGGCCCGCCGCGCCAGCAGGTATCCCATCTGGCGAGTGATGGTCGCCTGCAGCGACTCTTTCAGCATGGCGCGAACCGTGTCGACCAGCCCTTCGGAAATCTTCAGCGCCACGTTGCCGACGAACCCGTCACAAACAATAACATCCACGTGGCCGTTGTAAAGATCCCGTCCCTCGACGTTGCCGACGAAGTCCATTGGCATGGTCTTCAGTATCTTGAAAGTTTCGCGTGTGAGTTCGTTACCCTTGGTTTCCTCTTCCCCAATCGAGAGCAAACCGACCCGCGGGCAATCGGCCTTGGGGAAGCGTTCGGCGAACATGGCGCGGAAGTAGATCTCGCCCATAATCGCGAACTGCTGCAGGTTGTGGGGCTTGCAGTCAACGTTGGCGCCTACGTCGAGCATGATCGAGGCGGTGCCTGCCGCCGTGGGAAACACTGCGGCCAGCGCCGGACGATCGACCCCGGGCAAAACTCCCAGCACAAGCTTGGCCGTAACCATTGCCGCGCCGGTGTTGCCCGCCGAAACAAAGCCGGCAGCCCGGTTTTCACGTACCAGGCGAAGTCCCACCCTCATCGAAGAGTCGCGCTTCTGCTTGACGGCGTGTGCCGCCTTCTCCTGCATGCCGATGACTTCGCTGGCATGTACGATCTCGATCGGCAACTGCTGGGCGGCCGGATGCACGGCCAGCTCGGCGCGTATCACTTCTTCCTGGCCCACCAGCAGTACGCGAACCCCATAGTGCCTGGCGGCCAGAATGGCGCCCTCAACCTCGGGCTTCGGAGCCCGGTCGGACCCCATTGCATCGACCACAATTGTTAAAGGTAAATTCATGCCACCCGACGTCAGCTTGCCTTTTCGACTTCGATAACTTCGCGGCCTTTATAGTACCCGCATTTTGGACAGGCGCGATGCGGCATTTTTCGCTCGTGGCAATTAGGACATTCGGAAAGTGAATGTGCCGTCAGGTGGTCATGCGAGCGGCGGATGGAAGTGCGGCGCTTGGAGTGTCTCCGCTTGGGATTTGCCATTTTTGAACCTTTCAGTGTTCCCGGCTGATTGTCGCGCCGGGGTACGACGTAGGTGCCGGACTAGCGTTGCCGGCCAAAACCGTGCGGCTTGCCGCCGCAGCCCCGATCGCGCAAGTCATGCGCCCGATCGGGAAACATAGTTAGTGCAAGTGGCTCTTCAAATCGCGCAGAGCGTACCAGCGCGGGTCTTCCTGCTGTGGCTGGCAAGTACAGCTTCCCTCATTGAGGTTCTGGCCGCACCGTGGGCACAAACCCTTACAGTCGATCCGGCAAACCGTCTTGATGGGAACAGCCAACAAAACCTGTTCGCGAAGAACATCTTCCAACTCCAGCCCTTCGCCTTCATAGTAGCCGATTTCGGTCTCGGCCTCGCTGATGGAGACTTCTTCCTTACGCCGGTCGATGCCCAGTGGACGGTACAGCAGATCAAACGAACGGCTTACCTCCTGTGAAACTGGCTCCAGACAGCGTGCGCAACTCACCTCGAACCGGCCAGCCAACTCTCCACGCAGCCGGATGTCGGAGACATACTCGCGACCGCCATGGTGCTCGAGGATCAATTCGGCTCGACCCTGCACCTTCATGATGCCGAACTGCTGAAGCTCTCGTCCAAAATCAATCGTGCCCGGCTGCAGTTCCTCGGCAAAATCTTGACGGCGGACTTCCAGATCTTGTACGCGGATCAGCATGATGTCTATAACCGCTTGAGGCAAATAGAGTTGCAGGCTCGACTCGGAACGAGCGCACCTCCCGGACCGCCGGCGCCGAAGAACCCCACACCGGCCACCTTTAGAGGCAAAATCCTCCCCAAGGCAAGATACAAGAATACTGGGGCGCTTTGCGAGTGTCAACCGCCTCTGGTGGAGTCGCTTGGTGCCACAGCATCCGCGCCAAGCTGTTCCCGGCTAACCTTGATGGGTTCACCGGCGGCCCACCCGGCGCGGGTCAAATGCTGCACTCACCGGCTTGCCCGGTCTGGATGCCCGCTTCCTGGGTGCTCGATCGTAGGCTTAGTTGGGTTTGGCGGGCTGCAAACGCAGGCCCCGGTCGGGAGCCTGCATCAACTGAAAACTGCCGTTCCGCAGCCTCTTTACAGTTTAGAGGTTAGTGCCGGTGGCATCGTTGAAACTGGCGCGAGCCTGGCCCACGGCTCGTTCGGCGGTGCTGCGTATGGTTTCCACGCCACGCTGCACGCGATCGCGCCCCTGCTGGTAACTTTCTCGCGCCGAGTTGGCTGCATCGCTGGCACGTTCACTCAGGTTGTTGCGGGTTGCTTCTCCGCTCATCGGAGCAAACAATACGCCCAGCCCGATTCCCAATCCAAGGCCAAACAGAAAGCTCTTCATCAATTGCCTCCTCGGTAAAAACCGTCCAGATATACGCTTTTCAGCACGGAAGGGTGAACAACGGTGACTATGAGAATGCAATGCTCATGCAAGGGTTGGCCTACGTAGCCATGGTGTCTGCCGGGAACTTCCGGGAATGCATGCTCCTGGAATGCAGACTAACGCCCACAGGTCCAGGTACTTAGATCAGTTTAGCGGAAGGTGTAGTCGTCAAAGCAGCCAGGCTTTCAGCCGGAGATGATCGTGCCGGATGCACCGACTCTGAATCCGCTTTAGACGGGAGACGGCCAGCGGTGTCAGCTCCGGAATCCAAGTGTGAGCCGCTATCGGTTATTGTGCTGTTGCCTTCTGGTGCTGTGCCGCGATCTGTCCCGCTGGGCCCTTGGCGTCATCTTTGGCGATTTGCTCGTAAAGCTTGCTGGCTTCAGCGGGCTGTGTTGCCTGGTAGAGATCAGCCAAGGCGAGCTGCGCGGTGGTCTTGGGCACACTGAGGGTCGGGTGGTCGATCAGTTCCTTATAGATCGCGACCGCATCCGAATCTTTCTTCTCGCTGTGGTAAACCGAAGCCAATGAGAGTTTGGCAACCGATGACACTTCCATATCGCGGGACTGGGCAATGTCTTTCAATTGCCCATCGGCCACCGCGTAATTGCCAAGGTCCACTTCGCACAGAGCCGCAAAGTAGTGGGCCCACTGCCCGGCGCGCACAGAACCGTACTCGGAGGAGATGGCATAGAACTGCTTCTTGGCGGCCAGCGCACGATCCGCTACGCTGGTGAAGCTCACCGTCTGACTTCCCTGGGATGACGCGCTGGCCATCACCGGAGCATTATAGGTGAGGAGGGCATCGCCAAGTTTTTGCGCAGCTGCTGCCTGGCGGTGGTCGTTATACCAGAAAATGCCAAGGCCGACGGCCAGCAGTACCGCTAGGGCGACCGCGCCGCTGATGATGGTTTTGCGGTGAGCGATCGTCCAATGGGCAGCCTCTGCCGCCGTTTCTGCAAACTTATCCTGCTTCAGTTCTTGCCGGGTATAGCGCACGATTGATCCTCGAGACCCCAGGCGCAATACGGTCGCCGCCTTTAGGAGTCTTTCCAGGTTTTCTTTCCAGGTCTTCTTCCCAGGTCTGCCGGTCTGACGTGGACGGCCGGAAAACATTTGCCGTCACGGTCGGAGATTTGAGTTTAGCAGCCGGGAGAAATGAGCGTCAAACATACTTCGCTCAAGTATTTGCGTCCCTGTTCCGAATTCCAGGGCCAATTTCGCAAGTTTGGCAAGTTACGACGGCATGCCTATGCGAGCCGCGGCAGGTATCTTCGACCGGGCTCCAACCTTACTCCACGCAAGAGCAGCGCGTGGCGGGGATCCCGGCTTCGAAGCCGCGCCATCGCCGGACGGCAGCCGCGGCCGATCGCTATTTATTGCGCCACACGGGCTTGCGTTTCTCAATTACCGCCTGCAGGCCCTCCTTTGAGTCTTCCAGTGACGCCAACTGATTCAGATACATGTTCTGCGACCTGCGGATCGCCTCCGTCAGCGGCAGTCCGATGCTCGTCGAGATGACGCGCTTGGCCATCTCCAGCACCGGACTGCTGAACCGGGTGATGCGCGCGAGCACATCTTTGACCGTCGCTTCCAAATCTTTTTCCTCGACCACCCGATTCACGAACCCGAGCGTGCGCGCTTCTTCGGCGGTCATGGCCTCTCCTGTCAGGATCAACTCGTATGCCCGCTTGGGACCGATCACCTGCGGCAGCATGATGGCCGCAAACGGCGGGAAGGCTCCCATCTTCACCTCAGGCTGTGCAAATCGCGCGAGGGGTGTCGCAATCACCATGTCGCCGAACGCCACCAACTCCGAACCGGCGCCAACGGCCGCTCCATTCACCACCACCACCAGCGGCTTCGCCAGCTCGCTGGAAGCCTGAAAGACGCGCGTGAACGCATCGATAGTCTGGAAGACGCGATCGGGCTTGGAGTCCTCCAGAGAGATACCGGCTGAGAACATGCGCTGCGAGGAATCGAGCAGGATGCACTTAATGTCGCTGCGCCCGTCGAGGCTCTCGATGGCCTCCGCCAACTCCTTCATCAGCGGTACGGTCAGCACGTTGTACGGAGGGAAATTCAGCGTGATATGCGCCACCGAGGCTGAGGCCTCGAAGCGAATGAAGTCGTAGCTCTTCAGTTCGTCTGATTTGTCCATGTTCTACGCGCGAAACCGCGCGACCCACCGAATCCGGGGATATGGCTTCTCCCCCAGCCTGACTTATAACTTGCCGTCGCGCCTCAGCTTACACCAAAGCAGAGTGCCTTCGAGTATTACTTGGGTACAACTCCCAGTTCCGGATGCGTCGCGCCGAGCAAATATCTATGGACTACAGCACGAATTTTTAGCATCATCTTGCGAGCAACAACTACGGTTTCCCAAGGTAGAATCCCCTTATGCGAATCGCGGTCGGTGCCGATCACGCCGGATACGAGCTGAAAGAAAAGGTCAAGTTTCACCTGGAACGTCTGGGCTATGCAGTCGACGACTGCGGCACGGCCGCCAGCGACTCCTGCGATTACCCGGACTTTGCTCACGCGGTCGCCTGCCGCGTTGCCTCCGGCGCGGTGCAGCGCGGCGTTCTCGTCTGCGGCACCGGCATTGGCATGGCGATAGCTGCCAACAAGACTCCGGGAATTCGTGCCGCTAACATCACCAGCGAATACGAGGCGCAGATGTCGCGCGAGCACAACGACCTCAACGTGCTGACCATGGGGGCACGGATTCTTGATGAAGAGCAGGCCATGGCGATCGTCGATGTCTGGCTGCATACGCGCTTCGCCGGCGGCCGGCACCAGCAGCGGCTTGAAAAGCTGGCGGCGCTGGAAACCACAAAGCCGCTCGCAGAAACCCCCGAGGCGGTGTAGCAGGCGCTTGGCTATGCCATGCCGAAGGGGTAAAGTAGTTGTTTCCAAAGAAGGAGTCTGCCCTCATGAACGACCGTATGTCGCGCCAACTGAGTGAAGTCGATCCCGAGATTGCGCAAGCGATTGCCAACGAAGAAGCCCGCCAACATGAAGGCCTGGAGCTGATTGCTTCGGAAAACTTCGTCAGCGAAGCCGTGCTGGAAGCTGCCGGTTCGGTTTTCACCAATAAGTACGCCGAGGGATACCCCGGGAAGCGCTACTACGGAGGCTGCGAGTTCACCGACGTGGTCGAGAACCTCGCCCGCGAGCGCGCCAAGCAGCTATTCGGTGCCGAGTATGCCAACGTGCAGCCGCACTCGGGCTCTTCAGCCAACATGGAAGCCTATGCCGCAGTCGTGCAGCCGGGCGACACCGTAATGGGACTCGACCTTGCCCATGGTGGCCACCTGACGCACGGCCACAAGCTCAGCTTCTCGGGCAAAACCTACCACATCGTCTCTTATGGGGTCTCGCGCGAAACCGAGACGATCGATTACGACGAGCTGCAAAAAACCGCTGAGCGCGAGCGGCCTAAACTGATCATCGGCGGCGGGTCGGCCTACCCGCGCATTATCGATTTCGCCCGCATGCGGCAGATCGCCGATCTAGTCGGAGCCGTTTACCTGGTTGACATGGCGCACTTTGCCGGCCTGGTCGCCGGCGGCGTGCATCCCTCGCCAGTGCCGCACGCCCAGATCGTTACTTCAACCACGCACAAGACGTTGCGCGGCCCCCGTGCCGGCCTGATCCTGGCCAATGCCGCCATGGGAGCCAATATCGACCGCAGCGTTTTCCCCGGCGCGCAGGGCGGTCCCCTGGTCCACATCATTGCGGCCAAGGCCGTCTGTTTCAAAGAAGCGATGGAGCCCAGTTTCAAGGTATACGCCAAGCAGATCGTGGTGAACGCGCAGGCCATGGCCGAGACGCTGGCGGCCGAGGGATTCCGCATCATCTCCGGCGGAACGGACACGCACCTGATGCTGGTCGACGTCTTCAGCAAGGGTATGTTCGGCAGCGAAGCCGAGAAGGCCCTGGGCGAGGCCGGAATCACGGTGAACAAGAATGCGATCCCGTTTGACACGAACCCGCCGATGAAGCCAAGCGGCATCCGCGTCGGCACCCCGGCACTCACCACGCGCGGCATGAAAGAAAAGGAAATGCGGCAGATCGGTCACTGGATTGCCGAAGCGCTCAACAACCGGACCAACGCCGACGTTCTCGGACGCATCCGCCGCCAGGTCTATGAACTGGCCGAGGCCTTTCCGTTGTATTTGGAGCGCCGCCGGCAACACGTCGCGGAGCTGGCAGTCAAGGCCTGACGATCAGAAAGCGTATCAACCCGAAAGCCTTCCCGCAGGGGAAGGCTTTTTGCCGTCGCCTGTTCAACCTGAATTACAGGAGCAGTTCCCTTGTTAGGTATCTAAATCCCCAGGAGGAGGTCATGGCGACTGGAGCGCCGAGCGCTGGTGGATAAGCAAAAAGCGATACGGGCGCGGAGCGGAGCCACCCTTTGTTTTCGTCAGCAAGAACAAAAGGGGGCTCGACTTCGCTCGCCATGACAGCCTAAATTGTGTCGGGATACACCTACCGGGAACCCGCTCCTCAGTCCTTACGGTTTCATTTTCTTGCCGAACAAGGCCGCGCCGATTGCACCCCCAACGCCGCTCAGGAAGACGAAGAGCAAGCCAAAGAGGCACAGCGAGAAAGCAAACACGGCGGCCAGTCCGCCGGGGGTGGAGACCATGTTCCCGATGTTTTTCACCATCTGTTGCGCCGATGGATCGGAATTCACCGACAGGGCTTCTTTGAGCCGCTCCTGCATGGCGTCATACAGCGCCACACGGTTCTCGGTACTGAACATGCCGATGACGCTCATGGAGGCGTTGAGCAGGAAGCCAAAGAAACCAGCCAATGCCCCGATGCGGAAGCCGCGCCGGGCTGGCACGGTGACATAAGGCATGCGTCGCTTGTAAAGCGTGATGGCGAGCCCCCCGGCGGCCACCATGCACAGTGTGATAAAGGGCACGAACGGAACCAGGCTGCCAAGTCCAGCGGCGAACCCTGCCGCCAGCGCGGAAAAAATTATGACGCGCCGCTCATATTTGGCTGCTTGCGAAGCCTCCGCCTGGCTGAACACGGCGTTCGCGCGCTGGGCCGGGTCGGCTTCCGCCGCGGAACCCTCATCGCCGGGCGCTGGTTGGGTGTCAGATTCCTCGCGGGCGATCGCTACCCGAATCTGCGGTGCACCGCAGGTGGGGCAGAAAGGCACACCATCTCCCACCGTCGCAGCGCATTTTTTGCAGCTATGCTCCACAAAAGCAAGTTAGCAGCCAAGGCGCTGGCGCGCAAGCCGGACCGGTTTCGCGAAGGTAATTTCCCTGGAAATCTCCGGCCTGGGTGCCTGCCCGGTTGCGCCGTATTGAGTTACACTCGGCCTGTCGGCCATGAGTGACCCCTCGCAATTCGCCTTCAACTTTCAGTCCTTTCCCGAGCGCCACATCTGGAAGGTCGGAGAACTCATCTCGTCGCTGCGCACCCGCCTGGAGCGCGAGTACACGGACGTCTGGGTCGAGGGCGAGATATCCAACCTGCGTCCGGCCGGCTCCGGTCATCTTTACTTCACGCTCAACGATGGCGAGGCCCAGCTTCGCATCGTGATTTTTCGCATGCAGGCGCGTCTGCTGCGATTCAGGCCGGAGAACGGCTTGATGGTAATCGCCCGTGGACGCCTCAGCATTTACGAAAACCGG
>JBEKQP010000162.1:0-10554 GCA_049519595.1 Candidatus Korobacteraceae bacterium | reverse complement strand
CAATTTCGGCGGATGCACATCGAACATCGTCTCCACTGGATCGACCCCTGCCATTCCAACCGGCGCCATTAGCAACTGCTTCACCAGTTCGGTGGGCGCCGGATTGCGCTACTCGACGCCCGTCGGCCCCATACGCATCGATCTCGGTCACAACTTGAATGGGATACCCGGAATCAAATCAACCGAACTATTCATCACGCTGGGGCAGGCTTTTTAGGAGAGTTCGCGGCAATGTATTCGCCAGCGGCAGTGACTTGGAAAAGAGTTGCGGCCTGGAGCGCAATCGCGCTGCTGGCCGTCGTCGGGTTACTCGTAGCAACCGCGGTTGTCCTGTTCCATTCCGAGGCGTTCAAGCATTACCTGCTCGGAAGAATTCAGCAGAGTGCCAGCGCGTCTCTTAACACTCCGGTCCAGCTGCAGAATTTTGCCCTGCACGTTTCGCCGCTTGCGGCAGATCTCTACGGAGTAACCATCCGCGGAACGGAACCCGAAACAGAGCCTCCGTTGTTGATCGTCGATCACATCAAGGTTGGCATCAGGATCGTTTCCTTGGTGCGGCGCGAGTGGACCTTGAGCGACATCGAGGTCGATCGACCCGTTGCACACCTGCTTGTAAACCAGCAGGGCGAGAACAATCTTCCCGCTCAGCAGAACACCGGCGAGTCGCAAACAAACGTCTTCGATCTGGCGATTCAGCATGCGCGGCTCGAACGCGGGGAACTCTATTACAACGATAAGAAGAGCATCATCGACGCCGACCTTCACAACGTGACCTTCCGTTCGGCCTATGACGGCACGCAAGGCGGGCGTTATCAGGGCGCGCTTGGCTACCACGACGGACGCCTCGTCTACAACCAGTTCGCGCCCGTGCTGCACAACTTCGAAGCCGGCTTTGACGCTACGCGCTCTGCTCTTACCCTGAGCTCCGTGACTCTTTCGCTCGCCAGCTCCCAGCTTCGCTTACAGGCAACGGTGCGGAACTACAGCAGTCCCGTGGCTGACCTGAAGTACGATTCGACAATTGAAATTGGGGAGTTTCACGACATTCTGCACAGTCAGGGCTTACCTGCGGGCGTCGTACGGATCGCCGGATCGGCTCACTATGAGTACGCGCCGAATCGCCCCCTGATCGAGAGCCTCTCCGCCGAAGGCGAAATCAGCAGTCGTTCGTTGCTGGCGCAGACCTCTGAGACGCGCTCCGAAGTGCGTAACGCCAGCAGCCGTTTTCAGCTTCGCGACGGCAATTTGAGTCTTCCCCAAATACGTTTGAACGTGCTGGGCGGGGACCTGCAAGGCAAGGCATCCATCCAGGATCTCGCCGGCCGGCAGCGGGGGCAAGTCAGCGCGTCCGTGCGCGGCATTTCCCTCGAAAGCGTGCAGGCAATGGCCCAATCCACGACGCTCAACCCAGTTCGGTTCGGCGGCACAATCGATGCCACTGCCACGGCAAGCTGGAGTGGGACTACACGCAATCTCGTCGCCGATGGGGCTGCAACCATACACTCATCGGTCGCTTCACGCGGCACAGCTACGGCCGCAGCATCGCAGCCTGTCCCGCTCGAAGGCGTGATTCACGCACGCTACGCGGCGAAGACCCAGCAGATATCCTTGGCTCGGAGTTCGCTGCACACCCCGCAAACCACGCTCACCATGGACGGCGTAATCGGCGGCCGTTCCAGTCTGCAAGTTACGCTTCAGGCCAATGCCCTGCATGAAGTACAAACGCTGGCAGAGATGTTTCGCCCCGTCCCTCCGGGTAAGCAAATTCAGCCGCTGGAACTTTATGGGACGGCTCTGTTCCATGGCAACATTCGCGGTACGTTTCAAGATCCGCAACTGAGCGGGCAGCTTACGGCGCGCGACCTTCGCGTCAAGGGCAGTCAATTCCGCCTGTTGCGTGCCGATATCAACGCCGGCCCCAGTCGCGTGAGTCTGCGAAATGGTGAATTGGACCCCCTATCCGGCGGCAGGCTCACTTTCGACGTGGACGCGGCGCTGCGCCAATGGTCCTATGGTCCGACAAATTCCTTCGCGATTTCTGCGCATGCTTCGCAGCTATCCGTCGCGGATCTCGCCCATGCCGCGGGAGTGCAGGTTCCCGTCATGGGAATTCTCAATGCGGATATCGCTGTGAAAGGTTCAGAGGCAAGTCCGATTGGAAATGGCAAGCTGTCACTAGCCCGGGCAAGCGTCGCGGGCGAACCGATTCAGTCGTTCAGTTTGCAGTTTGAAGGCACCAGTGAGGCCGTCAACGCTTCTCTTGAATTGCGCGCGCCGGTTGGATCCGCAGATGGCAAACTCACCTACTATCCCAGGCAGCAGGGCTTTCAATTCACACTGCAAGCACCGCATCTTCTGCTCGATCAGTTGCGGACGCCACGCGCAAAGCGTCTGAAAATCGCAGGTCAGCTCAGCATTTCGGCCAGCGGGCGTGGAACAATCCAAAATCCCGAACTGCAAGCCAACGCCAGCATACCGGAGTTGCAAGTACGGGGGCAGACCATCCGCAACCTTAAGATCGACGCCTCGGCCGCTAACCATGAGGCGCAATTCACCATCGAGTCGCTGGCGGCGAATACATCCATTCGCGGCCAGGGCAAGGTCGCTCTGAAAGACAACTACTATGCCGACGCACAGCTCGACACGCAAAACATTCCGCTGCAACCCTTGTTTGCCGCTTACCTGCCGGCGCAAGCCGACGCCATGAACGGCCACACGGAGCTTCACGCCAGCTTTAGCGGTCCGCTCAAGGACCGGCAGCATCTCGAAGCCCACCTTAACATCCCGGCGTTCCAGGTCAGCTACGAGAGCATCCAGCTTGCTGCCGCAGGCCCAATCCGCGCGGACTATGCAAACGGCGTCGTCACGCTTCAGCCTGTCGAGATTAAGGGCACCGGCACCGAGCTGCGATTGCAGGGAGATGTGCCGCTCGCCAGCAGCGCTCCGGCTTCGCTCAGCGTGGTTGGCAGCGCTGATCTGCGACTGTTGCAGATTCTTGAACCTGATCTCGATAGCCACGGCCAGCTACAGTTTGACATTCATTCGCAAGGCAACAAGTCGAACCAGAATGTGCAGGGCCAAATCCGCATCGTCGATGCGGGGCTACTGCCATCCGGCATGCTGTCCGGCTTGCAGCACGCCAATGGCGTGCTTACTTTGCAAAACAAGCGGCTCGATATTTCGCAATTCCAGGGACAACTCGGCGGTGGCACCGTAACGGCACGCGGTGGAATCGTCTATGGACAGAACATTCAATTCGATCTTGGGGCGGCGGTCAACGACGCACAGATCGCCTACCAGGGCCTGCGCATAACCATGGACGGTAATCTGGCGCTAACCGGCACGTCGCAAGCGGCTGTGCTGAGTGGCCGGGTAAATGTCGGGCGCATCTCGGCTGCTCCTGATTTCGATCTCAACAGTCTCTTGGCCGCCGGAGCTCAAGGCGAAGTGGCGACGACGCCGGGAACAGGCTTCACGCAGGACGTGAGGCTGAACGTAGGCATGCAGACCACATCACAAGTAAACGTAGTCAGCAGAACTTTGAGCGTACAGGGAGATGCAAATCTCCGCGCAACCGGCACGCTGGCGGACCCTGTGCTTCTCGGGCGCGTCAACATCAGTGGCGGAGACGCTATTCTCTTCGGAAATCGCTACATCCTGCAGCCCAGCACGCTGGATTTCATCAACCCGGTGGAAACCGAACCCGTGGTTAATCTCGCGGCCACCACATCGATCAGCCAGTACTCCATTAACTTGCGCTTGCAAGGTCCATTGGAGCGGCTACGCACAACCTACTCCTCCAACCCTGCGCTTCCGCCTGTCGACATTGTCAACCTCCTGGCATTCGGACAGACCACAGAGGCCGCCGGTGCCAACCCCACGCCTGGAAATCTCGGCGCGGAATCGGTGCTCGCCTCTGGCGTTAGCAGCAATCTCACCAGTCGGATACAAAACATCGCCGGCATTTCGCACCTGTCCATCGATCCGGTATTGGGCGGCACGGGGAACGGCACGCAGCAGAATCCAGGCGCCCACATCACTGTGCAACAGCGAGTCACCAGCAATCTGTTCGTCACCTTTGCCACCGACGTGACCTCAACCCAGAATGAGATCATCCAAGTGGAATATCACTTCTCGCCGCGCTGGTCCTTCAGCGGCGTGCGCGATCAGAACGGCGGATTCGGCTTCGACGTTCGCGTGCACAAGGAATACTGAATAGCCGCTGGACGAATCGTTACCGCTCGCTGGCGAGATCGTCTTTCAGCCACGCGTGGAACGTGCCAAAGGCCACCCTCGCCTCGTCCTTGCCGATCTGCTGTGCCAAGTCAAGCAATTCCGGGGAATCCTCGTCCTCCCGGCCGCTGCGGATCGACCAAGGCTCCGGTTGACGCACTCCGATCACATCCATTTTCATTTGGCCGCAGCAACGAGTCAGCACCTGCTTGAAGTGCACCGCATCTTCAGCCCACGCCATTGTATGTACGAACGCGCCCTTGCCTTCCTTCAGCATTTCGCAACCGTGCTGCGGTTTCACCTCGACAAGCCCGACCCATATCTGTTTGTTCATAGCTTTTTCTTTTGTGGCTGTAGCAAACAGCGACAGCAACCTAGTGGCGCATCATAACCGACGCATCAGCACCACGCTTGTGGTGTCCGGCAACTTCAGCCCACGCCATTGGCTGAACCACCGTGTCAAGCGACTGGAATCGCTGGGCGAACCTTATACCGATTCACGCCCGTTCGGCTCCATTCGACCTTAGTTCCCGATTCGAGCCGCGCTCGCAATGGAACATCCGGTATCAATTTAGGTTCCATCTTTTTCGTCCGCTACTCACCAAAAGTCGGAGGAACCGTTTATATTTGTTTATAGATTTTGGTTATTCGAAATCTAAGCTTCCCCTGGCCAGGGCAACATTTGTTTATAGAAAAGGAGTTTGCTTTCTTATGCCACGAGCCAAAAAGACATCTGATTCATCCTCTAGTAGAAAAAATTCTCGCGCGCAAAAGGTTCCCGTGACCCAGTCGGCAGCCGACAACTCGAGTCCGACCTCGGTCGCGCCGGTTACAGAAGAACAGGTGCGCCTGCGCGCTTACGAACTGTTTCTGCGGCGGGGTGGATTCTGGGGTTCCCCGGAGCAGGATTGGTTTCAAGCCGAGGCCGAGGTTCGCGACCGCCATGTTTCATAAGCAGGACTTCGAGCCATCAATTTGAGCCAAATACTTTTGATCGACGATGACGCCACCCAGCTAGGGGTGCGCGAGGCGATTTTGCGCGCTTCCGGCTTTGCCGTCGCCATCGCCACCAGCGCGGAGAGCGCTATCGCTCTGCTGCGTTCAGCACCCCAGCAATTTGGCCTTATCATCAGCGACCACTTCCTCACCGGAGTCACGGGAGTCGACGTTGTGCGTCAGGTGCGCTCGTTTCTTCCCCACATTCCAATCATTATCATCAGTGGCATGCCTGATCTTGAGCCGGAGTACGTGGGATTAGACGTGGTCGTGCGCCAAAAGCCAATGCCTCCGCCCGAACTCATCGCATTGGTCCGAAGCCAAATCCAAGCCGCCTGAAAGAATTCTGACTAGGGCAATTCCCGAGTAGGTGTATTCCCACCATATCGGATTGTCATGGCGGGCGAAGCCGAGCCACCTTTTGTTT
This sequence comes from Candidatus Korobacteraceae bacterium, assembly GCA_049519595.1. Lineage (GTDB taxonomy): Bacteria > Acidobacteriota > Terriglobia > Terriglobales > Acidobacteriaceae > CAWBRT01. Next base: position 4,898 of record JBEKQP010000162.1, on the reverse strand, counting down.
CTGCTGCCGAAACAAAGGGTGACCCCACTCCGCGCCCGAACGGCTTCTTGCTGATCGAGTGTAATGGTCGGGTACGCAGCGTCGCTGCTCCGGCTACAGGCGCACGGCGCTCCGGTCGCCATCACATACTTGGGCATTTTTGGATACACCAATTGGGAAATCGCTCTAGGCCGCGCCGCGCCGCTCGCCACTGAAAGTTGAAGCAAAGTTCGGTGGTAGGTGATTGGACCTTCATCAAGAAAAAATGGCCCGCCTTGCGGCGAGCCTTATCAGGAGATCCTGGCACTTGGCTATTCCACACTGGGGAATTTGCCGAGACGCCGTTTGATGAGTTAAGGTTATTGCATTAGTATGGCCGAGTCCAAGCTATTCCGACTGTTTCGGTTGAATGGATCTCTCAAAACGGAACAGTGTCAAAAGGGCTCCAAAACGCTTGGCGGGCACCTTGCTACCGCCCACAATCGGGAGCGGTTGCTCTAGCTTACACTTTCTGACACAATATTGCTACGGTCGCCAGTTGGCCGCTTGTTCTCATGCCCCAAATCGGAAGCTACTGTCTTTTGTTGGCGCTGGCCCTGAGCGCCTATACCTTTGCCGCTGGAATTGTCGCTGTTTTCCGCGACGACGAACGACTGGCCGAGACCGCCCGCCGCGCCGGAATCGCCATCTTCATGGCGGTCACCGCGGCCTCTCTTGCCTTGGTCTTTTCGGCATTCCGCGACGACTTCTCGCTGGCCTATATTCTCCATCACAGCAATCGCGATCTCCCTGTCGCTTACAAGTTCGCCGCGCTTTGGTCAGGCCAGGAAGGCTCTTTGCTGTTCTGGTGCTGGCTGCTGTCCGCCTACGCGCTGGTTCTGCGTCTTCGTCACAAGGTCGATACCCGCCTGGTGGCGCACGCTTCCATTATTATTGCCGCCGTCCAAGTTTTCTTCCTGTTGCTGGTGAACTTTGCAGCCCATCCTTTTGCGCTGGTCGCGGGTGCCATTCCTCCGGACGGCAATGGACTCAACCCGCTGCTGCAGTATCCGGAGATGGTGATTCATCCGCCCATGCTGTATCTCGGATACGTAGGCATGACGGTGCCGTTTGCCTTCGCTCTGGCGGCGCTCATCATCAAGTACCCCGGCGAGAAATGGATCCACATCACGCGCCGCTGGACCATGGTTGGCTGGGCATTTTTGACCTGCGGAGTTTTTCTCGGAATGCACTGGGCCTATGCCGTGCTCGGCTGGGGCGGGTATTGGGGATGGGACCCGGTGGAAAACGCTTCCATTCTTCCCTGGCTTACCGGCACGGCATTCCTGCATTCGGTCATGATGCAGGAGAAGCGCGGCATGATGAAGATCTGGAACATGTGGCTCATTTTCGCCACCTTCCTGCTTTCGATCTTCGGCACTTTTCTGACGCGCTCCGGCATAGTCAGCTCGGTGCATGCCTTCGCGCAATCGGGAATCGGCCCGTGGTTCGTGGCTTTTCTGTCGCTCACATTCGGCGTGTGCGTGTTCTTTTTCGTGCGCAACCGCTCGCACCTCGAGAGCGAACATCAACTCGAATCGCTGATATCGCGCGAATCCAGCTTCCTGTTCAACAACGTCCTGTTGCTGGTCTCCTGCTTCACCGTGTTGTGGGGCACCTTGTTCCCGGTTTTGTCGGAATGGGTTCAGGGTACGAAGGTCACCGTCGGGCCTCCGTTCTTTAACAAGGTTAACGTTCCCATCGCCATGGTTCTGCTTGTGCTCACCGGAATCGGCCCGCTGCTGGCCTGGCGCAAGACGTCGCTGGAGAGTCTGAAAAAGAATTTCCTGATCCCGACCATTCTCGCTGTGCTCACGGCTGCCGCGTTGATCGCCGGCGGCATGCGGCCATGGAGGGACATTTCTTATTTCTATTCGCTGATGGCAATTTCGCTTTGCGTACTCGTTGCCTCTACCATCTTCAGCGAATTCTGGCGCGGCGGTCGAGTCATTGCCAGCAAGAGCGGCTCGAACATTCTTGTCGGAATGGTGCAACTCACCCGCCGCAATACGCGCCGATACGGTGGGTACATCGTGCATCTCGGCGTCGTGCTTGTGATCATAGGATTCGCCGGCGTCGCGTTCAATCAAAACAAAGAGCAGGAGTTGGACTACGGCGACCGCATGCAGATTGGGCCTTACACCCTTATCTGCCGCTCCTACACGCAGGATGATAAGCCTAACTACAGCAGCGAATGGGCGATCCTCGACGTCCAGAAGAATGGCAAACAAATCAGGACGATGTATCCTGAGCGCCGCTTCTACAAAGCGAGTGAGCAGACGGCAACCATCGTTGCCAATTACTCGACCGTTCGCGAAGACCTTTATCTCGTCTATGCCGGTCAGAACCCGGATACTCACCGGCCGATCATCAAGGCGTACCTGAATCCGCTGGTGTCCTGGATCTGGTCGGGAGCGCACATCCTGCTGATCGGAACCATCATTGCGCTGTTCCCGAGTGTAAAGGCCATCAAGATGGCTGCCACTTCACCCGAGCGCGAGCGCGCCCTCGCCGAGGTTACCCACACCGGCGAATCGGTAGGAGCAGGCGACTGAAATGAGCATGCTGACCAAACGACATGCAGCCAACTTGCACGAATGGGTTCGCCCAGCGGCGCGGAGAGCGGTTCTCGTCTCTGCGTTATTCGTGGCGATTGTGGCAACCGTGGGCGCCGGCGATACCGATGCGCGTTTCGACCGCCTCGGCCACGCGCTCATGTGCATGTGCGGCTGTAACCAGGTGCTCATCGAGTGCAATCACGTAGGTTGTCCTTACTCCGATCGCATGCGAAACGAGCTTATGGCCGCCATTCAGCGCGGTGACAGTGACAATCTTGTGCTGCAAGGTTTTGTTCAGAAGTACGGCAACACAGTACTCTCGGCGCCGACTACCACCGGATTCAATCGCATTGCCTGGATCATGCCTTTCGTGATCTTTACGCTTGCCCTGGCAGGCGTCGTGGCCCTGGTGCGTGTCTGGAAGTCGCGTCAGACGCCGGCGGTTGCCCACGGCGACGCCACGCCCGAACAGTTCGACGCCTTCCGTGAACGTGCCCGCAAGGAGACGGAGTTTTGATCTTAGCCATGTTTTTGCAAGCCGCGGCGCAGCCCGTAGCGAACGACGCGACGCAGATGATGATCGTTTTCTTCGGCTGCATCATTTTTACGCTGCTGCTGGTCTTCTATATCTTTGCTCCCGTGCGCGTCGAAAGCGGCGAGCAGAAGACCCGCTTGTCCTATCTCTACGAGCGTAAAGAAGTGATCTACGAGAACCTCCGCGACCTCAGCTTCGAATTCAAAGCAGGCAAGCTTGGCGATGCGGATTTCCAGAGCGTGCGCAACTCGATGGCAGAGGAAGCCGCCGCCGTGCTTGCCGAAATCGATCAACTCGAAAAAGCCGCAAGCCGCACCAGCCTCGCTTCCCTTCCCGATCGTCGGGACAAGAATGGGGTGCGGGCGTGAAGCGTTTTCTCCTGATCTTTCTCGCGCTTTTCTCCGTGGCTTTATTGGCGCGCGAAGCCGCGTTCGCCCAAGCCATCACCGGAGTGGTCACCAATGGCACTACTGGCAAACCAGCTGGCGGTATCGAAGTTGTGCTGGTCGATCCCATGCAGGGAATGGCCGAGCTGGTCAAGACCACGACTGACCAGCAGGGAAAGTTTTCGCTCAAGTCCGGCGCTGCCCAGGGACCGCGATTGGTGCGTGCTGCCCGTGATGGTGTGAACTATTTCCGCATGGCGCCTCCCGGTACCACCAACGTCACCATCGAAGTCTACGACGCTGTGAAGAAACTTGACCACATCGATGGCACAGCGGACGTGATACGCATCCAGGCAGACGGCTCTACGCTTCAGATTGTGGAGTTGCTTGCGGTCAGAAACGCGTCCTCGCCGCCAAGAACTCTGATCGCCAGCCCCGGATTCGAAGTGGCTATACCAGAGAATGCGCAGCTCAGCGGTGCTGATGCACAGGGTCCGAACGGTCAACCAATCTCAATTTCTCCGCAGCAGCTTGCACAAAAGGGACACTACTCGCTGCCTTATTCACTCAAACCCGGCGAGACACGTTTTCAGCTGGCTTACGAATTGCCTTACAACGGCGAGGCAACGTTTTCACCCGCACTGCTTCACTCGTGGAACCACGTAGTTCTCGTCCTTCCCACAAGCGTCGTCTGGAAGCCAAAGAATGCGGCTCTTTTCCAGCACATGGACGATGAGCAGGGCGACGAAGGCAATGTCCAGGTCGCAAGCAACGTCAAGCCGGGCCAGGATCTATCGTTCCGCATTTCCGGGACTGGAAGTTTCCCAAATCCGCAGGAAGCAACGCAATCAGGCGCAGCGCGGCCGACCTCCCCGAACCCTCGCGACAACCGCCCAGGCGGTGGGTTGGGGCCGCCCATCGATGCGCCTGACGCGCTCGCAAAATATCGCTGGTTAATTCTTGGAGTCTTGGCCGTAGTGCTTGCCGGAGCAGCCTACATCTCCGTTAGCCGCGCACCTAAGACACCGGCGGCCATCGAGCCCGCATCTGGAGCGCCCGAGCAGACAACCTCGAATGCGGCCTCCACTGGCGGCAACGTCCTGCTGGAAGCCATGAAGGATGAGCTCTTTCAACTTGAGATCGAGCGCCAGCAGGGAGTCATCACTCAGGAAGATTACGAGAAGCAGAAGGCCGCGCTCGACCAGACACTCAAGCGTGCCCTCGCACGCACACCTCGAACCAACGTATGAAGTGAGCGTTCTGGGAGCCGCAAACGCGGCTCCGGCTCCGCTAGTTCAAACCGAGCTCACCTTTCTCTTTCACTCTTGAGTGCTCATCCAGTAGAATGCCTACAGCCGAATGTCTTCTACCACTTCTACCTCACGCACAATGGCTGCGACG
>JBEKQP010000161.1:0-15089 GCA_049519595.1 Candidatus Korobacteraceae bacterium | reverse complement strand
ACTCGAAAACAATGTTCGAGGTGTTCGGCGTGCGCGCGATGCCTCCGCTGTTCACGCGCGTCAACTCCGCCTGCCGCAGGATGCGGTTTTCGAAGCGGTCGCGCATGGCCGCCATTTTCTCGACTCCGCTTCCGTCAAGCCACCCGCGAGCCATCTCAGCCGCCTTGCCGAGTCCGGCGATGCCCGGCAGGTTTTCTGTCCCAGCGCGCCTTCCCCGCTCATGGCGTCCGCCGTGCATCATCGGCTGCAACAGCGTTCCTTTGCGCACGTAAAGCGCTCCGACTCCCTGCGGTCCGTGCAGTTTGTGCGCGGAAATTGTCAGCAGGTCGCAACCAATGCGTGCGACATCGATCGGAACTTTCCCGGCAGCCTGAACCGCGTCCGTGTGGAACCACACGTCAGCTTCGGCGGCAATCCTGCCGATCTCCTCAACCGGCTGCAAGGCTCCGGTTTCGTTGTTCGCCATCATCACGGAAATCAGCCGTGTATTTGGCCGCAGGGCCGAACGCACGTCGTCGGGATTGATGAGCCCCCGCCCGTCCACCGCAAGAAATGTTGTCTCCACTCCGAGCGCTTCCAGCCGCTTGCAGGAGTTGAGCACCGCGTGATGTTCAATGCTGCTGGTAACGATGTGATCGCCCGCCGAAACCATGCCAAACAGCGCCAAATTATCGCCTTCCGTTCCGCCGCTGGTGAAGACGATCTCTGCCGCACGCGCGCCCAGTAGTTGCGCAACGCTGTCTCGCGCCTGCTCTACCGTGGCGCGTGCCTGCTGCCCCTGCTGATGGATGGACGAAGCGTTGCCGAAGCTCTCAAAGAAACACGGCTGCATCGCGTCGAAAACTTCCGGCAGCAGCGGACTGGTGGCGTTGTTGTCGAGATAGACCCTACGCATAAAATCTGCCTGATTAATTCTACAGTGTCCGGGTCTATGCCGCTGTCAGCCGGATGCTCTGGTGTACCCCTGAGGTGAGACACGAGAGGGAGAGGTGCAATTCAGCTTCAAGGAAGGATCAATGCGCGACGGAGGGGCGGGACACGATGGCTCTAGCTGAGCCGAGTTGTACGACAACCGGCAACGGTTGCCATTCCGGTCCACCCTAGATAAACATTTCGTCGCGCGGCATTGCATTCTTATGGCGCTGCAACTTCCTGCTGCCGAGAAACTCGGCAAGTCCCGCAGCCACGCCAGTCAGCACGCCGGAGATCTGTCGCATCGGCGACGAAATGGCGTGCTGAACGTTCTCAGTAGTTTCTTCAACCCGATCGAGCGTACGGGTTACCAACTGGTCGGCTCGCAACATCTGCTCGTGAACCCGATTGTTGATCTCGTTTGCCGTCGAGCTGATTTGCTCCACATTATGGCGGGCGGTTGCGCTCAGGACGGTAAGATTCTCCAGAATCTCCCGTACTTTAGGGGTCGATTCGGCAAGCAGAATCTTTGCGTCGCGAATCATCGGGAGCAGGTTCTCTTCCATTTCGTTCGAGATGCGCTGTAATCGCGCACTGGCCTTCCTGGAAGAGACAAAGAGCGCGACCAGCACCCCCATCTGGATAACAATGGCGAGAGCCGCCAACCCCACAAACACCGTCAACAGGCTTCCATTCATATAAGTTCAACCCCGTCCAGTGCTGCCGTATGGCGGCTTGGATTATCGACTGCCAATTTTGCGGTCTGCCTAGCCGCCCTCGCGGCACTCTGGCTGTCGGGCTTCACAGATTACGCCTTGGGCGCTCCGCCTTCCGGCTCAGGGTTGCTTGTTGCCTCCTGATAGGCCTGGCGGCCCGCTTCAAAGGCTGAGCGAATCTGATCCTTCTGCTGACTCACATAATCACGCCCGCGGCTTACGAAGTCCTGAGCCTGATCACGGTACTGCTTGGTGCGTTCCTTTACGGTCTCGGTGCCGTCTTCCGCTGCGCTCAGGATCGAGTCACGGATTTCGCGGCCAGGCTTTGGTGCATACAAAACACCCAAAGCGGCCCCAAGTCCCAAGCCTGCCAAAAACCACAAAATGCCATTGCCGTTGTCGTCAGCCATTATTTTTTTCCTCCTAAATCTCAAGAACCGGATGGTAACACTGGAATCCAGGAAAGTGAAATCGGGAAAGCGCGGGACGTGTCACCCCAGCGAGCAGGGGGTTGATCCCGGAGGTGCAGAGAGCTTCTCGAGGATGAACAACCCACGTTATCCCGAAAAGCGGGCAGAACCCGGGGATGGATGACACGAAGGACCAGGGAAATCCCGGCGGGTGAGTTCTGCATCTGAGTTGCCGTGTGCTGTGGAATTCAGGCCATGACTACGCTACTTGCCTTAGTCCCAGACGGCTCCCTATAATCGACCCAGTTTGAGTTGTTCCGGCCCAGTGGCTGGGCAGGGACGGGCAGGTCATTTTACCCTCAACCGGCACTATGGCATTTGCCGGCCTTTCGGGGAATCAGCAGTGCAGGAAGTGAGTCGTGCAACGTGCCTCGTAACCCCAACAAACGCAAAGCGTTTGCCGGAAACGCAGGGGTGAACAGCGCACGTTCCGCACCGTTCGAAGGAGAACCATCTCATGAAGAAGTCGCTCCTCACGTTGCTGCTTGTGTTGACGGTAGCCGCCTACGCCCAGCAATCCGCGCCGCCCTCCAGCCCAGCCGGCAGCAGCGCGCCGCCCTCCAGCCAAGTCGGCAGTAGCGCGCCGCAGTCGGCGGCGGGGCAGAAGCAGCAGAAGACAATCAAAGATCCTGTCGAGTACAAGGCCTATGTCGACGCGGTCCAGACTAGTGATCCGGCGCAAAGGTCAACACTGCTGGAATCCTTTCTCCAAACCTATCCCAACACGGTGATGAAGGAAGACGCGACGGAACTGCTGCTGAAGACTTATCAGCAGTTGCTGGCGGGCGATCCGCAGAAATACACGCAGAAAGTGCTGAATACCGGAAAACAACTGCTGCAAATCGATCCGAGCAACCTGACCGCGCTGGTTCTGCTGAGTTACATGGACCATGCGTTGGCTCAGGGCGGCGGACCCAATGCCGAGCAGATGTTGCAGCAGGCCAGGCAATACGGCGAACTTGGCATGCAGCAGTTGCAGACGCAGAGCAAGCCGGACGGATACACGGACGAGCAGTGGAACAAGTTCAAGCAAGACGCCCGCGTCATTTTCCTCGGTTCGATCGGGCACGCGGCACTGCAAAGCAAAGATTACAAAGCGGCGCAAGAATCTCTGAAGGAAGTGGCGGCCGCCGACCCCAACAATTTCGGAAACGTCTTTCTGCTGGCGCTGGCGTATCTGGAGCCGAATCCTCCAGTTCCTGACGGACTCTTCTGGATCGCCCGGGCGATAGCACTGGCTCCGCCGCAGATGCCTGCCACGCAGCTGGAAACTTATAAGCGATATGGCCGTGGCAAATACATTCGCTATCACGGTTCCGAGGATGGATGGGATCAGTTGCTGACAATGGCGAAGACGACCGCCGTCGAACCGCCTAACTTCAGCGTTGCCCCGGCGCCCTCTCCGTCCGAGCAGGCCGACTTGATGTTGCAGAAGAGCACGCCCGAGGAACTGTCATTCGCCGATTGGCAATTCATTCTGACCTCGGGAAACCAAAAGGCTGCGGACCAGGTCTGGAATGCAATCAAGGGCAAGGCATTGCGGATGGTGGCGCAGGTGATTTCCGCGACCACCACCAGCGCCCGGGTTGCAGGAAGCGAAGACGACATCCAGGCGAACAAGGCTGATATTGAAGTGGTTTTTGCCACGCCGCTGGTGGCGGTGCGTGTTCCTAAATCCGGAGCACAGATTACCTTTCAGGGAGTTCCGGATAGCTATACGCCAAGTCCGTTCATGGTGCATATGACGGATGGGCAATTGCTGTCTAAGCCCGCCGCGCAGCCAAGTACGCCGGCACGTAAGCGTCCAGCACAATAACTCGGTGCTTGTTTTGAAATCAACGAGGCGACGCGTCAGTGCCAGTCGCCTCGTTTTGTTTTGCACGAAAACCACCCCACATCTGCCAAAAGCGGACAGATATGGGGCACCAAGCATTGATTTTCGACAAGAGAGAAGCGAAAAATGTCATCCTGAGCGAAGCGAAGCATTTATGCATTCTCCCAGCGTCGAACTACATAGATTCTTCGCCTGCGCTACGCTTCGGTTCAGAATGACACCTCGGTTAAGTCACTCGACTTATGACGTACCGTCCTAGCAAATGAGGACAATCTTGCCGTAGCTGCCTGGCTGCAAAACCGCCTCATGGGCGCGCCTTGCCTCGACCAGAGGAATCTCCTGCCCGATCACAGGGCGCGCAACGCCGAATTCGAGAGCGGCGCCAAGACCCGCATGAATGCTGGCCATTTCGCCTTCGGACGCATTGAACAGCACCATCCCGAGAATGGCGGCGTCGCGCGCCATGGCGTCGCGGGGATTGATTTCGATAGTTCCACGGTTGCCAATGACAACGACGCGCCCGCGCTGGCTCAGCATGGACAGATCCTTGCTTAGATTCTTGTTGGCCAGCATCTCCAGAATGATGTTCACGCCGCAAAGCATGATGGGCTCCGCAATCGCGCACGAGCTGGCGGCCTTTGTCGCTGCTGGCCGTGCCAATCACTAGCATTCCATGGGCCCGCGCCATCTGTACCGCCGCAATGCCTACGCCTCCGCTTGCACCGTGTACCAGGACGGACTCTCCGGGTAGAGCGTGAGCTCTTTGGAAAAGTCCCCGGATGGCGGTGGCGTAGGGCACACCAATCGCCGCACCCTGCTGGAAGGTGATTTGTTTAGCGAGCGGATGCACTTGGACTTCGCGACACAGTGTCTGCTGGGCATAGGTGCCGCTGAGGCTTCCGGCCACATAGACGCGGTCGCCGGGTTTGCAGCTTTTTACGCCGTCACCCACGCTGAGGACTTCGCCCGCGCCATCCATCCCCGGTGTATATGGAAGCGCCGGCTTCATGGCGTAAGTTCCGGTGCGGATGTAAGCCTCGACGGGGTTTACGCCCGCAGCATGAACGCGAACGACTACCTCGCCCGCGCCGGGACGGAGATCTGGAGCGTCTTCCAGGACCAGCTTTTCAGGACCGCCAAACTCACGAACACGTATTGCTTTCATGGTTCTCCTTCACTTTCCAGAGTCGGTGAAAATCGTGTTTGCAGCAACCGCAGCACGGGCTTGGGTAAGAGCCGTGATGCCGCACGAGCAATCTTGAAATGATGCAACTGCAAGCCTGCATCTGGCAAATCACCGCCGCGCCGGGGAGGACTAGAATATTCATAGCGATATCCAAAACCGAGTGGCCGAATAAGCCCTTGGCTAAATGGGCGCGGCGTGACCAGGCTGCGCGGCATGTCTCATGACCAGGCTGCGCGGCATGTCTCAAAGGAGTACTCGGGCGTCGTATGGCTAACCTCAAGGAAGTCTTGAATCAGAATGTCCGAGAAGCGGCGCCGGAGTTGTGCGAGAAGCTCGACCGCAACCGCGTGCGTTGCTTCGCGTGCGGACACTGCTGTCCCATCGCCGAGGGACAAGCCGGCGTTTGCAAGGTGAGATTTAATCAGGGCGGAACACTCCAGGTGCCCTGGGGTTACGCCGGCGGCGTGCAGTGCGACCCGATTGAAAAGAAGCCATTTTTCCACGCTTATAGTGGAGCGCTTGCCTACAGCTTTGGAATGCTGGGCTGTGATCTGCATTGTTCCTATTGCCAGAATTGGGTGACGTCGCAGGCACTTCGCGATCCGCACGCGGTTTCTGCGCCACTGCGCGTTACACCCGAAAGACTGGTACGGGAAGCCGTGAACCAGGGTGCCCGGCTGGTGGTGAGCACCTATAACGAGCCGCTGATCACCGCCGAGTGGGCGGTCGCGATCTTCAAGGAGGCGAAGGCTGCAGGTTTGGCGACTGCGTTTGTTTCCAATGGCAACGGCACTCCGCAGGTGCTCGAGTATCTGCGCCCCTGGATCGACCTGTACAAAGTCGATCTGAAGAGCTTCGATGAGCAGCACTACCACCAGCTCGGAGGCCGTCTGCAGCCGATTCTCGACACGATTCGCCGCTTGCATGCCATGGGGGTCTGGATCGAAATCGTCACCTTGTTGATCCCGCGCTTCAACGACTCCGAGGATGAGCTGAAACGTCTGGCCGGTTTTCTGGCGGAGGTTTCAACCGATCTGCCGTGGCACGTGACGGCCTTCCACGGAGATTACAAGATGACCGAACCGGAGGACACCACCGCCGCATCGCTGCTGCGAGCGGCTGAAATTGGCAAGCAGACCGGATTGCACTACATCTATGCGGGCAATCGTCCGGGAGAAGTGGGTGATTTGGAAAACACGCACTGCCCCGCTTGCCACGAACTGCTGATCGAGCGTTACGGATACCGAATCACGCAATACCGTCTGACTTCCGAGGGACGCTGCCCGAAATGCGGCAAGCTCATTCCGGGCCGTTGGGACGCCGCGTTCCGCAAACAAATCAGCTCACATCCGTATGTGCCGCGGCTGCGGGCACCGTCGGATCTGATTGGCATTTCTTAGTCATTTCCGAGTGTCAGGTACTCAAGGTACCCTGGCAAGCCGAATACAGGCTTGCCCCGACCCCGCCCGCGCGGGCTTTGAGGTATTCTCTAAGGAAGTTTCCTCGTTGGTTTATCCGGTGAATCCGGAGCTGAACTCTGTCTTCAAACTCGATGTGTAGAGGAAGGAAGTCCCTATGCCCAAATTCGCTGCCAACCTTTCAATGATGTTCAACGAAGTTCCGTTCCCTCAACGCTTCGCCGCCGCTGCCAAGGCGGGCTTCACGGCGGTTGAGTTTCTGTTTCCCTTCGAATATAAACCGGAAGAGGTTGCCGGCTGGCTGAAGGAAAATAAGTTGGAAAACGTTCTGTTCAACATGCCTCCCGGAAACTGGGCCGGGGGCGAACGCGGACTTGCCTCGCTGCCGGACCGAGTGGAAGAGTTCCGCGCGGGCGTTGCGAAGTCGATCACATATGCCAAGGCCATGGGAACTCCGCGCTTGCACGCAATGGCGGGAAATTTTCCGACCGGTGGAGACCACGCCAAGCATCGCGCAGTGTACGTCGAGAATCTGCGCTACGCGGCGGGCGAACTGGCAAAGCACAAACTGATGCTGGTGATCGAGCCGATTAACCAGCGGGACATGCCTGCCTTTTTCCTGAAGACACAGGGAGACGGGCACGCCATCCGCGAAGAAGTCGGCGCGCCGAACCTGAAAGTGCAGATGGACTTCTACCACACGCAGGTGCAGGAAGGCGACGTGGCCATGAAGCTGCGCAAGTATTTCGACCACGTCGGCCACATACAGGTGGCGAGCGTGCCTGACCGTAACGAGCCCGATGACGGCGAACTGAACTACCCCTACCTGTTCCGCTTGCTGGATGAACTGAAGTACCAGGGATGGGTGGGCTGTGAATATCGTCCGAAGGCGGGTACGGTGGAAGGGCTGAGCTGGTTCAAGCCTTTCAGCTCCGCTGCCGGCGCCCGATAACGAGTCATCGCCCATCGCGGACGTTGCTTGAGATGCGCCGTTCTTTCAAGCATCGTCCGCGTGGGTTTATCGGCGGCAAATGTCATAAGAGACAACTTCCTTTTTCCGGCGGACCGTCATATTATTCCAGATTCGCTATTCCAAGTTGTTGAAGGCGGGTCGGTTTCGGCGTGCGCACTTGCAAAACGCCGGTTGAAACTCGGCCGTGCCCATTCGCGAGGTGAACGGTGGAGACAATTTCGCTGGACAAGTCACAAGGTGCGCGTCCCTCAGCCGCGGCGCGTCTCGATCGGCTTCCCATTGGTTCATTCCATAAGCAGGTGATGTGGCTGATCGCCTATGTTTTCTTTTTCGAATTGGGAGATCTGAACACCTTTGCGTTCGCGGCACCGGCGCTTCGGGTGCAATGGAAGCTGTCCATTGCCACGATCGGGATCGTCACTTCGGCAGCCTTTATCGGCATGTTTGTCGGTGCCACCACGGGCGGCTGGTTTTCCGACAAGGTCGGACGAAAGAAGGCGCTGCTCATAACTACTGTGTGGTACTCGGGTTTTTCGCTGCTGAATGCTTTTGTCTGGAACGTGCCGGGCCTGTTCGTGACGCGGTTTCTGACGGGTGTGGGGCTTTCCGCGATGACGGTAGTGGCGATTACCTACATCAGCGAGATCTTTCCAGCCAAGAAACGTGGGACCTACCAAGGCTGGATCATGGTGATCGGCCTCTTTGGAATTCCGATTACCGCGCATGTGGCTGAAGTACTCATACCGATGTTCACCTATGGCTGGCGGTTGGTATTCGTTTGGGGCGCACTCGGCATGTTGATCCTGTTGTTCGCCCACAAGATCGAGGAATCGCCACGTTGGTATGAAAACCACGGCCGGCTTGTCGAGGCAGATGCCGCATTGGATCGCATTGAGGCACGCATCAAAGCGGATTTCGGAACTCTTCCGCCTCTCGGCGAAGAGCCGCCAAAGATGGGGCGGCGTGGGAAGTTTTCGGATCTGTTTGCGCCGGCATATCTGCCGCGTACGTCCATGCTGATCGGAGCCTGGATATTCCAGACACTCGGCTTCTACGGCTTTATGGCGTGGGTACCGACGCTGCTGGCGGCACATGGCTTTACGTTGGTAAAGTCGCTGCTGTGGGTTTCGATCATGCACTTCGGCGCACCGCTAGGCGCTGTGATTGCGGCGCTTATCTCCGACAAGTTTGAGCGCAAGTACCTGATCACCATCACGGCCCTGGTGATCGCGTTCTGCGGCCTGATGTATGGGCTCAGCTTCAGTATGGTGCCAATCATCATCTTCGGCTTCTGTGTTTCAATGTTCATTCAAACTTTCGCACCGCTGCTGTACGCATACACGCCGGAGTGCTACCCAACCGAGATCCGCAACTCAGGTTCCGGCATCGGGTATGGAGTCGGCCGGCTGGCGAATGGCTTCGGGCCACTGATCGTTGCTTTCCTGTTTACCAACTACGGCTACATGAGCGTATTCATTTATATCGCCGCGACGTGGTTGATGTGCGCGATCATCATCAGCGCATTTGGGCCAAAAACCAAGGGCCGAACGCTGGTATAGCAGATAAGCGGTTGGCCGGATTCCCCGGGCTACGTTCCGGAAGTCCGGCCAAACGCTCCCTCGCAAGTCGCTGTTTCTGTGCTGGCGCAAAAATCACGTTCAAAACTCCTGCCCTCCCAGTGCAACGCTTGTCTTGCAACGCTCATCACAATCTGTATAATTAATTAGTACTGTTTCGGTACTATTTAATGGTCTAGTGGTTCGGCTCTGGTGGGGGCACCGACAAATGATCAGGCTGGGCAAGCTAACCGACTATGGGCTCGTACTTGTGACCTACATGGCGCGCGCCCATGGAGAGGCGCTGCACACCGCGCGTGAGCTTTCGGCGGAGTCGCGGCTCCCTTTGCCGACGGTGAGCAAAATTCTGAAGCAGCTGCTGCAGAGCGGGCTACTCGTCTCCAGTCGCGGTATCAAGGGCGGGTACAGTCTGGCGAGAGAAGCGCGGGAAATCTCAATTTCCGAGATCATTGCGGCGCTGGAAGGGCCAATCGCGCTGACGGAATGCAGCACGGACCTAGCCGGTATTTGCAACCTGGAGCAGTGCTGCCCGATCAAAGAAAACCAGAGAGTAATCAACCAGGTGGTGCGCGGGGCCTTGGAGAGGTTGAGCCTTGCAGACCTCATCCATCCGCTGCGGTTGACCACCATCCAGGATGCGCGCGGGAAGCTGATTCCGGCGATTGTCTCCGGGAGGATTCAATGAGCACAAACACAGATGCGATCAGGGATTTTGCGCAGCGGGAGTACCAATGGGGTTTTATCTCGGATGTCGAGGAAGAAAGAATTCCAAAGGGACTGAACGAAGATGTTGTACGGCTGATCTCAGCGAAGAAGCAGGAACCGGAGTTCATGCTGGAGTGGCGGCTGAAGGCTTATCGCCACTGGGCTTCGCTGGAAAAAGCTCAGGCGGAACCGCGGTGGGCGAACGTGAAGTACCCGCCGATTGATTATCAGAACATGGTCTACTACTCCGCGCCCAAACGGAAACCGGCCCTCCAGAGTCTTAACGAACTCGATCCGGAGATACTGCGTACCTACGAGAAGCTTGGCATCCCGCTGCAGGAGCAGAAGATGCTGGCCGGCGTGGCCGTGGATGCGGTATTTGACAGTGTCTCGGTGGCAACCACCTTTAAGGAAAAGCTGGGCGAGTTGGGCATAGTGTTCTGTTCCTTCTCGGAGGCGGTGCTCAAGCATCCTGAGCTGGTTCAGAAATATCTCGGGACAGTGGTGCCGTATACGGACAATTTCTTTGCTTCCCTGAATGCGGCCGTCTTCAGCGACGGTTCATTTGTCTATGTGCCCAAGGGAGTTCGCTGTCCAATGGAGCTTTCGACGTACTTCCGCATCAATGCGGCGGAAACGGGACAGTTCGAACGTACGCTGATTGTGGCCGACGAAGGCGCATATGTGAGCTATCTGGAGGGCTGCACGGCCCCGATTCGCGACGAAAATCAGTTGCACGCAGCGGTGGTTGAGCTGGTGGCCCACGATAACGCGCAGATCAAGTACTCCACGGTGCAGAACTGGTATCCGGGAGATAAGGAAGGCAAAGGCGGAATCTACAATTTCGTCACCAAGCGCGGCAAGTGTGCGGGCGTAAATTCCAAAATATCGTGGACTCAGGTTGAGACCGGGTCGGCAATCACCTGGAAATATCCGAGCTGCATACTGCAGGGCGACAACTCTGTGGGCGAGTTCTATTCCGTGGCTCTCACCAACAATCGCCAGCAGGCCGACACAGGCACCAAGATGATCCACATCGGCAAGAACACGCGGAGCACGATTGTTGCGAAAGGGATCTCGGCCGGGTATGGCCAGAACACCTATCGCGGACAAGTGAAGATCATGAAAGGCGCCACGGGAGCGCGCAACTACACGCAATGCGATTCGCTGCTGATTGGCGACAAGTGCGGCGCGCACACCTTTCCTTACATTGAAGTACGGAACTCGACGGCGCGCATGGAGCACGAAGCGTCGACTTCCAAGATCGGCGAGGACCAGCTCTTCTACTTGCGGCAGCGCGGACTGAAAGCCGAAGACGCGGTTTCGATGATCGTGAACGGATTTTGCAAGCGCGTGTTTCGCGAGCTGCCGATGGAATTCGCCGTGGAAGCGCAGAAGCTGCTGAGCGTGAGTCTGGAAGGCAGCGTCGGCTAGACACCCCAACAAACGCGAACCGTCCGGCCCCCCTGTGCGGCGGTGCTGTTTGCGGTTCTTGCGTCGCGAGCATGACATAAACGGAGTGACTGAGGAAGACGAATGAGCTTATTGGTAATCAAGAATTTGCACGCCAACGTGGATGGACACGAAATTCTCAAGGGGATCAACCTAGAGGTTAATGCCGGTGAAGTGCATTCGATTATGGGTCCCAACGGCTCAGGCAAGAGCACGCTCGCGCAGGTGCTGGCACGGCGCGAGAACTTTACGGTTACCGCCGGAGAAGTGCTCTTTAACGGCAAAGACCTACTGAGCATGAAGCCCGAGGAAGCCGCCTGCGAGGGCCTGTTTCTGGCTTTCCAGTATCCGGTGGAGGTTCCAGGCATCAGCAACCCGTATTTCGTGCGCTCGGCGCTCAATGCCATCCGCAAATATCGCGGGCTGGACGAGATGGATGCGATGGACTTTCTGCCCATGTTCCGGGAAAAACTCAAGCTACTGGAAATGGACGAGAAGCTTATGAATCGCTCGGTAAATGAGGGCTTCTCCGGCGGCGAAAAAAAACGAAACGAGATTTTGCAGATGGCCGTGCTGGACGAAACCGACTCCGGACTCGATATCGACGCGTTGAGAATTGTCGCCGCCGGTGTCAACAGTATGCGCGGTCCGGAGCGTGCCTTTATTGTGGTCACGCACTATCAAAGGCTTTTGGACTACATTGTTCCAGATTTTGTTCACGTGCTGGTTGACGGCCGAATTGTGCGTTCGGGCGGTCCTGAACTGGCGCTGGAACTTGAGGAAAAGGGCTACGTCCGCGTAGAGGCCGAAGTGAAACAGAGCGCACCCGCCGCGTGAGGCGGTGGCGAAGGGGTACGAGTGGTTAATACAGCTGAATATTTAGGAAGCTACCTTGAAAGCTTCGCCGAATTCGAACAGCACGCCGCAGGACAGGGACTCGCGTGGTTGCAGTCTCTGCGCCGGAATGCTTTCGCACGATTCAGCGAAGTTGGGTTTCCGACTACGCACGATGAAGACTGGCGTTTCACGAATGTATCGGAAATTGCACGAACTCCATTTCGACTGGCCCGTGACGGCTCCGCGGCGGTAACGGCGAGCGACTTGCAACAGTGGCGGGTTGCGGGGGAGGCGTGTCTGCTGGTCTTCGTTAACGGGCATTTTTCTCGCGAACTCTCTGCGATGGACAAGCTGCCGCACGGGGTCACGGCGGGAGGGCTGGCGGACAATATCACAAGCGGCGACCGAATGCTTGAACAGCACTTGGGGCGTTACCTCAACGTCGGTCGGGACGCCTTCTGCGCTCTGAACACCGCCTTTGCCGAAGACGGCGCCTATGTTTACATCCGGCGCGGCGTGGTGGTCGAAGGCGCCATCCACCTGCTGTTTGTCTCGACCGGGACGGATGCGCCGGCAATGTCGCGCCCGCGCAATTTGATTGTTGCCGAGGAGAACAGCCAGGCGGCAATCATGGAAGACTACGTTTCTCTCGGCGGCGGCGTGGCGTTCTGCAATAGCGCGACCGAGCTGGTTGCCTCTGACAACGCGGTGCTCTCACACTACATGATCGAGCAGGAGCATAGACAAACGTTCAACGTTTCCACTCTGCGCATACAGCAGGGCCGAAGCGCGAATGTGGCTTCGCACTCTGTGTTAGTGGGTGGCGCGCTGGTGCGGAACAACGTTCACCCGGTGCTTGCGGGTGAAGGAAGCGAATGCCTGATCAATGGTCTGTTCGTGGGCGCTGGGCGACAGCACATTGACAACTATATGTTGGTTGAGCATGCCAGTCCGCACTGCGGCAGCCGGCAATTCTACAATGGCATTCTCGATGAACGCGCTCACGGCGTTTTTCATGGCCGCATTATCGTTCACAAGCAGGCGCAGAAGACCGACGCGAAGCAGACAAATCGCAACCTGTTGCTCTCCGATGACGCGCAGATCGACACCAAGCCGCAGTTGGAGATTTATGCGGACGATGTAAAGTGCACGCACGGGGCGACGATCGGACAAATCGAAGGAGATGCAGTGTTTTACCTGCGCTCGCGCGGAATCGACGAAGCCTCGGCGCGCAGACTTTTGCTGGTGGCGTTCGCCAGTGAGTGTCTGGAACGGATGAAGGAAGACGGCATTCGGGAGCACATCGAGAAGCTGATTAACGATCGCATACTTCAGATGGCGGCGGTTTCAGGTGGCGCGATGGCGACCGCTGGTGAACCGGTGCCGGCTCGCGCGCCGGGTAAGGATGGCGGATCATCCTCGGGCTCGCGACGCGAAGAATACGCTGCACGAAATCTGGAGGAGATCGCATGACCAGTACCCCCAAGAGCTGGCCCGGTCGACCAGGTCCGCAGGAAGTACGCCGCCGCGACAGAAGCTTCAACATGGAAGCGCTTCGCGAAGATTTCCCGATACTCCGGCGGCAGGTTTACGGCAGGCCTCTGGTCTATCTGGACAATGCGGCGACGGCGCAGAAACCGCAGGCTGTGATCGATACGCTGAGCCGGTACTACGAGCAGGAGAACGCCAATATTCACCGCGGCGTGCATTACCTCTCTGAGCGCGCAACCGAGGAGTACGAGGCCGCGCGCAAGACGGTTCAGCACTTCCTCAACGCCGCCGATGCCAGCGAAATCATTTTTGTGCGCGGTGCGACAGAGGGCATCAACCTGGTGGCCCAAACCTACGGGCGCGCGAATGTTGGCCGAGGCGACGAGGTGCTGGTCAGCGCCATGGAGCACCACTCGAATATAGTGCCTTGGCAGATTTTGTGCGAGGAAAAGGGCGCGAAGCTGCGGGTGATTCCCATCAACGATAGAGGCGAACTCATCTGGGAGGAGTTCGAGAAGCTGCTCAATTCAAAAACCAAGATCGTCGCCATCACGCATGTGTCCAACGCACTTGGCACGATCAATCCGGTACGGCGCATTGTGGAACAAGCGCACCGAGCTAATGTTCCGGTGCTGGTCGACGGGGCTCAGTCGGTGCCGCATCTCGATGTGGACGTGCAGACCCTCGATTGCGATTTCTTTGTTTTCTCCGGGCACAAGATTTATGGTCCGACGGGCATCGGCATTCTATACGGCAAGTCCGCACTGCTGGATGCGATGCCGCCATACCAGGGCGGCGGCGACATGATCAGCTCAGTTACGTTCGAAAAAACGACTTACAACAAGTTGCCTTACAAGTTCGAAGCTGGAACGCCGCACATCGCCGGCGGCATCGGGCTGGGCTGTGCAATCGGGTATCTGAATGGCGTGGGCATTGAGCGCGTCGAACAACATGAACACGAGCTGCTTGCATATGCGACGCAAGCGGTGGGAGAGATTCCGGGCCTGCGCGTAATTGGCACCGCCGCGCACAAGGCGAGCGCGCTTTCGTTCGTCATGGAGGACATTCACCCGCATGATATTGGCACGATTCTCGATCAGCAGGGAATCGCAATTCGCACGGGCCATCACTGCGCGCAACCGGTGATGCAGCGCTTCGGAATTCCGGCGACAGCGCGAGCGTCCTTCGCCTTGTACAACACCAGGGAAGAGGTGGATGCACTCGTCAGCGGATTGTGGAAAGTGCGGGAGGTGTTTGCCTGATGGCCGATCTGCGCGACTTGTACCAGGAAGTGATTCTCGAGCATAGCAAGACGCCGCGTAATTATCGCGAAATGCCGAATGCGAACCAGAAGGCAGAGGGATACAACCCGCTTTGCGGCGATCACTTTACTGTTTACCTGGAAGTCGACGGCGATTCGATTCGCGACATCAGCTTCGAAGGATCGGGATGCGCGATTTCGAAGGCCTCCGCTTCGATGATGACGCAAAGCCTCAAGGGCAAGACGCGGACGGAAGC
>JBEKQP010000160.1:0-10562 GCA_049519595.1 Candidatus Korobacteraceae bacterium | reverse complement strand
TAAGTCGGGCATTCTTATGGATGTCCATTCGGTCCTTGCCAGGAAACTGGATTGCTCGTCACAATCAGCTTCTCCGGTTCCGGTCGAATGGACAACCTCTTGAAAGATCACAGGTGGCCCATCCTACCCCGGTTTTCGGTAGAGTGGGGTAGCTTATGTTCTTGCTCCGATGACAAACAAAAAAAACCACTCAAGCTTCGCTTGAATGAGCCACCCAATCGAGTTCCGGACTTATCGTCATCAATCCGAGAACTAACCCGCGACGTTGCCGCTGCTCCGCGCTTGTCAGGGGCGGCAAGTTCCGGCATAATAAGTGTTTGCCATCAGTGTGCGCCGGGCTGTTGGTCCCGGACCAGCCTGTGGTGCTCCGTTCGGACAATGCAAGCGGCCCTGAATTCAAACTGTCGCGTGTAAGGAGCCTGTTCGGTGGGCCGACAAGCGTTGGCCAATAATTCGAAAGGAATCGAATTCTGTGTTAATGATTCGTCTGGCGCGCCGTGGCGCGCCCAAGAAGCCAGTTTACCGCATAGTGGTGATTGAAAAGGACCGCGCTCGCGATGGCCGTTCGGTCGAGGTGGTTGGACTTTACAATCCTCGCACCACTCCGAAGACCGTTGATTTCAAGCGCGACCGCGTCGAATACTGGGTCGGCAAGGGCGCCCAGATGTCGCCGACAGTCAGCAAACTGTTCGCGAAGGCGCCGGCTGCGCCAGCCGAGGTTCCGGTCGCCTGAGCTGTTTTCACCTGGCGGGCCGAAGCGCTCGCCAATCGCCCCAGTGAGCGATACTCGCCGGGGACCCCGTATCCCAAGGAGACCGCATGGCCTCTGCTTACGCTGGAGATGTGCGCAAACTTGTCCAGGAAGTCGCTAAAACGCTCGTGGACTGCCCCGACGAAGTGCAGGTGGACGCGGTGCCTGAAGGCGAATTGCTGGTCTTGGAGCTGACGGTTGCCGAAACCGATATGGGTCGGGTGATTGGCAAGTCCGGACGCACGGCGCGAGCGCTGCGGGCGCTGCTCTCGGCTGCGGCAGCCAAAGCCAACAAGCATTGCTCGTTGGAGATCCTAGAGTAAAGGCTTATGCCTTCGGGCGCACAGCAACCTGAGGACGGCGTTTCAGAGAGCGAGTTCATCACCATCGCCCGGGTGATAAAACCGCAAGGACGTGTGGGCGAGGTTTCGGCCGAGTTGTTTACGGATTTCCCGGAGCGATTTGCTGAGCGTCGGCACTTGTTTGCGCTCGGTGCCACGGGAAGCAGACGCGAACTTGAGCTGGAAGATTTCTGGCCGCACAAGGGCCGGATGATTCTGAAGTTCGCCGGTATTGACAGCATCGACGCTGCCGCGAGTCTGGCGGGAGCCGAGATACAGATTCCGCGGGAACAGCGAGCCCAACTGGAAGAAGGCTCGTTTTTTGTGAGCGATCTGCTGGGCTGCCGGGTATTCGCGAGCACGGTAGGCGCTGAGCTTCGCGAATTGGGACCGGTTACAGATGTGGTGTTTGGAGCGGGCGAAGCGCCGCTGCTTCAGGTTCACGAGGGAGCCAGGGAGTTTTTGATTCCGTTCGTCGAGAGTTACACAAAGACAGTGGATCTCGACGCTAGAAGGATTGAACTGGTTCTCCCCGAAGGCATGTTGGAGTTGGATGCCCCGCTGAGCCGGCCAAAGACCGGGCGGAGCGCAAAATGAAGTTCGAGATCGTCACGATTTTCCCGGACTTCTTTCGTGGACCTCTGGAGTACGGCATCGTGCGCAGAGCGCAAGAGGCCGGGATCATTGAAATCGGAATTCACGACTTGCGGGCCTTCGCCCACGACCGGCACAAGACGGTGGATGACCGTCCGTTCGGCGGCGGCGAGGGCATGGTGCTGAAGCCCGAACCGCTGTTTGAGTGTGTGGAATCACTCGGCGTGGCGCCGCAGCCCGAGCGCTTGAGCGGGCGGGCCAGCGAGAGCGTAATCGCGCTCTCGGCGCAAGGCAGGCTTTACGATCAGCCGATGGCAGCCGCGTTGGCGCAACTGGAGCGCATCGTGCTGATCTGCGGACGCTACGAAGGCTTGGATGAGCGGGTCACGGAGCACTTGGCGGATCGCGAAATCTGCGTCGGCAACTTCGTGATGAGCGGTGGCGAGTTGGGTGCGGCTTTGATTGTCGATACCGTGACGCGCCTGCTGCGCGGGGCGCTGGGAAACGAGGCGTCGTCGCAGCATGAAAGCTTTAGTGCGTTGAAGGCTCCGGTAAAGTTCGACGAGCGCGGGCGCGCCGAGCCGGATTCGACGGTTTCAGCCGCTGGATTGCTGGACTATGTGCACTACACGCGGCCGGCGGAGTTCCGCGGAATTGCGGTTCCTGAAGTGCTGGTGAATGGGAACCATGAAGAGATTCGGCGGTGGCGTAAGCGCCGCGCGCTGGAGAAAACACTGAAAAATCGCCCCGACCTTCTGGATAAGGTGGCGCTCAGCAACGAGGACCAAGAGCTGATCGCAGAAATCGGGCGGGAAATGCAGGAAACCCGACGGACATAAGGCGCCGTCGCTGGGCGGAAGCCAACGATTTTGATTTTGCCGGGCCGTATGCGAAGGTTATGCAAGGTCCGAAGAAGAGGAATAGACATGTCGACTTCACCGATTATTACGAAGCTGCTTGCCAAGGCACAGCGCACAGATCTCCCTAGCTTCCGTCCCGGCGACACGGTTCGCGTTCAAGTCAGGATCAAGGAAGGCGAAAAAGAGCGCTTGCAGGCGTTTGAAGGCGTCGTCATCAAGATGCGCGGCGGACCGCAAGCCAGCTTCACCGTGCGCAAGATGAGCTTTGGCCAGGGCGTCGAACGCATCTTCCCCATGCACTCTAAGGTGCTCGACAAGATCGACGTGCTGCGCTCGGGGAAGGTCCGCCGCGCCAAGCTCTATTACCTCCGCGCCCTTCGCGGCAAGGCAGCAAGGCTGAAGGAAGTGGATACCAGGTAAGCTTATCCAATCAAGAAGTGGGCGGACGTGTCTCCACCTCACCGGTGAGGCAGGTCCGCCGTCGCAACCCTGACTTGATGGCAAACCGGGCCCGACTGCCTCTTGCTCCAACTCCGAATCTCTGCCATCCTGACTCCACCGTGCAGAGAAAACCGGCTCCCGACTCCGCCCAGCGAACGATTTCAAAGTCCGCGGCCAAGCTGCGCCTGCTAAAGACGTTGCACTGCACCACCAAGTTTGAAACTCAGGCATGGAGCGCAGGCGCGAAGTTGGTCGCGGGCATCGATGAGGTTGGGCGCGGGTCGCTGTTTGGTCCGGTTGTCGCGGGAGCCGTCATCCTCGACCCCGAATACCGCATCCGTGGGCTGCGCGATTCCAAGCTGTTGCCGGAGGCGCGGCGCGAGCAGTTGGCCGAGCGCATCAGGCAGCACTGTGTTGCCTGGGCGGTCGCCGCCGTCGATGTCGGCCGCATCGACCAGATCAATATCTATCATGCTTCGCGGCTGGCAATGGTCGAAGCCGTCTCACGCCTGAGCGTTCGCCCCGATCATCTGCTGATCGATGCCATGAACATCGACTTCGAGTGTGCGCAAACGGCGATTATTCACGGCGATGCGCTTTCGGCTTCGATCGCCGCCGCTTCCATCCTGGCGAAGGTCGCACGGGACGCAATGATTCGCGCCTGGGACCCGGTCTACCCCGTCTACGGACTCGCTTCCAACAAAGGCTACGCCACGCCCAAACACATCCTCGGCCTGCGCGAGCACGGACCCTCGCCGATGCATCGGCAATCGTTTGCCCCGGTGTGGATGAACTCCGCCTCGCAGGAGCTGTTGCAATTCATGCTGGAAGATGAGGAAGCGGCTGAAGGGGAGCGGAGTTCGGAGTCATAGCTTCCTTTACCCGCTGTGACAGGAAACCGGCCCGCATGCTACAAACAATAGTGCTGCGAGCATGGGCGCAACTTACAGGTTTGCGCTCTGTCGCACGTACGGGGAATGAGTTCCCCGAGAGGACGGAATGCTACGACTGCTTTGCGTGACGGCTCATCCTGACGACGAAGCCGGCGGATTCGGCGGCAGCTTACTGCTGGCCAGAGAACGCGGAATTGAAACTTACATTATCTGCCTGACCCCGGGACAGGCGGCCAGCAACCGGGGAACCAGCAGGACCGACGAAGAGCTGGCCGCAATCCGCCGCCAGGAATTTGCCGCCGCATGCAAGCATCTGAACGCCACCCGCGGCTACGTGCTCGATTATCCAGACAGCCGTCTGGATCAGCAGAGTCTGTACCAGGTCGCCGGCGACCTCACGCGGCGCATCCGCCAGATCAAGCCACAGGTGGTCATCACCTTTGGCCCCGAGGGCTCGCTGACCGCGCATCCGGATCACTCGATGGCAGGGGTCTACACGACGATGGCCTTTCAGTGGGCTCCGAGGTCTAACCGCTTTCCGAAGCAGTTCGAAGATGATCTGAAGCCGTGGCGGCCACAGAAGCTTTACTACCGCTCGTCCGACTTCACGCTTCCCGAGCGTCAACCAATCGCGCTGTCACCGGTCAGCGCCCGCATCGAGATTGGCCAGGAGCGTATGGAGCGCAAGATCGAAGCCTTTAAGATGCACAAGAGCCAGGCACCACTTTTCAACCTCTTTGAAGGCAACGCCAGGCGTCACGGTACAGTCGAGCGCTTTCATCTCGCAGCCAGTGTCAAGCCGCAGGAAGCGCAGATCGAGGATGATCTGTTCGCAGGGATTGAAGACGAGGACTGAAGTCATTCCTGCGGTCGGAGCGAACGCCTATTTTTTATCTTCCACCACGGGCTTTGTCTCTTCGACGACGGACTTTGTCTCCGGCGGAGCGCTCGGCGGAGCAGCGCTGGGGGGCTTCGCCTCGGGCTCCGGAGGGCCGGCCAGCCCAGTCTTGAAGTTGCGAATTCCCTCACCCAGTCCCTTACCCAAATCGCCTAGCTTCTTTGGCCCAAACAATAGCAGAGCGATTACGAGGATTAACAGCAGCTCCGGCACGCCAAGGTGCATAGCCTGATCTCCTTTGCAGGCGAACGGAACACAAAATGGGGCCAGGTGGGTTCCACTTCGCCTGTTGCTTATTGTATCCACTTGCGGGCTGGAACGGCTGGGGACGGGAAATTGGCTGGGGCGCAGCTTCAGAGCCGCCGGAAATCATACTGACATCGTTATCGGCTGGGCCAAACCGGATTCCCTTGGCTATCCATTACTCAGTCGAGATGACAAGCTTCAGCGTGAAAGCAAGCGCGGTCGAAACAAAAAGGAAGCCGGACAGCGCCAGCAATCCAGCAGTGAAGGATCCCGTCGTATCCCTCAACAAACCCATAATCGTGGGGCCGACAAATCCGCCGATCGTGCCGACGGAATTGATCAGGGCGAGGCCGCCCGCGGCGCCAATGCCTGTGAGGAATCGTGTCGGAATCGTCCAGAGTATGGCACGAGCCGTATTGGTCCCGACCACGGCAGCGGTCAGCCCGGCAAGCGAGATGATGAACGAGTGCGACCAGATTGCAAGCACCAATCCCAAGGCCGAGAGCAGGCAGGTCAACGCAAGGTTGAATATCTTTCGCCCACTGCGATCGACAAAGCCCGCCCACAATACCATGACGATGCAGGCAATCAGGCTTGGAATGGCGGTCAGAAATCCCACCGTGAAATTTGAGAAATGGTGCGATTTGATGATCAACGGCAGGAAAATGGCGACGCCATACGCGCCCACCGTGAAGGTGAATTGGACGAGCGCCAGCAGCAGCACGCGGCTGTCTTTAAGGCTCGCCCACAGATGCCTGCGCTCGCGCTCTTTCTTCTCTCCTTGCAGGCGCTGCCTCACAATCTCCTTCTCCTCGGGGGTGAGCCAGGAGGCTTGCTCGGGACGCTCGACCAGGACAATCAGAAAAACGATGCCGAGGATTACGGCCGGAATCCCTTCGGTGAGCAAAAGCCATTTCCACCCGGCGAGGCCCGCGACGCCGTTCAACGCAAGTAACAGGCTCGCCAGTGGGCCACCAATCAGCGACGACGCGGGTATGCCGATCAAGAACCAGGCATAGATCTGCGCCCGATATTGCGCCGGGAACCATTGCGCCAGGTAATATGCGGCGCCGGGAAAGAATCCAGCCTCCGCCACGCCGAGCAGGAAGCGCAGCAGGTAGAAACTTTTTGGCCCGGTAATGAGCATCGTCGCCATGGAGATAATTCCCCAGCTAATCATGATCCGCGCCAGCCAGAGGCGCGCGCCAAAACGATAAAGGGCGATGTTGCTGGGCACCTCGAAGAAACAATAGCCGAGGAACAGGATTCCGGAGCCGTAGCCGAATGCGGTCGCCGTCAGCCCGATATCATGGTTCATCGTGAGCGCGGCAAAGGCAACGTTCGTGCGATCCAGAAAATTCACGATATAGGCAATCGTGATGAGCGGGAGAATCCGCCACGCGATCTTGCTGAAGACTTGCTTCTCGCGCGCTTTGCTCTCAAGATCGGGAGCCATACCTTATGATTCCGTGTTCACGCTATTGCCCATGGCGCGCTTCTTCCCTTAATTTCTCTTCTTCTTGGCCCTTATTCTAGCGTGGTGTCCCGGAAATGCTTTGCTTTAATGCAAAGACCCGCTGAATGCCCTCCGGGGCCAGCTCCACAGCCAACCATCGAAGGCCATCCATCGAGTCGTTAGCCTCTAAGGTCACGACCTAAGGACAATCCCTCACTATGAGTTACAGCAAAACATCGGAACCCCTTAGGTACACGCTCTATATGTCCTGAGTAGGCCTGCCGATAGCTTGGACTCTGCCGGGAAGAAATTCCTGAGAGGAGTTCAAGTATTGAAGAAGACATTGTGGATCGTACTGATTGTTGTAATGCTGTTTTGCTTGGCGCTGGCGTCCATCGGCTGCGGAGGAAAGCCGGGCAGCAGTCCAACATCCACTCAAGCTGCCACCCCCGCCCCGTCGACTCCTGCAACCCCCGCCCAGTCGACCCCTGCAACCCCAGCTTCGGCGGCCTCGGCTTCAGCAGCCTCGGCCTTGCCAACTCCACCTGCGGGCGCAAAGGTGTTTAGCCAGATCGAGCAGATGTCGGGATGGGGGTCTTGCGGGACAGCTTCCTGTGCTGGTGGTAGCGGCGCATCGACTTTCTGGATGGCGCAGAACCAGACGACTCCGTCGCTCTCCGGCAGCAGCATGGAGGTGTACGACTCAGGCGTTGGTGGCAATGCGCTTTGGTGGATGCATCTAGGCGCGGATAACAATGTGTCGAATTTTCTTTGGGACTTCTATGTGCAACTGGATAGCGCATCAACATCTGCTGCTCAGGCTCTGGAGTACGATGCATATCAATTCGTAGGCGGCTACAACTACATGATCGGAAGCCAGTGCAACTACGCAGGCGGAGTGTGGGATGTATGGGATGAGTTGCACGCCAAGTGGGTCGCCACGGCAATTCCTTGCCAACCGCTTACGCCGAATGTCTGGCATCACATCCAGTGGTACATGCGGCGAGTGCCCAACACAACCACCTATCACTATGTCACGCTGGTCGTAGACGGAACGCCATATTCGGTTAATCGAACCTTTTCCGCTCTGAAAAACGGGTGGGCAGACAACCTCGGGGTTCAGTATCAGCTGGATGTGCATGGAGCTGGTGGTGAGTACCATGAGTGGATTGATCAATCAACGTTTACGGTTTGGTAGACTGCGGCCGCAGTCATGAAAGCCTGTTTCATAGCTATGTGAAGGGCGTGGCTTTCAACGCTGAACGTCCCATCGCACGGGTGGAAGATCCCAAAGAGTATTGACGCGCCCCGATACTCCACTGTCAAATGCAATAATCGAATGTTGTGACCACGAGCGGTTTGTACCGGTCGAAATTCCATTTTCCGGCGCTGGCGCCGGCAGGAGGGTTTCATGCTTGATTTGGCGGGGAAGGTTGCCTTTATTACCGGTGCGGGATCTATCGGGCCTGGTTGGGGTAATGGCAAAGCGACCGCAGTGCTGCTGGCACGCCAGGGCGCAAAGATTTTCGGCCTCGACATCAACTTGGAAGCAGCATGCGTGACGCGGGAGATTATTGAAAAAGAGGGCGGCACCTGCGTCGCGCACCACTGCAACATGCTGGCTTCGCAGGAGGTCAAGGCGGCGGTGGATGCTTGCATCAAACAATTTGGACAGATCGACATACTGGTGAATAACGTCGGCGGCTCAGCCCCCGGAGACCCGGTGACGATGAGTGAGGAGGTTTGGGACACCCAGATCAATCTCAATCTCAAAACCGCGTTCCTGGGCTGCAAGCACGTGCTGCCGGTGATGGAGAAGCAAGGCTCCGGCGCTATCGTGAACATCGCCTCCATCGCCGGGCTTCGCCACCATGCGGCGGGCCGGACCTACGTTGCTTACAGTTCGGCGAAGGCCGGAATGATCGCCCTGGGCAAAGCAACGGCAATGGCATACGTCAAGAAAGGCATCCGCTGCAACACCGTTGTCGTGGGCACCATGCACACCCCGTTGGTGGAGGCCCGGCTGGTGAAACAGATCGGCGGGGGCGACACCGCGGCGCTGCTCGCCAAACGCAATGCGGGAATACCGATGGGCCACATGGGTGATGCATGGGACGTCGCGCACGCCGTATTGTTCCTGGTTTCCAACGAAGCCCGCTACATAACTGCAACCGAGCTGGTGGTTGATGGCGGCATAGCAGCAGCCCGGCCGTGAGCAGTAGGACCGCCAGTTACTTGTTGTCTTCGACGGAGGACTCTTGGCTCGCATACAACTTACTCCCCTGACTGAAATGACCCCCGAGCAGCGGTCTGTTTACGACGAGGCGGCGGGGGGCCTGCGAGGACACGCCCCGGCACCGATGACGGCATGGTTGCAAAATGCCGAGTTGGCGCGCAGGGCGCAGAAACTTGGAGAGCTTGTTCGCTACCAGACCAGCCTGCCGCCCCGTCTGTCGGAATTCGCTATCCTGGTGGTCGCCCGTCACTGGACGGCGCACTTCGAGTGGCAGGCACATAAGAAGGAAGCGCTCAAGGCCGGCATCAATCCCGAAGCGATCGCTATGATCGCCTCGCGCCGTCGTCCGGTCTTCGAAAACGACGCGCAGCGAGTGGTGTATGACATTAGCAACAGTCTGCTCGAAACGAAGTTCGTCGCCGACGATCTTTACCAGGACGGCGTTCGCGCTCTCGGTGAAAAGGGTGTGGTCGAGTTGGTTGCCATTCTTGGCTATTACTCGCTGGTTGCGATGACCTTGAACGCATTCGAAATCGGTCTGCCCGACTCGCTTCAGCCTGAACTTCTGGGTGAGCCGGACGGCAACGTGAAGTAAGTGGAGGCAGCGCATAGGCAAGCAATCGAGGTGGGCTTGAACAAAGGACTGTTATTGGTTGTGATGGAACCGCCAGCGTCTCTGGAAGAGGAGTTCAACGACTGGTACGACACGGAGCACTTCCCCCAGCGCAGTGCTCTGCCCGGTTTTGAAACCGCGTCGCGATGGACATGCGTCAGCGGCTGGCCCCGCTGGCTGGCCTTGTATGACCTGACCTCCACGGCCGCGCTCGAGAGCGAGGCATACCGGGCTGTCTCGGGAGCAAACTCCACCCCCTGGAGCCATCGCATCCTGCCGCGCACGTTGGGGAGAATGCGGGTCATTGCAGAACAGTTGGCTCCGGGCGATGCGAGCGGCCTCAACCCTGGGCAGGTCTCTCGTCTGCTTGTCGCTCGATATTCGTCGGCGATCGTTGCGGAGCGCGAACAAGCAATCATAGAGATTGCGTTGTCCACCTTTCGCGCTCTGGATGGCGTGGCTCAGCTCCGTGTGTTCAAGTCGCAACGCGCTTCGACGCTCGATCTCTGGACGATCGCAGCTTTCGATCATCCGATCTCTCCCGAAACGTTGATGGCCGCGGTGGGGCGAGTGGCCGGCAGTTTTGGCGCAGATGTTTTTGGCGCGGATATTTTTAATGTTTACGTACCTTACTTTCGGAAGTAGCGTCCGTCTCGCGTAAGCAGCCAGGCCACCCGGCGTTTAGCATTGGTTCGCCGCTGGCGTCGCGATTTTTTTCGGGCAGCAAGGAGCGCACAAGATGAAGAACACACCAACCGCAGTGATCGATTCTGGTTCCAGTTTCCATGTCGAGGCGAACGGGATTCGCTTTCACTGCCGGATCGATGGGCGTAAGGAAGCGCCATGGCTCGTGTTTTCAAATTCCCTGGCGACGAATCTCTCGCTGTGGGATGGGCAGATTGCCATGCTTGAAAATTCTTTCCGCGTACTCCGCTACGATCAGCGAGGCCATGGCGGCACTGAGGTCCCAAGCCAACCCTGCACCTTCGAGCAGTTGGTTGATGATGTCGTCGCCCTGTTTGACGCCTTGGCCATCGAGCGTGCAACGTTCGTAGGTGTTTCCATGGGCGCGATCACCGCGCTTAGGCTTGCCGCACGGAATGCCCGCCGCGTTGATCGCATTGTGGCCTGCGACGGCCAATGGGCCGCTCAACCGGGAGCGAGGGAACTATGGGAGGAGCGCATCGCGACAGTCCAAAATCAGGGCATGCAAGCGCTGGTTGAACCCACAGT
>JBEKQP010000159.1:0-10586 GCA_049519595.1 Candidatus Korobacteraceae bacterium | reverse complement strand
TCACTCACGAGAAGCTCGTCACTTATTCGCTGCTTCTTGTATCCGTCGCATTAGGCAAGGGCATCTTCCAGTTCCTCACCCGCTGGGTGATGATCGGCATCTCGCGCGATATCGAGTTCGATCTGCGCAACGATCTGTTCCGTCATCTCGAAGCTCTCTCCTACGGCTACTATCAGAAGACTCGCACCGGCGACGTCATGGCGCGCGCCACCAATGACCTGAACGCCGTGCGCATGCTGCTCGGCCCGGCCATCATGTATTCAGCGAACACCATCATTTTCACCGCCGGCGCGCTGATCTTCATGGTCGGCCTCAGTCCCAAGCTGACCTTGTGGGCGTTTTTGCCACTGCCGGTGGTCAGCATCGTGGTGCAGTACTTCGGCAGGCGGATACACGAGCGTTTCGAACGCATTCAAGCCATGTTTTCCGATATCTCGGCTCGTGCGCAGGAGAACTTTTCCGGAGCGCGCCTCATCCGGGCCTTCGCCCAGGAAGAAGCCGAGATTCGCAGTTTCGAAACCGAAAACAAGGAGTACATTGCGCGCAGCCTGAAGCTGGTGCGGCTGATGGGAATGCTCTGGCCGACACTGGAAACCATGCTGGGCTTTGCCGTCGTTCTGGTGCTGTGGCTCGGCGGACGCGAGGTGCTCCTCGGGCACATGACCGTGGGCAGCTTCGTGGCCTTCAACACCTACATGGTGCAGCTCACCTGGCCCGTGATCGCTCTGGGATGGGTCATCAACATCTTCCAGCGCGGTACAGCCTCCATGGGACGGATCAACCAGATTCTTACCGAGCAGGTCGAAATCAAAGACGATCCATCGTTGCCGCAATTCACTGCCAACACGCCAATCCGGGGCGAAATCGAGTTTCGTAATCTCACCTTTGCCTATCCGCCGGAGGCTTCGCCAAATGGTGCGAACGGCGGGGACGGCGCTTCGCAGGTCGCAAAGGGCGTACCCGTTCTCAAGCAGATCAATCTGAAGATTCCGGCGGGCAGCAGCCTGGCGATCGTCGGCCCTACCGGTTGCGGCAAGTCAACCCTGGTAAGCCTCATCCCGCGCATTTACGACGCGGCGCCGGGCATGGTGCTGATCGACGGGCGACCGATTCGCGAATTTCAGTTGGAACATCTTCGCCGGAGTATCGGCTTCGTCCCGCAGGAGACTTTTCTCTTCAGCGCGACTATCCGGGAAAACATTGCCTTTGGCGCGGAAAACGCCAGCGAAGAAGAAATTCAGCGGGCCGCCGAGATCGCTCGCATTGCTACCGATATTGAAGTTTTTCCGGAAAAGTACTCGACCACCGTCGGCGAGCGCGGGCTGACGCTCTCAGGCGGCCAGAAGCAGCGCACGGCGATCGCCCGGGCGGTCATACGCAACCCACGCATTCTTGTCCTCGACGATGCCCTGGCGAGCGTCGATACCCAGACCGAAGACCACATCCTCAATCACCTGCGCGAAGTCATGCAGGGACGGACCACGATCTTCATTTCCCACCGCGTCTCGACCGTACGCAATGCCGACCGCATTGTCGTGCTGCATGATGGTGAGATCGTCGAGTACGGCACCCACGACGAACTGATCGCGTTGAACGGTATCTATACCGACCTGCATAACAAACAACTGCTGGAAGAAGAACTGGAAACCGTCTGACTGATGTCTCATCCTGAACGCAGTGAAGGATCTGCTTTTCTTCGCATTTCAAGCAAAAGTCGGGGCGGGTGGCCCATTCAAAGCCTTCTGTCGGCTTTGAGTGGGGCTGTTGTTCCTCTATTCGCACGCGCCGGAGATTACTGAAACCTCTGACACGACGCATCGCTTGGCCACCCGTCGAACTACCACTACCCCACGTCAGCCAAAAGCGGGCGAACGTGGGGCACCAGAAAGATTCGCCCCAAGCACCATCCCAATTGACTTGCTACGGCTTTCAGCGAATGACCAGGACTTCGCGCATATTGTCGCGCCCGAGGAAGAACTTGACGGAGGAGTAGTCGTGAAAGAGGTTTTCCACGTGACGATTATTGAAGACTCTTTGCAACTGGAAATGAGGGCCCTGGCGTAACTCGATCGTGTCCGCGGCAGCGATGTTGAAGCGGTAATAGGGAGCTTCGGGCCCGGCGTCTTTGGTGTGAAAGAACCCAAACAGAATGCCCTTCGGCTTCATCACACGGTGGAGTCGATCAATCGCCGATTTCACCACCGCTTCGGGCAGATAGTCGGCAAGATCCCAGAGGAGAACGGCATCGAACGTCTCCGGTTCGTAGTCGAGGTTCTCGGCCAGGAAACGGACTACATTGACGGTGCGCTTGTCTTCCGCACCAGGCGCGGGGATCAACAGCTCGGGGTTGCTGGCCGCCAGCAACAGGTCTTCGTTGTAGGCGCGGTGCCCAAGCCCGGTAATGAAATGCAGGTTTGCGGGCGAAGTTGGCCCCAGGTCCAGCACGGCTTGTCCCTCGGGCTTTCCGATGGCACGGATGAATTCGTGGAAGCCCGTTGAACGGCGCTGTATGGTCGCCGATGCACCGGCACCACCCAGCGCTCCGGCTGGATTATCGCCTCCGAAAATGTTTCGAAAGAAGCCCACCCTCGCCTACCTACTGCGGTCCGTAGTCCAAATTGGGATTACCCGAACGCCAACCGGCGGCTTTCTCCGCCGAGGCAGAGAACTCGCCTACTTGCTGTCCAGCAAAGAAATAACCGGTACCGGAGCAGGAGTGCTCGCAGGCGCTGCCACCGAAGCCGCTGCCGGCATCTCGCGACGAACCTCGGGTTTGGGCTCAGCCTTCTGAATATCTATGCCGCCCTTCAGAAAAGCCCCGTCTTCGATGACGATGCGTTGCGTGAAGATATCCCCATGCAACACCGCAGACCTTTTTAGTTCCACGCGCTCATTGCCTCGCACGTTGCCCTCGACTTTGCCAAAAATAACCACATCCTGGGCCACGATATTTGCGTGGACACGTCCATTGGGACCGACGGTCAGGCCGTGACTGCGGAGTTCAATGCTACCCTCGACCTCTCCGTCCACGAAGAGGTCCTCCGCGCCGGAAAGCTCGCCTTTTACGGTGACTGAGCGCCCAATCCGAGCAACGTCGGTCTTGGGGATACGCGTGGATTCGACGCGCGATTCTTCCAATTTCGGCGGCGGTACAGGACGCGCCTCCCAGGCCGGAGCTACAGGCGGCTGGGGAGACAAAGGGGGAACTAACGGTTTTTCATCATCTTTGCGCGATTTCCACATTGGAGACGCTCTCCGTTCGGCTGCCGGTCGGGGCCGAACAATTCTTCCCCCAGTATCCGTCCAGCCCAATCCATTGACTATACCCCTCGACTATACCCAACCACGGGTGCAGCGGCAATCCAGTTCTGCGGACCCAGGCGCAGAAGTATCGTCTGCTCGAATTTCGCAGTTTGAAGCCCCGCCTGGCCGTCACACGGCCGGCCGCCAAGGGTTCGCCGAGGATAGGGGCAATCTGGGCCTCGGCTTGGTCCAAAACATCAGAGAGAGGAGCCGGCACCCGCAGTTTGCACCATCAACTCTGACGATCGGATAAGCGGAGAGGAACCGAGATGCTCATCAGAAGCATCCGCGTAGAACTCAGTGCTAGTTATAGGCTAGTAACTCTGGCATGTCTTTGCGTCGCCCGGTTACAGCCTGCGTGGTTCGGTCCCAAAAACCAGCAAAGCTCTTTATTTTCAGTGGAGTTAACCAAAAAACCCACAATCAGAGAGTTTGGCCTGCATCTTGCTTTAGGAGTAAACGTCGGTTCGGTTGGCGGATCGCTGGCGCAAGGCCGAAACCAGGGGAACAGCGGTTTTGTTGATGCGCTCCGGACGAGACACTGGGACTGCCTTTCCAGCCGGACCGATTATGACATTTGGAGTATCTGATGACTTAAAAGGTCAACCAATGGTTGGCCTTTTATTTTGACCTAATTATTACTTAAGCGTGAGAAAGAGCCGAGCTGCCCGCCTGATTCGTGCCCGCACTTATCTTCCAGAGCCTTTTCAGAACAGGTGTATCTTCGATCATCGCCGCCGGACGGCAGGAGAGTGGAACTCCGTGATCCGGTGTTCACACTGACAACGACACCCCAGGCGGGTGACGTCTAAAGAATTGTAAGATTCTCTTAGAGCGATTTTTCAATTATGCATCTGCGCTACCGAAGTCTTGTTTCCGCAGCAGCTCTGATCCTGATCGCTGCTGTTTTCGGCTCGTCGGAAGAGGTGCCACAGGCTCAGTCGTCCGCAATGCCGCTTATCGAATTGGTGCGCAAGGCCGTAGCGAACGAGATGCAGAACCCTAAAGGTTCACGCTTCTACATGTGGATGGATTGCGTGACGAAGCCTAAGGGTTCGCAGACCAAGCAGATGGTCGAGACGTCGGACGGCCTTATAGGCCGGCTGGTAGCCATCAACCACGAGGCATTGACCCCAGAGCAGCGCAAAGCCGATGACAACCGCATCAATCGGCTGCTTGATCCTGCGAAGATGCGCGAAAAGGCCAAGCAGCAAAGAGACGACGAGCAACACAGTCAGCGACTGCTGCGCACCCTGCCTACTGCGTTCAACTACGCATATGCTGGAACTGAAACAACGCCACAAGGGCACCAAGTTATAAAGTTGGATTTTTCGCCGAATCCAGACTTCATTCCGCCTGATCACGAGACGCAGATCTACCAGGGACTAAAGGGCCAGGTCTGGATCGACACCCACGTCATGCGGCTGGCGAAAATCGAAGGCACGCTGTTCAGAGACGTTGATTTCGGCTGGGGGATCATCGGCAGGCTCTATAAGGGCGGCAGATTCGTCGTCGAACAGGGCGACGTGGGGAATGGGCACTGGGACACCACCCGAATGCAGTTGAAGTTTGACGGCAGGGTCGTGATGCTGAAGCACCTCCACATCGAGGAGACGGAAACCGAGTGGGATTTCCGTCCGGTGCCCAAGATGAATGTAAAGCAGGCGCTCGAAATGCTCCGAAAATCCAGCGATCAACTCGCATCGGCGCTTCACGAAAACGACTACTGAGCAATTCGAGAGATACTATATCTTTCGCGGCGGTGTCATCGTGAGGAGATTCGCTTTCGCGAACCGACGTGATGATTTATGCATTTCACCGGGCGTCACCAGAGACCGAAAAAACAACTACATGCACCCTTACGTCGCGTCCTAACGGACGCTCTTCTGGGTGGCACTGTGGAATAATCATTTTTTGGACACATCAACCCTGACCCTGCTAGAGCAATTGCAGAATGATGCGGCTTTACTTTTCGTAGCTCTTGGAAGCCTGCCAGTGCGCTTCCATCTCGTCCAAAGAAGCATCTTCTGGTTTTTTCCCTGATTGGCGCAAAGCATCCTCGACATGCTGGAAACGCCGGCGAAACTTGCGGTTCGTCTTGCGCAGTGAAGACTCGGGATCGACATTCAGGTAGCGTGCGATATTCACCAGCACGAACAACAAGTCTCCAACTTCGTCCTCCAGTCGAGCCTTTAGCTCCTCGGGCAACACCTGTCCGCGGGAACCCGCTATGCCGCGGCCAATAGGGGTCGGTCCCGGCGGCGGTATCCGGTTGACCTCGTGCCGCAACTCTTCGAGCTCTTCCTTGAGTTTGTCGAAGAGTCCTTCGATGTTGGGCCAGTCAAAGCCCACATGGGCGGCTTTATTGCTGAGCTTCAATCCTTCCAGCAGGGAGGGCATTGCCGAAGAGACGCTAGCGAGGATCGATTTCGGCTTTTCGTCTTCCGCTTGCGGGGCCGGTTCTCGCTGCTTGCGCTCCTGTTGCTTAATCGCCTCCCAGTTGCGCAGCACTTGCGCGGAGGTATCCGCCTTGACGTCGCCAAAAACGTGGGGATGCCTCGTCACCAGCTTGTTTGAGAGCCGGTCCAGCACGTCATCCACGGAGAAATGGCCGTCTTCCTTGGCCATTTCCGCGTAGAAGAGCACTTGCAGCAGCAGGTCTCCGAGCTCGCCGGTGAGTTCATACCAGTCACGATTCTCAATCGCTTCCAGGACCTCGTAGGTCTCTTCCAGGGTGTATTGCTTGATGGTGTCAAAAGTTTGTTCCCGGTCCCAGGGACAGCCGCCCGGGGCACGGAGGCGCGCCATAATTGCGACGGCGCGTTCGAATCGTTCGCCTGTTTCGCTCATCGATTCAATGTAATTGAGCGGCGTCCGTCGCGCAAAGGCTCGGCACAAGGTGGTGAAATCAGAGCCACTGGCCTCGACGGCGCGCCCTGGTAGATTTGGGATGGCTGATTCGATTCGCCAGAGCCCAATCCTTTTACCCCCAGAGAGGCTGCCCGTCTATGTTCCATGCCACGTGATGAACGGCGCTGGTCGTCGCCAAAACGGCGGATCGTGCGGGAGCAAAAGCCACTCCAACCAGGTTCATGCCAGAAAGGATCAGTGATGCTTCGCCCGATGGGGTGAGCCGCACTATGCCGCGATTTCCTTGCAGCGAGGCGGCAACGTACAGATTCCCGGCGACATCGAATGCCAGTCCCTGCGGCCGTCCCAAACCGCGAAAGAACTCCTTCACTGTGCCGTGAGGGTCAATCTCGTAGACGGCGTCAAAGCTGGAGATTGTGGGGCCGGTGACAAACAGACTTCCCGAGGACGCAAAAGCCAGATGGTAAGCCGAGACGCTGGGTTCGAGCGTGGCGAAGACGTAAATCTGGCGGTCGCGAGCGATTTTGAAAATCGTTCCACTCCGGTCGCCGACGTAAAGATTGCCTTCCTCATCGAAGGCAATTCCCGTAGCCACGCCCAAGCCTTGCGCGTAGGTGGCCATCGCGCCATTGGGCGATATGCGGTAAACCGTCCCATTGAAACGGGACGACACGTACAGGTATCCCGCGGAATCGAGCGCAAGCCCGGTGGCGTTCATCAGGTCGCTGACAAAAGGTCGAACATTGTAATCGGTGTCGATCTTGTAAACGGAAACGGGGACTGCCTGCCCGCGCGAACCCGAAAAGCTGGCGTAGATATTTCCGTCGGAGTCGACAGCGGGATTGCCGACCGGATGCAGCTCGTCGGAAATTTCGACGGCCACTCCCAAGTCGATGGCATTCGAAGTGGAGGCACCATCCCTGCAAACGGTTAACTGACCGGAAGCGGTGCCAATGGGCACTTTGGCCACGATCAGGTCATGCGTTGCCAGTGTTACCGTGGCCTCCGTTTCTCCAAGACGAACATTCGGACGCCGCAATTCCGCGCCCATGAGGTGTTTTCCGCGAATCCGGACTTCACCACCCGGAAGCGCAAAGGGCGGTTCCACGCTTGCAATATAAGGTTTCGAATTCGATGCAGCCTTTGCAGATTGCAGATTTGCATCCATCGGCAGTGCGTCCGTTCTTCGTTAGGTACTCAGCTTAAGATGCCTGTTCGCAGCAAAAGCTGCAAGACGATGGCGGCATAAACTCCGGCGCCCAGGTCGTCAACTACGATGCCCGTCCCTTCCGGCAATTTTTCCAGGCTTCGGATGGGCGGTGGCTTCAGCATATCGAAGGCACGAAAAAGTATAAAGCCGGCCAGCAGAGGCTTCCAAGTCAGAGGCGCGAAGGCGAGTGTAAGCAGCTGCCCTGCGACCTCGTCGATCACCACCTGCTGTGGATCTTCTTTCCCCACGGCGCGGGCAAAACTCGTGGCGGCGGGAATGCCCACGGCCGTCACCACCACCACTGCGAGGAGAGCTGCCGGCATTCGATGTTCGGGCGCAAGAAAGCGAGCCAAAGCGCTCCACAGCAGGGTGGCTGCCAGCGAACCCCACGTCCCCGGTCCCGGACGCAACATCCCGGCTCCGAAAAACGTCGCAATCAGCCACGCCCAGAGCGGCGGACGCCTCGCGGCCACGTGTGCTTGCGGCGTTTCCAAGTCAATTTGGCTTTTGGTCTTCATCGTCTCGGCGTAGATTGCTGGAACCATCGCTATGGCGTCTGGGCACGGCGGAGGGAGGCCGTTCGGTATATTCAGCCTCGCCGCCCGATTCCGGGTCGTTGACCGGAGTTGAGATCACATATGCCCCGCTGGCCCACTTGCCAAGATCGATCACGCGGCAGCGTTCACTGCAAAAAGGGAACTCAGGCTCGCTAGCGAGCACGATCTTGCGGCAGGTCGGACAGCGAAGACTGCTGGTTTTTGTGCGTGTCATGAAAATACCTGCACTCTAACTTGACTCTGCGGGTCATCCTGAGCGTAGCGAAGGATCTGCTTTTCTCGCACCTCAAAACAAAAGCGGATTCTTCACTCGGTCGTTCAGAATGACACCCTTAAGCATTGAACTAGGATGCGCCCTCTAAACGAGTTCCGCCACCAGATCGTAATCGTGCGCTTCCACAATGCGGCTGCGGTAAAACTCGCCCGGCTTTGCATTTGCGTGTTCGCCAAAGTCGTTAATAAAAAGCTTACCGTCAATCTCTGGCGCATGCATCTCGCTGCGCGCCTCCCAAAGCAGTTCAGTTTCCTGGGACGGGCCTTCCAGCATCACCTCGAACTCTCGTCCAACGGCGGCCTTGCGCTTGCGGCGGCTGATCTGCTTCTGGATCTTCATCAGTTGCCGCCGCCGCCGCTCAATCTCACGCGGCGCCACTTTACCGCCAAGCCGGAACGCTGGCGAGCCCTCCTCGTCGGAGTAACTGAACACGCCCAGCCAGTCGAACTGCGCCTCGCGCACAAAATCGCATAGCTCCTCGAACTCCTGCTCCGTTTCGCCCGGAAAGCCGGCGATGAACGACGTGCGCAGCGTCAGATTCGGAACAGCTCTGCGCATCTTCTCAATCGAGCGCAGAAAGATATCCGCCGAGCCGCCGCGCTTCATGCGGCGCAGCACCGCAGCCGAAGCGTGTTGCAATGGCACGTCGAGATAAGAGCAAATTTTCTCGCTGGCAGCAATCGTTTCCAGCAGCCGTCCGGTGATCTTGTTCGGATACGCATAGAGAAACCGCACCCACCGCAGTTGCTCGATTTGCGACAGCCGGTCGAGCAGGTGAGCCAAGCCGTCCTTCAACTCCAGGTCCTCGCCGTAGCAGGTCGTGTCCTGGCCAATCAGCGTTACCTCGCGTACGCCTTGGTTGGCTAGGCGCTCCGCCTCGCTCACAACTGATTCGAAGCGGCGCGAGCGAAACTTCCCGCGCAGCTGGGGAATGATGCAAAAGGCGCACGGATGATCGCAGCCCTCAGCGATTTTGATGTAGGCCGAATGCTTCGGCGTCGCCAGCAAGCGCGGCGTGTTTTCGTCGTACAGATAGGTGGGCAGCGCCGCGGTCGCGCCGTCCCAAGCGGTACGCGAAAATCGACCGGAACGCTCGCGGGCGTCGCCTTCCGCACGCGCGTTTGGCTGACGGCTTACCCCCGATTTCAGGCTTTGACTTGCCGAATTGCCGTTTAGAATTTTGAATGGCGAATCAAGTGGCGTTAGACCTGTCGCTTCGATCCCGGCGGCGGCGAGAATCTGGTCCAGTTCGCCCGTGCCGACCACGGCATCCACCTGCGGGATGTTCTTCTGAATCTCGTCGCGATAGCGTTCCACCAGGCATCCGGCGACAATCAGCTTCTTGGCCCGGCCGCTCTCTTTGAAGCGGGCCATCTCCAGAATGGTGTCGACCGATTCCTGCTTGGCGCTGTCGATGAACGAGCAGGTGTTCACCACGATAATGTCGGCGTCTTCCGCACGGCTGGTAATCTCTGCGCCGGAGGTGGCCAGCATCCCCATCATCACCTCGCTATCGACGAGATTTTTGGGGCAGCCGAGACTTACGAAGCCCACTCGCGGGCGCCGCACAGAGAGTTCCGGTTCGGCGGCAACTTGGCTCACTTGATCTGGAGCAGGAGAGGGAACTACGGGGATACTTTTGGCGCTCATTCGATATCTTGATTTTAACACTCCGGACGCACCCGCCTTGGTTCCGGGTACGCTGCCCGTGTGGCGCGCGCACCTCGTGAGGGTCATCCTGAGCGCAGCGAGGATCTGCTTTTACTTGCATTTATGCAAAAGCAGATTCTTCGCACCCTTTCGGTCGCTCAGAATGACACCTCTAGTCCCTACGACATCAAACTTTAAAGGCCGTGGTGGCCCACATTTTGGGATGCAGTCTTAATGTGGGATAGCGTTCTCTGCCGTATCCTGCTTGTACGAGGAATCGGACGAGCTCCACATTAGCCAACTGCGGCAAATGCGGGCCACCACGGAGAGATTGATCCTAAGGCTGAGGGGTGAAGACTCATGCTCGACTTCCATCGACTCGAAACCCGTGTGATCCTGGCGTTTATCCTGCTCGGGGCAATTTGCGCACCGCCGTTGCTTGCGCAGCAGAGCCCGGCACTTCATCCCAAATACAGCGTGCAGTACTTCCCGTTGCGGGTGGAAAACCAAGATCTGCGCATGGCGTACCGAGACGTCCAGCCCACAGGTGCCGCCAACGGAAAGTCCGTGCTCCTGTTGCACGGGAAAAATTTCTCTGGCTTTTACTGGGAGCCCACCATCGAGTTTCTGGCTCAGCTGGGTTATCGCGTCATTGCGCCTGACCAGCTGGGCTTCGGCGCTTCCTCGCGTCCGGACATTCATTACAGCTTCCACCAGATGG
>JBEKQP010000158.1:0-10640 GCA_049519595.1 Candidatus Korobacteraceae bacterium | reverse complement strand
ACGGCAAGCACGACAAGGCCGGTGATCGCGGCGATGAAAGCGGGGGATGCTCCTCGGAAATACCTTCCGCGAATCCTCGTCAGCAGGCCGGGTCCGTCTCGTCGCTGTTCCATTAGCGCATCCTTGGAGGTGCATCCGAAGCCCTCAGGCTGAATACCCGGCGGCTTCTCGGGATACACCCTCCGCAAAACCGGTTTAGCGGATCATCGTGGTTCAACTATGGCGGAAAAGGACATCGCCTTTGAGTCACCGCCGGAACCGGTTGCGGCCTCCACTGCGGGGCGCAAAATGCGCACGTCCCCCTGCTCTCGCAGGCTGGCAAGCCAGGCATTAAGCTGGGCGTCGATCTTCTCCTGTAACAGAAGTTCGTGAATCCCGGATTGTACGTTCGCCAGGGGCTCGGCTGCCGCTCCCTTCCGGCTCAACTCCGGCAGCAACTTCTCCTTGTAGTAGCTCTCCACTTCATCGCGGGATACACGAACCATGTGGCGCAGACGCGCGTCGACAAACTGCATCAGTTGGACTTGTTCTTCGACGCTCTTACGCAGTTGCTGTTCCCCGACTCCATAGACGGCCAGCACGTCTCGCCACGCCGCGTCCGATTTTGCCTCTGGAAAAGCCGCCCGGACCTGGGCCAGTCGCAATTCCACCTGCTGGACTGGCGCGACGTACCCGCTGGTCATCTGCTGCCGAATCAGCGTCCGGTCGATCAGCCGAGCCATTGCTGCCCGGTAATCCGCCAGCGGAACCTGCGCCACTGCCCTGCCTTGCATTAATGCTTCGACGCGGACAGCATCCTCCACATCACTGGCAAGCACAGGAACGTCGTTGACGGTTGCCACGATGCGATCGACCGGCTCGCGAGCCGACGCCAGGGGAACAACCAAAAGAACAAGCGCTAAAACCAATACGAGAATCTTCATCAGAGCAATTCCACAGTCGATATATCCTCTAATATCCCCGCCGCCGGGTCAGAACGTCTGCCCAATGCTAAAGAAAAGATTAAAGTGCCGCACCTGATCGACCTGCGGCGTGCTTCCAGTGATTACCGCAAAGTACGCCGGATTTAGATTGTAGCCAAAATCGAGGCGCACAGGCCCGATCGGCGTGTGATAGCGAACCCCAACCCCGACCGCTTGCGACATGTAACTGAAGTCACAAGGCGCCGTCAGGCTTCTGCAACTTTGCTGGTTACGTTGCGAAAACCGCAACAGATTACTCCACATATCGTCTGCGGTGTCGAAGACGTTTCCCATGTCGTGAAACACCACGAAACTGAATCCCTGGCCGAGGAGCGGTAAGCTCGCAGGAGCAGTACGCAGTTCGAGATTATTGACGAACATGGCGTTCCCTCCCACTGGAAACCCCGAAAACTGATCGCGTGGCCCCGCCTGGTTGACGGCAAACCCCCGTAATGAAGTACTGCCGCCGGCGAAAAAGTGCTCCGGCAGGGGAACTACGCTGGAACTGCTGTAAGGCGACTCGACCCCGAT
This sequence comes from Candidatus Korobacteraceae bacterium, assembly GCA_049519595.1. Classification (GTDB taxonomy): domain Bacteria; phylum Acidobacteriota; class Terriglobia; order Terriglobales; family Acidobacteriaceae; genus CAWBRT01. Next base: position 9,147 of record JBEKQP010000158.1, on the reverse strand, counting down.
GCGGGTTGAGCGCGCAAAGACGTACTTGTTCCCTAAGCGATGATAGGTTGTATTCTGCACGAGCACGCGCCCGAAGTTTGCCTCCGAGCCCAGGGCTCCGGTTGCTACACCAATATCTGCCGTGGTGAAGATTCCTTTGGTCGAGTCTACCGGATCGTCACGCGTATCCCTGACGAAGGTGACGCTGGGCATTCCGATGCGTACCGGGACGGCGTAAATATTAAGCAGGTCCTGGCTGAAACCGGCGGGAAAACTGCTTGGGTCAACTTTGTCCTGGCGATAGCTAAAGGCATAAAACAGACGGTTCGCGCGTGAAACGCGTTGCTCCAACTGAAACGACCCGCCCAACCGCTCTGTCGTGAACGTATTCACATCGCGCGTATTGTCGTACAAAAACGTGGTCGTGAAATGCCACTTCGGCAGATCGAACCAATGAGGCTGGTCAAAGCTGAGCAGAACGCGTTTAATCAGGTTCCCTACTTGCGCTTTGAGGATCAGCGATTCGTCTCGCCCGCGGAATAGGATGCGTGTGGCATTGAAGGATACCGTGGGACTGACGCCGGTATTCCCCTGAGGATTGCTGCCGGGTTGGTTGCCGGTCGAGAATTCGATGCCGCCGCCGAACTGGAACGTGTAGCGCCGAGCCTCCTGGATTTGATAGAGCAGATTCTTATGATCGACCTCCCCGCCTGGATTCTGGACGGCCATATTCACGGCGCTGAAGATTCCAAGGTCGTATAGGCGGGATTGCGTTTCGACCATCTTCGCCTGGTCGAGCGGGTCCCCGTCGCGGATGCTGAACCGGCGGTCCACTACGCTCTTTCGCGTATTCACCAGTCCCGAAACAACCACCTGTTCGACGTAGACTCGTCCACCTTCCGTGATCTTGTAGACAACGTCCATACGCCGGGGATCGGTCTCACTTGGCTTCGCGACCGCCTCGAACTGCACCTGGGGAAATCCGTTGTTGAAATAGAAGTTGACCAGCGTATCCTGATCGGTGGCAACGTTCATCTCTGAATACGGCTGGCCCGGCACAACGTAAAGATTGCGTTGGAGCAGCTCCGCCGGAAAGGCCTTGTTCCCGGTGATCGTGAGACTCCGCACCAGCACCTGCTGCCCTTCCACGATCCGGAAATCGACAAACAATCGTTGCGGATCGCCTTCGTAGTTGTCCACGATATTCCCCGCAACCTCCACATTAGGAAATCCGTTCGCCACGTAGAGATTCTTGATCGCCAAAACGTCGACGGCGAGGATCGCCTGACTGAAGCGTCCATGCGGCTGTGTCCAACTCGACGGTTGCAGAGACAAGCGCTCGCGGATGGTTTGGCTGTCGAAGTATTTGTTGCCTTCAATCTTGATGCCGATCAGTCTATGGCTCGCGCCGCGATCCACCTGATAGACAATCTTGACGGCGCTATCTTCCCGCTCCTCCTTTACCGTGACTTTCGCGTCGAAATACCCTTCAGTCTGTAGGAAATCCCGCAGATTGCGGCGCCCCTCGTTGAGCAGATCCTCGTCGACCGCTCCCTCCTGGAAGACCGGGATATTTCTCTTAAGCTGGCTCCGGGTCATCTTTGTACCCTCGGCCGTGATGAGGACCTCGGGGCCGCGCCGCACCTCGATGGAGTAATTGACGGTGTTGTTCGCCTCATCGTACGAGTGGGTAATGCCGACCTGGGCCGTCAAGCGCCCACCCTTTTGGAAGTGCTTGCGCAGCCGCTGGAGAGCACGCTGAATCTGACCCTTCCGAATCTTGTCGCCGGGACGGAGGTCGGCGATGTATTCGATGTCATCGAGAGCGACATCGGGATCGCCGGTGAGCGCCACCCGGCCAACGTGCGTCAGGTTGCCCAGGACAACGTGGAACTTCACGTTCATTTGCTGCAGGGCGGAATCCGGGAATTCCTGATAAGTGATCTGGGCCTGATAGTAGCCATTTTCTTCCAGCAGGCGATGCATGCGCTCCAGGGTTTGCGCGATCCGTTGCGGCGAGTAGTGCGTCCCGAGCTCCAGGCTGGACGAATTGATCATTTCATTCGGGTGCGGCCCATCCTTAGGCAAGCCATCGACCGAAAGCGATCCGCAGAAGTATCTTGGCGTGGTTTCGAAGATAAGATTGATCTGGCCGGTGCCGGCGGGTTCCCAGACAACGTCGATGAATTCGAACAGCCGAGTCTCATAAAGCCGCCGAATGCTCCGGCGAATGGCTTCGCGATCCACTGCGGCCCCAGGCTTCTGCTCGATCAAAGTGACGACATACGACGCCGTTCCCATCGCGGTACCGCGCAACTCGACCCGGGCCACAACTCCCGCCGGCAGCTCCTGCATTGCCGCGTCCGAAGCGGGTGACTGATTGGCTTTTGACGCAGGCAGCGTATTCTGATTCTGAGCGGCGGCAGTGGCGAGGCAGACAACGGAAAGAAACACCAGAAGCCAGATGGCAGACGAGCCTCTGGCCAGCAAAGCAACACCCTTTCCACCCGGCCTGTCGTCCCACACTGAAGGTGCATTCATGAGCAGTGATTCTGCTCGCAGCAGAAACTCTCATTCCCGGTGCCAGACATCTATCCCTCAAAGGCCCTGACGATGCGTGTCAACTCACTTATAATAAATCTTTTCCGGCTAAAATCATGAAATCACAAGCGAAATTCGAAGATCGTTATTCGCGGCAGATTCTGTTTCGCGGCATCGGCGCTGAAGGCCAGAAGAAGCTGGGCCAGGGGCGCGTTGTCATTGTCGGGTGCGGCGCAACCGGATCGGCCCTCAGTTCCCTGCTGGCGCGCGCCGGGGTCGGTTATCTGCGGATTGTCGACCGCGATTACATAGAACCCAGCAACTTGCAGCGGCAGGTCTTGTTCGATGAGGCCGATGCAGAGGAATCTTTGCCCAAGGCCGTGGCTGCCGCCCGCAAAATCCGCAGCTTCAACTCCGAAATCGAGGTCGACGCCCGCGTCGAGGACCTGATTCCGGCCAATGCGGAGGAGTTGCTGAATGGGATGGACATCATCCTGGACGGAACCGACAACTTCGAAACCCGTTACCTGATCAACGATTATGCGGTGAAGTTTAAGCGGCCCTGGATCTATACGGCCGCGGTTGGCAGCTACGGACTCACCATGAACGTGCTGCCGCACGAAACGGCATGCCTTGCCTGCATCTTTCCGGATTCGCCGCGTGGTGTGGTCGAGACCTGCGACACATCCGGCATTCTGAATTCGGCCGTGAATGCCTTGGCGTCGATTACAGTCACCGAGACGTTGAAGCTTCTGGTTGGCGCCCGGGATAAACTGCGGCGCACCCTGCTCTCGCTGGACGTGTGGGCGAATGATCGTGCCGACATCGTCGCCGATCATCCGCGTGCCGGTTGCCGTGCCTGTGGCGAGGCAGATTTCATCCACCTCTCCGGCGAAGCCAGGCCGCACATCACCATGTGTGGCCGCAATTCCGTGCAGATCCACGAACGCCATCGGCCAATCGATTTCGCCGAGATGGAGCAACGGCTGCGGCCACACGGTACGGTGCGCCACAACGAGTTTGTGCTGAAGTTCTGGCGCGACCCCTACGAGCTGACGCTCTTCCCCGACGGGCGGGCCATCATTAAGGGCACGACGGACACGGGAATCGCCCGCAGCCTCTACGCCAGGTTCGTCGGATCCTAAACGTCGAATAGGCCAAAGTGTACTCCGGATCAGCTTCGGGCCATCTCGACCGAACGCGAGCAGTCAAGTGTCTTTTCTCTGTGCGTCGTAGTACCTTCGAGGCATTGCTGCCAGCACAATCAGGATAGAATTAAGTGGAACGCTGCATTGGCTCCATTGATTGGCCGTTTTAGGATTGAGGCAGTTGCAATCGATGTTCGGGCGCGAAGAGAAAGTTCCCCAAATTCGGCTCACCGCAATCCAGTACATAATCCTGGCGATCTTCGTCCTGCTCGCTTTCGGGCTGTGGCGCTTGCAGATTGTTCACCAGGAAAGGTACGATGCGCTGGCGCAGATGAACCGCATCCGCGAAGTGCCCATTCTGGCGCCGCGGGGTAAGATTCTCGATCGTGAAGGCCGCATCATCGTCGACAACTATCCATCGTTTTCCGCGCTGTTGCTGCGCGATCAAAAGCAGGCGGATCTCGACGCTGATCTCGACGGCATCGCCGCCGGCTTACATCTGGATGCGACGGATATGCGCCAGCGCCTGAAGCGGATGGCGGCATTGCCCGGCTTCAATCCGATCTTTCTGAAATACGACGTCACGCCTGATGAATTGGCATTTATCGAGTCGCACCGCAACGAGTATCCCGAGCTCGACACCATCACCGTCCACCGCAGGCTCTATCCGAAAAATGGCTTTGCCGCCCACCTGATCGGCTACGTCGGCGAAGTCAGCGATGAGATGCTGAATCAGCCTCAGTTCCAGTTCAATAACGTGGGAGACATCGTTGGGCAGTCGGGAGTCGAGAAGTATTACAACGACATCCTCATGGGTCAGAATGGTTCGCGGCGGGTGCTGGTCAACAGTCGCGGCAAGGAAATGGGCGAACTCAGCGATAAGCCAGCCGTTCCCGGCAAGCAACTCAAGCTGACCATCGATATAGACCTGCAGATCGCCGCCGAAGAAGCGTTAGGAAGCAAGAACGGCGCAATCGTCGCGATGGATCCCCGTAGCGGAGAGGTGCTGGCTATGGTGAGCCGTCCGGCGTTTGATCCCAATGCCTTCGCCGTCCGCATCTCGCGAAAAGAGTGGAACGACCTGGTGACGGACCCGGCTAAGCCTCTGATGAACAAAGCCATCCAGGCGCAACTCGCCCCGGGTTCAGTCTTCAAGGTCATCATGTCGGTTGCCGGTTGGCAGGAAGGCATTGCGCAGACCTTGCAGATCCATTGCGGGGGCGGTGGAACGTTTTACGGACGATTCTTCAAGTGTTGGGTAAAAGGCGGGCACGGCTCGGTTACGCTTCCCAAGGCTATTTATCAGTCCTGCGACACTTATTTCTACACCCTCGCGGAAAAGCTAGGCATCGGACGCATCGCCAAGTACGCAACCATGTTCGGACTCGGTCAGAAGACCGGCATCGATCTGCCGCAGGAGATCAGCGGGGTGATGCCCAGCGAAGAATGGAAGATCAAAAACTATAAGCAGAAGTGGTTTGCGGGCGAAACCATCTCGGTCGGCATTGGCCAGGGGGCCGTGGCCACCACCCCAGTGCAACTGATGCGTGCCGTCGGCGCCATCACCTCGGATGGATCTCTACGTCGGCCACACGTAGCCTTCCCCGACCAGTTGCCCCCGCAATATCTGCAAATGGTGAACTACACCGAAGAGAAGAAAATCCCCATTGACAGCGTGGGCTGGACCACGATCACCGATGCCTTAGCCGACGTGGTAAACCCTATCGGCACGGCGCCCAGTGCACATTTGAACGGCATCGACTTTGCCGGCAAGACTGGTTCGGCGCAAACCATTTCCAATGCCATGAAAGCCAAAGTGTCCAACAAGGCGGCCTTCAAGGATAACGGATGGTTTGTGGGCGTCACCCCGCGTCGGAATCCTGAAATCGTGGTTTGCGTGCTTGTCGAAGGCGGCGAGCATGGGTACCTGGCGGCGCGCATGGCCGCTCAGGTCGTCAAGGCTTACGTGCAAAAGGAACGAGCCCAGCAGGTGAACGTGGCTGGAGCCATCGGAGGCGAAGCGACACCCGAATCGAAATCTGGTCCCACTCCTGAAGCGGCTGGAACCGAGACGGCCAAACCCGGGCCAACCAAGCGCGCTCCGGAAACACCTGCTAAGCCGAAACCCGCTGAGATGACAGGCATGTGGGGCGGCGCGACAGACAAGTTGGGCGGCGGACGTTTCCACATTGCCGAAGGGACAAAGTTCCACCCGGCGGTTGCGGCACCCGGCATGGAGGCGTTTGCCGAGGATGCGGCGCAACTCGCGGCCAGCGCGGGCCATTCGCCCGGCGACATCACATGGCAGTGGGATTACCTTCCTGGTGTCCTCGCTATCGTCGAACCTCCCACCAGGAGCAGCTCCCATCGATGAGGCGCCATATCCGCTTTCGCGATTTCGACTGGGTGCTGCTGCTGATTGTAGTCATCATCTGCGCGCTCGGCGTGGTCGAGATTTACAGCGCGACCCTGAACACAAAGTTTCAAGGAATGCAGATCAGGCAGATGTACTGGATAGGCGCCGGACTGGCCTTGATGTTCATCCTTAGCGTGGTGAACTACCAGGTACTGCTTGAAAACGTCCCGTGGATGTATGGGGTTGCGGTTGTGTCGCTGGTCGCGGTGCTTCTCTTCGGGCGCAAGTACCTGGGCGCGCGCCGCTGGATATTGATGCCCGGAGGAGCACATTTTCAGCCCTCGGAGTGGGTCAAGCTGATCCTGATACTTGCCATAGCCAAGTATTTTGCCGACTACAATGAACGTGAGCTGCCGTTTCGCGAATTGATGAAAGCGGGAATGATCGTCGGAGTTCCGATGCTGCTGGTTCTCAAGCAGCCCGACCTGGGCACCGCGCTCACCTATGTGCCAGTGGCGATCATGGGGTTGTTTCTGGGCGGCATGCGGCTTAAGCATGCCCTGATTTTGCTGCTGATTGCCGGCATCCTGATGCCCGCCGTGTGGCATTATGGGCTAAAGCCCTACCAGAAGGACCGTTTGACCAGCTTTATGGCCCCCGAGGCGGATTCCAAAGGCGCGGGATACCAGGTAATCCAGTCGATGGTTGCGGTCGGCTCCGGCGGCCTCTGGGGCAAGGGTGCGACCAAGGGGACCCAAACCCAGGGGCAGTTCCTGCCGGTGCCCCATACCGACTTTATCTTTGCCGCCTGGTCGGAAGAACACGGTTTCGTCGGCGCGACCTTCGTCTTACTGTTATACTTTCTGATGTTGATGCGTTTGATCAGCAACGCTCAAACGGCGCCCGATCGTGCTGGAACGTTCATCGTGATGGGTGTTGTAGCAGTGCTTGCGTTTCATGTGCTGGTCAATGTTGGAATGGTGGTCGGCTTTATGCCTGTGACCGGCATTCCGCTGCCGTTGATGAGCTATGGCGGCTCGTCGGTGCTATTTACATTCTTGGCGCTCGGAATCGTGATGAACGTTCGCATGCGCCGTTTCGTGAATTAGCAAGACGGCCTGAGAGTTTCGGAGCGGTGCTCAGAACCTGAGCCCGGCCCCGACTGACATTAAGAGGTTAGGATTTTTACCGCTCTTCGCGAGAAGAGCACTCGCCGGCCAGAGGAAAAGGGCCGGACAGGATTGAAGGAACGTTGCCCGGGGCGGGTAACGGCCCCCTTGTTTGGCTTTGGCCATCCGCCTTTGCCAGTGAGAGTGTGGCCACAAACCCTGAAGGCGCGACGTAGTATTTCGGTGCAGAAGATTGATGCAGTTTCAGCTGACATGAATACCTACTCACTTTATCGGCGTCTGTGGCCGGCGTTGCCGGCGGAAGCGGATGTTCCGGCGAATTGGGGAGCAAGCGTGTTAGCTGAGTCTCCACACAGCTCTACCCGTGTGGCCCCCGGCCCTTCTCCATCACCACGCAGTAGTAGTTAGCAGGCGTGGCGGAGCGGTCCACCGAACTTCAAGACTGACCTTCCTTTCCACTTCCGGCGACGCTCGCCAACCCGATGCGGACTGTGACCACCCGGGTAATTGCATTGCATTTGCCGGGACCTCAAGTCCATGCCGGTTGCGCGAGCCCGGAGCAACCATGAACAAGGAATTGTACGTTTCTTCTACTCCTCACGAAACCAAGGTGGCTTTGGTCGAAGACGATCAACTCGCCGAAGTGTACTTCGAACGTGAGAATGAATACACCCTCGCGGGCTCGATTTATAAGGGCCGCGTCACTCGCGTGCTTCCCGGCATGCAATCGGCTTTCGTCGATGTTGGCCTGGAACGGGATGCATTTCTTTACGTTTCCGACTTCCTCGATTTTGAGGATGAAGAAGAGGAGTTTGGCGAAGTACCGGTCCGGCCGCAATTCGCCGAGGTGAAGCAATCGCCCGCAGAGGTTTCGCCTGCTGGGCCGGAACCGGAAGAAACCGAGGAAGAAGATTTCGCTGAAGAAAGCGATGAACCTGCCGAGGTGGCTGAAGTCGAAACCAAGGATGCGGAACCCCAGGATGCTGAGGGTTCGCACCGCTGGCGGGGCCGCCGCAGGCGCCGTGGCCGACGCGGAGGTCGCGAACGACTGCCCGAAGCAACCCAGCCGACAGGCACGCAGGCAGAGACTGCTCCCGGCGAGCCGCAACCATCTGCCACGCCTGAAGAAGAAGTCGAGTTGGACATTCCTGCTGCCGTTCAGGAAGAACAGTCTATGCCGGAGGCTACAGCCGTCGACAAAGAGCCGGTGAATTTCCAAGGCATGCCTGCCGACTACACGCCGATGGTGCTGCCTGGTGAGTCCATCGCCCGCTACAGCCGTGGCGCAGACGCCGGGCCGCGGGAGGAGAGTGATCGACCGCCGGAGCCGCGCCCGGAGTTCCAATCGCGCCGCGACGATTTCCGCGGAGGTCGCGGAGGTCGCGACCGTGATCGCGGTCGTGGCCGTGGCGACCGTGGCGACCGTGGTCGGGACCGTGAACCGCGTGAACGCGAACCGCGGGAAGAGTATTCTCTGCCGGAAAATTACACGCCGATGGTTCTGCCCGGAGAGTCGATTTCCAAGTACCGGAAGTCGGAATCCGGTCCGGCGACGCCCGCCGAGGTGACGCCGAACGAGGCCAAACACTTTGACACGGACAGCGATCGCTCCGTTTTTGCCGAACCGGTTAGCGCTTCCGAGCCCGAAGCGGGCCGATTGCCGATGCCGCAGACGACGGCAGAAGCCGCTCCGCCTGACGTTGCCCTTGCAAACACGTCTGCTGCTTTCGAGGCGGAACCGGGCCCCGCAGCTGAGGCTGATGTCGTCGAGGCACAGGTATTGCCTTATCGTCAGCCCACTGCGCCGGCAGATCGCGTTGCAGATCGCATCATGGATGAGAAGCCAGCGGCGTCGGCCAGCAGTGCTCTCGGAGAAGCCGTCCATGACGATGCGCCTGCGGTTGCGGCTGTGAAGTCGGAACCTGCAGAGGTCAACACGGAAACAGATCAGGAAAAGCAATGGGAATTTCGTACACCGGTTGACGAACCACAC
>JBEKQP010000157.1:0-10684 GCA_049519595.1 Candidatus Korobacteraceae bacterium | reverse complement strand
AAAGCTATCGTCCGCCATTGTCTGCCTCAGTTCTTAAGCGCTGCCGTCAACAACGGCAGCACCTCATAGAGGTTGCCAACGATGCCGTAATCGGCGGCCTCGAAGATAGGTGCGCGCTCATCGTTGTTCACCGCCACAATCACTTTTGACTCGCGGCAGCCCACCATGTGCTGCACTTGGCCTGAGAGTCCGACAGCCAGGTAAATTTCAGGTTTCACGGTTTGTCCGCTGATGCCAACATAGCGTGCAAGCGGGAGCCAATGCTCGTCTTCCGCGATGCCGCGCGTGCAGGCGAGTTCTGCCTTCAGTGACCCCGCAAGTTCCTGGGCCAGATTAAGGTCTTCCTGCTTGCGGAACCCGCGGCCAACAGACACCAGTTTGCTGGCCGCGGAGATGTCGACGCCTTCCGTGCTGATCGGCGTGGTGCTGGCGACAGCAACACGAGTGTCAGCTTTAACGTCCAGCGTTTCCACCTTTCCAGCCGAAGCCGCTGCTGCGGGAGCCAGGAAGGTCCGCGGAGGAATGGTTGCCACTGCCGGCAACTCCACTTCTTCCTCGCAGATCCCAAGTCCGGCGTAGAGAATGCGCGTGCACAGCAATTTGCCGCCGGCAATTTGCAATGTCTTGGCATCGGTGGCGAGTCCGGCCTGGAGCCTGGCAGCCACCTGCGCTGCGACGTGCTTGCCGCGCAGCGTACCGCCTACCAGCACCACGGACGCATTCTCGCGCGCGCAAAGATCCCCGAATTCGGGAACCAGGGCCTCAGGCGTTTTCTGCTCCGCCCTCAGCAGCACCACCAAGTCCGCGCCAAGCGTCGCCAGTTTTTTTGCCGTATCCTCGTCGGCCGTCACTGCGACCAACTGCTGCCCCAGTGCCTTTTTCAATTCCAGCGCTGGCGTCAGCAACTGCTGGGCCAGAGCGCCGTCTTCCGAGAAAACAAATACTCCTGCCATCGTGCCTTCTCCTTTAGCGCAGGCCTTCGGCAGCGAGGCTGGCTACGAGTTTGGCGACGTTTGCGGCTGCGTCGCTCTCTTTGTAAATGACGTTCTTGCGGCTCATCACGAAACCCTTTGCTGACTTACGAACTGCCTTCGGTGTCAGCTGTTCAGGCGTCAATCCGAGGTCGGCAATCTTGATCTCCGCGTTGGGCTTCTTGGCCGCCCCAAGCACCTGCTTCAGCGTGGGGATGCGAGGCTTGTTGATCTCGCTCAATACGCTGACCACCACCGGGCCTTTCACGCTGACCTGTTCGAGGCAATCGCTCAGCTTGCGCGTGGCGGTCAGCACCTCCCCTTCCAGCGTCATCTTCTGCACAAAGCTCACGCAGGGAAGCCCAAGTAGTTGCGCCAAACGCGGCGCCGTCTGCTGGTAGAACATGTCCGAACTGCCTTCGCCGCAGAGGATAACGTCGTAGGGTCCGAATTTGCGAGCGGCGGCCGCCAGCACGTTGGCGATGACGAACGCGTCGGCGATCTCCGCCGAGCCGTCGCCGATCCACATTACTTTGTTGGGACCGCGCGACAAGGCGTCCTTGATCGATTGTTTTACTGAGGCGGTACCGTAAGACAGAGCGTCCACGGTACCCCCCTGTTTTTCGACGATCAGGCTGGCTTCTTCAATCGCGTTGCGGTCGAAGTCGCTAATCTTGCCCTTGGCCCGGCTCGCGTCGAGGCTCAGGTCGTCGCGATTGATTTTGATGTCCTGCTCGTCGAGGGCCCATTTGTAACAAACAAGAAGCTTCGGCATTCCAGTCTCCGTGCTACGCCAACAGCGCAGCGGCGATTGTCTTTTCCGGGAAATCCGCCGGAGCGTCCAGCAGAGTTGTACCCGCGATGTCGCGGAACAGGCGTGGCAAAGGCATGGTTTCGGAGTATCCGAATCCGCCCTCGACCTGCACCGTGTCCAGCAGCATCTTCGAGCCCAGGCGCGCCAGGAATTGCTTAACCATGGCGACCTCCGTCTGGAACGGCTCGCCGTCTTCCATGAGTTGCGCCGCATGGAGCACACCTAGACGCGCCATGTGGCAGTCCGTCACGGTTTCGGCCAGCAGCGTTTGGATTGCCTGCAGAGCAGAAATGGGACGGCCAAACTGCACGCGCGTCTTGGAGTAAGCCGCGGCATGTTCAACCGCTGCCTGTCCAATGCCGACCGTTTGTGCCGCTTCTGCAAGCGCGCCGAGCGAGAGGGTTTCGGCCGCAATGACCATACCCTGATTTGGTACGCCCAACATGGCGCTTTCGGCGAGCATCACGTTCTTGAACACAAGGTTGGCCACAGGGCAGCCTTTCAGTCCCATAGTCTCCGCTGGTTCGCCTACGGTGAGACCCACTGCCGCGCCGCTCACCACGAATGCGGTCAGCGCTTTAGCTCCGGCGGCCACCTCCGTGCAGGCCAGCACCACGTAGATGTCCGCCTTACCGGCATTGCGCACGTAAGCCTTAGTGCCATTCAGCAGCCAGCCTTCAGGCTGTTTGACTGCCATCAGCGCGTCTGGTCCAACCCCCGGCGTCGGACCGTTCTCGTAAACTGCGAAGGCGCCCAAAGTCTTGGCGCTCGCCAACGCCGGCAGATAGTCCTGTTTCTGCGCGGGAGTTCCCCAGCGCTGGATGGCATAGGCCGCCAGCGAATGGTTGACGACGATTGAAGCCACCGCCGCGCAACTGCGCGAAAGGTTTTCGATAACGCCCACGAAGCTCACATAGCCGGCCTCGGCTCCACCGAATTCGGCGGGAAGAAACAGACCGAGGAAATCCTGCTCCGCCATTTTCTTCACCACGTCAGTGGGAAAGACGTCCGTCCGGTCCAGCTCCGCTACGATCGGGTCGAGATACTCCTCCGCGAAATCCCGAGCGTTCTTGGCAATCAGTTCTTGCTCTTCCGTAAGATGAGTGCTCATTACTTGCCTGCTTTCTGTGCTGCTGCCAGGGCCGCCGGGGCGGCCGTGAGCACAGCACGCGAAATCACCAACCGCTGAATCTGGTTAGTTCCTTCATAGATCTGCATGATCTTGGCGTCACGCATCAGCTTTGCGATCTCGGAGGTGTATCCATAAGTGCCCATCAGTTGTACAGCCTGGGCCGTGATCTTCATCGCGACATCCGCGCAGAAGGTCTTGGCCAGCGCCGATTCCACCGAGAATGGAACGCCGGCATCCCGCAGGTCCATGGTGTGGTGCAGCAGTTGGCGCGCGGCTTCGACTTCGATGCGCATGTCGGCCAGTTTGAACTGCAGAGTCTGTCCGGGCTGTACCTTCGGGTCGGGATACTTTTTTTGCAGATGCTTCACGCACTCGTCCAGCGCGCGCTGCGCCAACCCCACGCTGAGCGCCGCGATTGCCGGTCGCGCCATGTCCAAAGTCTTCATGGCGATCTTCATGCCGTCGCCTTCTTTGCCCAATAAATTGGAGGCGGGGATGTGAACGTCTTTGAAGAGCAGCTCCACGGTATTCGAGCTGCGGATGCCCAGCTTGTGATCTACCGTTCCGATGGTGAAGCCGTGCCGTCCTTTTTCAACAATGAAGGCACTCAGGCCCTTCATTCCCTTGCTGGGATCGGTCAGCGCATAGATGACGTACACGCTGGCAAAGCCGCCGTTGGTGATCCAGCACTTGGTGCCGTTCAGGACGTACTCGTCGCCGACCTTGACGGCCGTGGACTTGCCGCTTCCCGCATCCGATCCGGCGCCCGGTTCGGTCAAGCCGAACGAGCCGATCTCGCCGCGCACCATGGGCTCAAAGAACCTCTTCTTCTGCTCCTCGGTGCCCGCCACCAGCACGGAGTCCATGCTGAGGACGCTGGCCGCGAGGGTGGTGCCCATGCCGGCGCAACCGTAGCCCCATTCCTCTAGTACGAGCGCCTGGGCCAGCGCGCTGTAGTCGAGCCCGCCAAACTCTTTGGGCACGGCCATGGCAAAAATCTTGCTCTTGCGCGCCTCGTCCACCAGGAAGGGGTGAAACTCGCCGCTCTTATCGAGCTTGGCGGCGACGGGTATGATGTGCTTCGCGACGAATTCTCTCGCCGTCTGCTGAATCTGTTTTTGTTCCGCTGTCAGGTTACTCATGTTCAATCGACCTTTCCTTTACGCCTTTGCCAGCATGGCTTTTGCCACTTCAGCCGGCTGCACTGGCTGGGTCTTCTTAGCTTCAATGATCTTTCGCAGGCCGCCCCATTTCTTGTGGAAGATCTCGGGAGGCATTGATTTCAGGTTGGCAGAAATGCGAGGTTTGAACTCCATCTGCGCCAGAATGTCATTTTGCAAGTCGATTCCGGGCGCAATTTCAATCAGCGTGACTTCGCCGTCCTGCAACTCGAAGACGGCGCGTTCCGTCACATAAAGCACCGGCTGGCGGGTCTGGCTGGCATAGGCCCCGCTAAAGGTGACCTGTTCCACCTTGTTCACATACTTCTTGCCTTTGCCTTCCTGCTGGATGACCAGCTTGCCGTCCACGACGGCAATCTTCAGTCCGCCGGCGGTAAAGCTGCCGCAGTACACTACCTTTTTCGCGTTCTGCGTGATGTTGATGAAGCCTCCGCAGCCCACGCAGCGGCCTTTGAACTTGCTGACGTTGACGTTGCCTGTGCGATCGACCTCGGCCGCTCCCAGGAACGCCTGGTCGAGTCCGCCGCCGTCATACCAATCGAACTGCGCCTGCTGCTCGACAAATGCCTGGGCGTTGAAGGACATTCCGAAGTTCTCGCCACCGGCCGGCACGCCGCCGATTGCGCCCAGCTCGGTCGTGAGTGTCAGCAGGTCGGACGCTTCTTCTTGTCCAGCCACGATCGCAATGCCATCCGGAACTCCAATGCCGAGATTTACAATCGAACCCGGGGTCAGTTCCATCGCGGATCTACGGGCGATAATAAGTCGTTCGTCCATAGGAAGTTCCGGAATTGCGTTGAGTGGAACCTTGATATCGCCCGAGAACGCTGGGTTGAAGGAAGTGCCTGCCGATTGCCAGTGGTTCTCCGGCTTTGCGATCACGATGTAATCCACCAGCACGCCCGGCACGCGCACATTCTTCGGATGAAGCGAGCCCGCCTGAGCCAAGTACTCGACCTGGGCAATCACGATTCCGCCGCTGTTCCTGGCAGCCTGGGCCAATGGCAGGCACTCCAGCAGCGCACCTTCACCGTCCACCGTCAGGTTTCCATTCTCATCGGCGGTGGTGCCGCGGATAATAGCCACGTCAACCTTGAAGGTGGGATAAAACATCCACTCTTCGCCCTCGAACTGGATGACCTTGACCAATTCCTCGGTGGTGGCCTTATTCATCTTGCCGCCCTCGAGCCGCGGATCCACGAAGGTGCCAAGGCCGATCTTGGTGATGAGGCCGGGACGCTTTGCTGCAATCTCGCGCCAAAGCTGGCAGATGACACCTTGTGGAAGGCAATAGCCCTCACAGCCGCCCTCGACCACTAATTTCGCCATCCCGGGCGCGATTCCCGTGTGTCCGCCAATCCAGCGCCTTACCAGGCCGACATGCCCGAAGTGCTGCGTACCCTTCGTCTTCCAGTCGCCGATGCCGGAGGCGTGCACCAGGGTGATGTTCTTGGGTTGTTGTGTTTCCATGAACCGCTTTTCAATGGCCATGGCCACTTCTTCAGGCCAGCCGGCAAGCGTCAGAGCACTCGCGCACAAGATTGCGCCGTCTTTTACTTTCGCCGCAGCTTGTTCTGCAGTAATGACTTTAGACATACTTGACTCCTCGGTAGAGCTGACGTTGAATTGGCGCACATCACAGATCTAGCCTGCGAAAAAGCAGTCTGCTTCGCCAGTGAACAGTTTCACAAATCGTCGTAGAACTTTATGAATATCGGGAATGCTTTGTGAAATACTTTGTTCTTCTGAATCCAGACTTGTGAGCTATGGGTTCCGGTGCCAGTCGTTGACCGATTCGGTCAGAACCCAGATGGCGGCGAGTAATAGGGCGTTTACAATTCGACTTGCAATTCATGCATAATTAGATGAACGTGGATAGTTATTGCGCACAACGGATCGCGAGAGCGGACTTATGGAACTTCGCCTACTACGGTATTTCGTTGCAGTTGCCGAGTCGCTAAATGTTACACGCGCCGCCGAACAACTCCATACTGCCCAGCCTTCGTTGAGTCATCAGATTCGGCAGCTCGAAGATATCGTCGGAGCGCCGCTATTCCTGCGGGGTAAGCATCGCCTGTGCCTTACCCAAACTGGTCGCGTGCTGCTGCCGGAAGCAAGAGAAGTACTGAGGATGACCGAGAGAGCGCTCATGCACGCTCGCCAGGAGGGCCGCTCTGAGATCGGAACTATCACCGTCGCCATGGTTCCGGGTCCGGAGGGGCTGGTTTTTTCGCGCGCTATTCCGGATTTCATGCGCAGGTTCCCGGATGTGCAACTTCTGTTGCGGACGATGACCTCACCCGAGCAAATCGACGCCTTGCTCAAACGCGACATCAATGTCGGATTCTTGCGTGGCCCGATCGAGTCCGATGAGATCGCCTACGACGTCTACTCGCGCGAGAAAGTGGTTGTCCTTATTCCGCAGAGCTGGCCCATCGCCCGCAAGAATCCGGTACCGCTGGCGGAACTGTCGACCAAGCCGCATATTGCCATCTCTCGCGAGGTTGCACCGGCGGTGCACGACGTGGTGGATACAATTGCCAAGCTCGGCGGCGTAACCTTCCGTACCCACCTGAACACCGAAAACCTGATGACCGCGATGAATGCAGTTGCGTCAGGTCTCGGCTTCTGCATTCTAACTGAGTATGTCCGCAACATTGTGCCTAAAGGTGTGGTCACTCGTCACCTTGATCTCGAGCCGACTCCGGAGCTGAATTTGCTTATCGCCTACCGCAAAGACGATGTCTTGGCGCACCTCTCGGAGTTTCTCAAAGGTGTCCGCAAATTTGCCGAAGTGATTGAGGCGGAGAAACAGCGCGACCCCGATATGGACGACTTGCTCGCCGCCGGTCCCCTCAACAAAAGAGGTCTGTAATTCCACGGCACTTCGAGAATGTACATCGGAGCACGGATTACTTGGCAATAGTGACCTCACCATCAAATCCATCGGACATGTTCAAGTAGATCGACTTCATCTCTTGGTGGTGAGCTTCGAAACACCTGAGCTAGCGGTGCACGCGCCACTTGTGCCTGGGACACGGACCTGGACCTTCCGTGGAGTCCCCGTAACAACGTGCCCGCAAAAAAAGGCGGCCCGAATGCGCCGCCCTTCATCCTTCACAAGTTTCATCCGCATCAGGTGAAGCTCATCTACTTCGCCAGATTCAAGCTGGTGCGCAATGTACTTAGAGGCATTTTCAATAAACGGTCCGCCTCAGTGGATCGGTGGCAAATAAGGTAAATATCTGGCGAATATCCAGCACAAGAAAAATACTAGTGGAATGTGGATAAACATCTGTAACACACCGTAGCCGACAAGGTCACGGGCCTTGAGTTTCAGGATGCCTAGCAGAGGAAGCATCCAGAATGGATTGACAAGATTGGGCAGCGCCTCGGCGGCGTTATAGATCTGTACCACCCAGCCCAGATGAACATTATGCAAGGTTGCGGCTTGCAAGACGTAGGGCGCCTCAATGACCCATTTACTTCCACCGGATGGCACGAAGACGCCAATGAGCGCAGAGTAGACCGCTACAAGGAGAGGATATGTCCCATGCGTTGTGATACGCGCAAACACGTTAGCGAGCCAGTCGGACATGCCCGTACCTACAATCATTCCAAAAATAACGGCGTAGAACGGAAACTGGATCAATACGCCGCCCGTCGCAGGCACGCACTCGGCAACGGCCTTGACAAAACTTTTTGGCCGCCAGTGCAGTAACAGGCCGACGGTAATAAAGATCAGGTTATAGGTATTCAGGTCGAGCGCGGCAATCGCGCCTTGGGGAGAACTGCGGAAAAAGTCAACGAGATACCAGATCATCAGAGCTGAAATCAGGATCGACAACAGCGGGCTGTACTCCAGCCATTCTCCTGGCTTCGTCCTTGGCTCCAACGAGCGGTCCACTGATTCGAACTCGATGCCATAATCCTCCGCGGTTTTTGCTTTTTCAGCCGAGGGTGCTGAGGCGTATGCAATCACTACCGATACTGCAACCAGCACCAAGGCCATAACTATGCTTTGCCAGAGAAAAAGTGTCTGCTTCAACGGGATAACGCCTGAGATGGCCAGCAGCGAAGGAGGGATCGCGCCCTTTGTTGCCATCAGCATTGCCGCCGACGAAGACAAGCCAAGCGCCCAGACCGCTCCGAGACCCAGGTAAGCTGCCGCGCCGGCTGCCCGATAGTCCATTCCTTTGACCCGCTTAGTCAGTTCACGCGTCAACAGCCCGCTGAAGATCAGGCTCAGACCCCAAGAGATCAATGAGGTCAGGCATGAAAATAATGCGATCATCGCGATGGCGCCACGTCCGGTCTTGGGTATTTTCGCGACCCACCGTATAAAGCGATACACCGGAGGTGTTGTCGCAACTACATAGCCGCCAATGATGACCATCACCATCTGCATGGTGAACGGAACCAGCGTCCAAAAGTTCTTGGCACCCTGCACGGCTAATTTCGACGCCGACTGGTGAAGCAGCAGGCCGAAGATGAATATGATGACCACTCCCGCTAGTGCAAACACGAGAGGATCCGGGAACCACCGTTCGCTCCAATTTGCCAGTGCGAGGCCTATCTTCGCCAAACTGCCTTCAGATTCATGTCGAGTGGGAACATTCTTGCGGTTTTCAACTGCAGTTGCCTTAGAGTCAACTGTACTCATATTTGCTTCCTCTCATCTCGCGCGGAAAATTTATACAATTGCACGGCTCTGCTTATTAGTCTTATTGTTAGAGGCGTTCGAGGAGTTCTAGTGCGGCTGGCCGATCCTATGCACCGATCTCTAGAACGCCGCATCGATCTCCACCGAAAGCTGCTGAATAGTGTGTGGAACCGCACAGCGCGCTTCCAGAGGGCCGTGATGCGCAGCCCAAGCAGCTTTGTGTTTGCTCCGCCCATCGCTGTCGGCAGACTGCGAGTGAGAATATGAATATAGTCAGGAGAATTGAAATACTTTATTCTTATGACATAAGATTCTCAGCGTCTGGGGACGGACAAAAGAGGAACGGGATCGGACATGTGGTAATGCCCGGTACCGTTGACAACTTCATCGAAAACAACGATGGAATACTCCGGCTTCGCACCGTCGCCAGAGACGGAGGTTCGGGCACATGCTTTTCGGTTTTTTTCCCTTGCCCTCGTGGGCTGGAAGGAATCGTAGAACCACAGCCTAAAGCGACGGCGTTCCGGGGCCCGAAACCGCGTTCTGGGAAGCCAGAGGTGGGTTCTTGCGCTCTGTTTGTTGGATTATCACTGCTTTTCGTGGTCTTGGGTGTCATCCGCTGACCAATCCTAATCAGATCTAATCACGCGCGCGCTTTCCGAACGGCCCCGTGCGAACCGGAAGTACCAACGCCTCGATTTCAGCGATGGATTTGTCCTTCGTTTCGATGCCGAAGTAGTAGGCCGCCGAGAGCACCAGGCCGCAGATGGCGTAGAAAACGTAGGTCGGGCCGATGGCTCCAGTGGTCGCCTTCGGTGAGACCACCGTTCCCGCGCCAGCAAACAGCGACAGCACGAAGGGCCCGACTATTCTTCCCAAGCCGGCAATGCCGTAAGCCGAACCCATTCCCGTGGCCCGCAGCCGCTGTGGCCAAACCTCGGTCGCATACGGTCCGGTAATCGCCCATCCCCCGCCGATAAAAGCAAAAACAGCAAGGAACGCTACAAATATCACCGGCACGTTGCCCCACCGGGCGCTCCAGTAATTGGCGATGATCAAGCAGGTGATGAAAGCCCCAATCCCCACGGCCATTCCGCAGGGACGCCGGCCGAACTTTTCCGCCAGGAAAGGCCATGTGAACTTGGCGATGATGCTGGAAATGGCGACGAAGATGAACATCTTCGCCGCTTTCGCAGCCGGCACCTTCAGCACCAACGCCAGCAACGTCGGTCCCCAGAGGGTGAAACCGTAATCCATGAGCGCCTGCATGAATCCGGTGGTCCAGGTGACGGCCACGCTGCGGCGGCACTGGAAGATCTCGGTGAATGTGGCTCTCTTCTCCTGCGCCGTGTCCGCCGCGGTTACCACCAGGTTGCGATAATCGAGGTTCAGTCCGGTCACCCAGTTGATGGAATTGACCGCGTCCCGGTAGCGTCCCTGCTTGATCAGCCAGCGCGGCGACTCGCGCATCCAGAAGCGGAAACCCAGCGACAACACGGCCGGAATCAACCCGATGAGGAATAGTCCGCGCCAGCCGATGGCCGGCGTCAGGTAGGCGGCGCAGACGCCTCCCAGCAAGCTGCCCGCCGGGATCAGGGCGGTTACGATGCCGCCGATGATGGCGCGATATTTCGTCGGCACAAACTCCTGCACCAGCGGCAGGTCAACGGCGTACAACCCGCCCACGCCGAGGCCAACCACAAGACGAAAGAAGGCCAGGAACATCCAGCTGCCCTCCGGAGTCCAATACATGATGCCGCTGGGCACGGTAAAAGTAACGGTGCAGATCATCAACACGGGGATGCGACCGATGCGGTCGGCCAGGTGGCCGAAGAAGAACGCGCCTATCAGGCTGCCGACTCCGGCGCTGAGCAAGACGACGGCGGTGGCGCCGAAGCTCAACTTCCACGGAATAACGATGAA
>JBEKQP010000156.1:0-10712 GCA_049519595.1 Candidatus Korobacteraceae bacterium | reverse complement strand
AACTGTGAAGTCCGGAACTTATCCAAAATCAGCAGCCTGCAGCCATATCCGCGCATCGTCACAGAAACTGTGAAACTGTGACGCAAACGCGGGCAAGAAAACTGACCGGAAATCAACCGGGAGACATGGATACGGAGACCGAGCAGGAAGCATTTAGAATGCGAGGGAGAACCAATCGGGTCGAAGGGCGGGAGATGGAGTGGCGGTTCTGGCGGTACAGCAGATCCGGCGCATGCGGGGCGGAGCGCAGGGCCAGTTGATGCTGGGCGCGGACGGCCACATCTACGTCGTGAAGTTCCAGAACAATCCGCAGCACATGCGAGTGCTGGCCAACGAGCTGGTGGCCTCGCGCCTAGCCGCGGCCGCGGGGCTGGCCGTGCCGGAGAGCGAGTTGGTAGAGGTTTCGGCTTGGCTGATCGAAAACACGCCGGAATTGGAAATCGACCTAGGCAGGACGCACGCACGCTGTCAGCCGGGATTGCAGTTCGGGTCGAGGTTCGCAGGCGGTCTGATGCCCGGCCAGGTGGTGGATTACCTGCCCGAGGAACAACTGGCCGAGGTGAAGAACTTGGGTGAGTTCGCCGGAATTCTCGCACTCGACAAATGGACGGGCAACGCCAACGGACGCCAGGCGGTGTTTACGCGGCGGCAGCGGGAGCGGCGGTACAAGGCGGTGTTCATCGACTTCGGCTACTGCTTTCACGCCGGAGAATGGAAGTTCGAGGATGCGCCGCTGCGCGGGGTCTACTACCGAAATGACGTGTACCGGGAGATCAGAGGATGGGAGTCCTTTGAGCCGTGGCTGACGCGCCTGGAAACCATGCCAGCCGAGACGGTGTGGGCGGCGGCGAACGAGGTACCCCCGGAGTGGTACGGCGGCGACCAGAGCGAGATGGAAGCGCTGGTGGAGAAGCTGTTGGCGCGGCGCAGCCGGATCCGGGAATTGATTGAGGGATTCGGGAAGTCGGACAGGCAGCCATTTCCGAAATGGGGAGAGCGGGTGGGAGAAGGTGCGAAAGATACTTGGAAGGGGGATAGGTGGGGGACTACGATGAGGGTGAATTGAAAGACAGGGACTAGGGACTGAGGGACTAAGGGACCGGCAAAGAAGTGAATCGAGTGAAGTGAGGGAACGAGCGAGGCGTCGCAAGCGAGCGGCATTCAGCTTTTTCACTTATTTCACTTCCTTCACTTCTTCATTCGCAGCGCTCGCGGATCACTGACCGCGATCCACGAACCACGGTCCCCGAGAGAACGATGAACGGCATCAATCCAAGACGCGAATGCGAGTTTCAGCTGCTCAGGTATGTGCCGGATGCGGTGCGGAACGAGTACGTGCATATTGGAGTGATCCTGCGCGAGCGGGCGGCGGGAGATCAGCCGGGCGGCTCCCCTGATTGTCCCCCAGGCCATCTGGCGGACCGCCCTGATGACCGCTCCCACGACCGTCCCCATGACCGTGTTGAGGTGCGCTTTACGCGCGACTGGCGGCGCGTGCGCTGCCTCGATCCGGACGCGGATACGGCGCTGCTCGAGGGCATGGAGAGCGAGCTGCGGCGGAAGCTGGAGCATGAATCCGGCGGCCGGCTGATGCGGATTCTTGAGGAGTCGCTCTCGCTGAATGTGCAGATGACCGAACCCAAGGCGTATCTGGCCGAGAGCATGCCGGCGGGGATGGAAGAGCTGATGCGGCTCTACGTGGAGCCTCCGGCGCGGGAGCGCACGGCCCGGGTGAGCGGACGCGCGGCCATCCAGGCGCAGATGCGGAGCGAATTCGAGCGCGCCGGGGTGTGGGAGCTTTTGCGCAAGAGGATCGCGGCTGCGGAGTATACGCGGCCGGGCGATCCGTTGCGCATCGACCTCGGCTACCGGCCGAATGGCGTGATACGGATGTTCCACGCCGTGAGCCTGGACGCGCGAGTCGGCGCGGGAATCTGGCCGAAGAGTAGCACGGGGGCGGCGACGGGCCTGGAGATGGCCAAGGTTCTGGCTTTCTCGGCAGCGGCATTGCGCGCTGGCGTGGAGCGGGTGGAAAAAGCCGAGCTGGAGCTGACGGCGGTGATCGAACCGGCGGCGCGCCTGGGCGCTACCGACGAGGAGCCGGAACGGCTGGCGATGTACCGCTTTGGCGTGGAGACCATGGAGGAGCACCAGATCCGGGTGCTGACCACCTCGGATATGGAGCGCGTGGCCGCGACCGCGCGGCGGGAGCTGCGGGTTTAGGGAGCAAGGGAGCAAGACGGGCGGAGCGTCGCGCGCTATGAACTACGAACTGATAACTAACGACTAACAACTGACCACTAACAACTGACCACTGACCACTGAAACCTGACAGCTAACACCTGATATCTGGTCCCCTCAAAAAAAGTTCAGCCAGTTTGCCGATAATTTCCCCGCTTCGCGGTAGGATCGATTTTGTTGAGTTAATACAGGCGGTTCGACGCCGTTGATGGAGCAATGAGCTCGCGACGGAGAATGGCCGAAGGAAGTTAGACGAATTGAGAAGGGCATGGCCTAAGGGCTGTGCCCTTTTGTTTTCGGAGCAAAGTTTTGGAGCGAGTTTCGGAACAGGTTCCGGTCGAAGGTTTAAGGCAGAGTTCAAAGCCCGGCTCGGAGCCAGGTTTGGATCTAGGTTCGGGGCGAGGTTCCGAACAAGGAAGGTGCGCGTGAGGGTAGGGGAGCAATTGCGGGAGATGTGGCGCGGAGTAAGTGGTGGCGGCCGCGGCCGGGAGGTCGAGGCAGCGGAGAACGAATCCACGGAGTTGGCAGCTGCGGCAGAGGCGGCACGCAAGACGCTGGCTCTGCCCGCGATCCTGAGCCCGGTGCAATTTCCGGGGCGTCACCTGCCCAAGCCGACGCCGGTGAATCTGCGGCGGTTCGCCGAAACACCCATAGTTCGGCGGGCGATCAACGTGATCAAGGATCGCATTGCGGCCATGGACTGGCAGGTGCGGGTGCGGCGCGGCGTGGAACCCGAGGACGTGGCCTTTTTGCCGCGCAAGCTGCGGGCGCTGCGGCGCACGCTCGAAGAGCCGAATCCGACGGACAGCTTTCGCACGCTGATGGAGCAGGCGATCGAGGATGCGCTGACCGGTGGCTTCGGAGCCATCGAGATGGAACCGACCGGCGATCCGGAGCGGCCGGCGATGCTGTGGCCGGTGGATGGAGCGTCGATCCGCATCAACGCCAAGTGGGACGGGCAGGAGGACGAGCCGCGTTATGCGCAAGCCATGCCGGGACAACTGGAGTCGAGCGCGGTGGATCTGCTGGACCGCCAGCTGATGTACATCCGCATGAACCCGCGCAGCTTTACGCCCTTCGGGTTGGGGCCGCTGGAAGTGGCTTTCGAGACCGTGAATCAATTTTTGTGCGCGCACCGCTTTGCGGGAAAGCTGGCGGCGAACTCGGTGGCGCAGTATGCGCTGTGGTTGAACGAGGCCACGCCGGCGCAGCACGACCGGCTGATCCGCTGGTGGCAGGATGAGATCGAAGGCACGGGGCGGGTACCGCTGATTTCGACCGAGCAGAAGCCTGAGGTGCTGCGCTTCGCCCAGGGCACGGACGCGGACCTGCGGTTGGCGTGGCAGGAGTTTTTGATCCGCATGGTTGCGAACGCCTTCGGGCTGCCGCCGCTGATGCTGGGCCTGGAGGCCGATGTCAATCAATCGACGGCATCCGAAATGGCAGACGAAGCGTTTCGCGGAGCCATCTCACCGCTGGCGCTGCTCTTGGCGCAGCACATTACGCGGGACCTGTTCTCGAAGTGCATCGGCTGGAACGAGTTTGAGTTCGCATTCAACGAGCTGAGCGCGCGTGACGAGATCACGGAACTCCAGGTACAGGTGCAGCTGCTGCAGGCGGGAGTGCTGACGGTGAACGAAGTGCGGGCCATGCGGGGGCTGGCACCGTTTGATATAGGCGTCAGGGACCAGGTGTCAGGCGCCAGTTGATGGCCGAGGCCAATTCCTGAAACCCGAAACCTGAACCCTGGCGAGTGGAGCGAGCAGATGCGACTGGAAGCGATGGCGGTGGAGATTCCTCATGTGGACAAGCACCCGAACCGGGTGCCGTTTGAGGGTGTGTTGACGGTGGTGAACGCGGCCAGTGACAAGGCACCAGCGGGGGCGCGCGGGCACCGCGTGATGCTGACGAAGGAGGCGGCGGAAAAGGCGCTGGCTTCGCTCGTGGGTATGGCGGTGGACTACCGGCCCGGCTGGGACGGGCATGACGCGCGGCGCAAGATCGGCCTGCTTACTGAAGCCAACGTGATCGGGCAGCGGCTGGTGGTTCGCGGATATCTTTATGCCCGCGACTTTCCCGAGGTGGCGGCGGCCATGGCAGCGCACGCGCCGGAGACGATGGGCATGAGCTACGAGCTGGCCGATGCACGCGTGGAAGACATGAAGGCCGAGATATGGAAGCTGACGCGCGTAACCTTCACCGGCGCGGCGATTCTGCGGCGCGACAAGGCCGCATATCGAGCGACGAGCTTCAGGATGGCAAGTTAGCAAAGGGCAGCCGAGTTATCTGGGTTAGCTGGGATCGCGAAGCTAGCCAAGTTATAACGACAGCGAGTTAGCGAAGGCGCGAACAGCATAACAAGTTGCAGCGTTGACAGGTGTCTTCTCTGCCGGTGGGTTTGTCCACATGCAGAGCGACGGATCACTGACCACGATTCACTGGAGAAAGGATACACATGGAAAACGACGAAAAGAACATTGTCGAGCGGCTTGAGGCCGCGACCACACAGCTCGAAAGGACGCTGAACTGGCTGGAAGAACGCCAGGGCGCACTGTCGGGCGAGGTGGAGAAAATCTCGGCCACGGTGGAGCAAAGCCGGCGGGAGACGGAACTGGCCGAGAAACTGGCCGCGGCGGAGCGGGAACTGGCAGAGGTGAAGGCTGCATCCGTGCCCAACGCAGTGAACCCGCTGCGCCGGACCATGCCTGCGGCCACGGCGGAGATGCTGGCCAAGCACGGCATCGGCGAAGGGCCGGTGGATGTGCACGCTCTGGACGCGGCGTTGTCGGGCCTGAGTCTGGAACAGCGCATCGCGGTGAAGACACAGCTGATGCGGTCTGGCGCGATTTCGTAAGCGCAGTTGTCAGTGGTCAGTTATCAGTGATCAGTTCGAGCTGATTGCTGCTCCTGGCGGCTGATAACTGATAACTGACAACTGATAACTGAAAAACGGCCCCATGGAGGGGGTGGAGAGAGCTATGAACGCAACCTTTGCAGACATTCACGCGGCAGCAGACTACATTGGGCCGGGCGCTATCGAAGTTCCGCTGTATCAGACGGAGATTTTCGACATTTGCCGGCGATCGAGTCCCTTCGGGCAGCGCATCAAGCAGGTACCGGCGACGGGCCATCCTTCGCGCTTTTTCGAAGAGACGGCGATTCCAAACCCGGGCGCGGCCGGTTTCGTGAATCCTCGCAGCATCAATCCCACAGTGGTGAGCCCGACGCGCATCGAGCTGAGCGTACCGCTGAAGGCGATTGTGGCGCAGATCAACTACAACCTCTTCGACATCGAGCTGGGCGACCAGCAGAAGCAGTTCGCCTATCTGCAGGCCAAAGACCTGGTGGATACGGTGAGCGGCGTGATGGTGGCGCATGACGTGGCATTGTGGCAGGGCACCGACACCAGCCTGAGCGGACCAACGACCACACAGTACATGGGTTGCGCGGCGCAGATCGCGGCCGGCGGCAACTCCGTGACCGTGACCCCCTCGATGAAGATCGTGGACACGATGAAGACCACGATCGCGCAGATGGTTGCCAGCACCGGCTACCGCATTCGGCCTACGGCTATCTATGCCAACCCTGTGCTTCTGGACCTGATCGACCAGGAGATGAAGAGCGAGTACAACGTGGTGCTGAATACCACGCAGATCTCGGCGGGATTTACGGTGAAGATGCTCTCGACGCAAGCCGGCGATCTGCCTCTGATCCCCGACTGGAGCTTGCCGTACACACCCGGCACCCCTGGCAGCTATCCGGCCTACATCGTCACCGAAGACCTGATCGAGTATCACTGGCTCGGCGATCCGGCTCCGCGCGTCTTCCAGCTCGGCCTACCTAACTCGCTGACCTACCAGTATGTCGCGGTTAAGTTCGGTGCGCCGGTGGTGAAGGGCGCTAACTTCGCACATACCCAGGTGATTGTGGAACGGTAGCAACGACAGGTGTCAGGTGTCGGGTTTCAGATCCAGGGATCAGGTTTCAGGAGGCCGGCTTGATGCCGGCTTTTTCCTGACACCTGAAACCTGACACCTGAGCCCTTCGAAAGGAACTTTCATGGCCTATCTCGAGCCAGCGGATTACTCGAATTATGGATTGCCGGCGGGAACTACGGCGGACTGGATCGCGGCCGCCACGGCGCTGATCAATAGTTACTGCAGGCGGCCGGACCTGAACGTGGTGCAGTACATCGAGCGCCTGCGCGTGACTGCGGGAGCGCAAACGTTGCTGCTGAGCTATCTGCCGCTGACGCCACTGGCGCCGGCCACGTCGCCGATCGTGGGCATCAATGGCCGCTATGCCAAGCCGCGGCGCGGGGAGATTCTCAACGAAGCGATGAGCGAGGTGGTGTCGGCATTCGGATTGCCCGGACAATGGACGGCGATCGATCCCACGCTGCTGGACTTTGACCCAGCGACCGGCGAGCTGACACTGCCCTGGAATGTGCTAGGGCTGCCTTACAACGAGGTGCAGGTAACATATACGGCCGGTCTGGCGACGATTGGCGACGATGTAAAGTCGGCGTGCGCGCAGATTGTGCGCAACGCTCAGGCCACGCCGGCGCTGAATGCCAGCATGACCAAGATCGACACCATGCAGGTGAAATATTTCTCAAGTTCCTTAATCGACGAAACGGTACAGCAGTGGCTGAAGCCGTACGTTGCGAACAAGCTGGGGTGAAACCAGGTGTCAGGTGTCAGGGATCAGGACGCAGGTGCGATCCGATGACTTTCGCCTGACACCTGAAACCTAATACCTGACACGTAGAAGCTGACCACCGTCCACTGGAAATGGGAGCAAGTTATGAGTGATACGGCGCCGCGCAACCCGAGGGGAGCGCCACAGATGTTGGCCGACGCCTTGCTGCGAACCGCGGCTGGCGCCACGGCGCTTTTGCGCGTGACCACCGCAAGTACCGATACGAGTATGTCGGAGGTGGGTCTGATGGCGACAACTTTCGCGGAGATTCCGGTCAGCCCGGTCCTGATGCGAAAGCTGCGCCCGGCATGGCAGGAAGGCGGTCAATCGCAGTGGGAGCTGTTGGTTTCGGCAACGAGCGTGGAGTATCAGGTGAACGCGCTCGATCTCGTGTCAGCGCAGGCTCTGTTTGCTATGACGCTGACGGTGACGGTGGCCGGGCAGGACTATCTGATCGAATCCATCGCCTCCAACGAAGCCTTCGGACAGGTGTATCTCTACCGGCTGCTGTTGCGCGAGGCGCGGCCGCAGGCGGTCTAGCAGTCCACAGTTCGTAGTTCACAGTTCACAACACAGCGGGGACTATGGCCTGTGAACTAAGAACTATGAACTGAAAACGATGAACTGAGAACAATCATGCAGAATGCGAAAGATTCGTTTTACATGGCGCTGCGCACGCGCCTGACGGCGATCAATCCGCAGCGAACCATCTTGCTGCGCGGCGCGGTGCGTCCGGGAATCCTGGTGGAAGAGGCGGAAGCGCCCTTCAGCCAGCTTCCCAACGACGTGTTTGTGCTGCGCTGGATGGGCCTTGCCGCGGACATGGATCTCGCTTCCACGATGGCAGTGGAACAATGCGAGATCATCTACCAGACCTGTGGGACGCAGAGTTTCGGCGGGCTGGATCGCGGGCGCGCTCTGAGCGAAATGGATGAGGAGCTGATGACGATGCTCGAACCCTTCTATACGCCGAAGCTCAACTATACAGCGACACCGCCGGCCGCCATGCTGACGCAGGTGTTCTGGGATGAACCGGTGTTTGGTCCGTTAACGACGAATCGCGACCTGCTGGGCCGCAGCGCGAGTGTGATGGTGTACAGCTACCAGGAGCAAGGCGAGTGACGGCAGCGACTAATGGTTAGTGCTTAGTAACTAGCAATCGAGCGGCTAACCACTAAACACTGATTACTAACCGCTCACACTCACCACTAACCAGCGCCATTCAGAGGTTGATGCAATGACAGCAACGTGGTTTTCCGCTCCGGCGCCTGTGGCGCGGCGGGTGCGTGCTTATTTTGCGCCCGCGAACCGTGCCGCCCAGACGCCCGTGCTCTTCGATCCCTCGCAACAGGGCGGTTTCAGTCTCGACTCGCCGCCGGCGCCATGGATCGACCTGGGCTGGACTCAGGATTTCGCGCGCAAGCCGGCGAGCAAATCGACACCACTGCTGACGGGCATTCCCGCGGCGACGCTCGAACAGGTACGCGAGACCTTGCAGGCACAGGTGAGCCTGCAGTTCCTGAGCTGGACCAAGCTGACCATGGCGCTGGCGACGGGATCGCAACACATGAATGTGCTGGCCGCAGCGAGCAACGTAGCGCTGGCGGCCGATGGAGCGCAGGCCGTGCCAGCAGTAATGCCGCAGAGCAGCTCGACAGCGACATCGATTCTGCTGGCGTCCTCCGACGCAGCCAAGTTTGCAGAGGGATCGATGGTCGCGGTGGACGTGGATTACACGGGGCAGACGGGCTATGTGGGCAGTCCGGCGGCGGGCGCGTATTTGCGGCAGGCTTTGACGGATGTAGATTACGTCCGTCGCGTGACGCTGAACGTGGCGCTCGTGGCACAGGTGGCGCCGACCGGACTGACGCTCGCCGAGCCGTTGCCCGGGGGCGCTCCCGCGGCGGGCTCAAAGGTGCAGGCGGTGACGGGTTTTGTGGACCGCGAAGGCGGCAGCTTTTACCAGGAGTGGTCGGCGCTGTTTGCGATGCAGGGCAGCCAGGGAGAAAGAATCTTCTTCCACTATCCGCGATTGCAGGCCATGGCGGGCGCGGAAGAAGCAGTGGCTCCGCTCAACGGAAAGAATCAGAACGGACAGTCGCGGGTGACGCTAAGGGGACAGTTCATGGCGCTGCCGGTGACGGATCCACTGGACGGCGAACGTGTGGTTTGCTACCGGAGTTTTCTGCCGGCGCCAAATGCGATTGTTTAACGGAGTCAGCGGAGTTGGCAGGGTTAGCGGAGTCAGGGAGTTAGTGAGCTCGCTTAGGCGCGGGTCTTGATTTCTGATAGCAAACTACTGGCTCAGGACGACCGTTGGCCTCTGACTACGACGGAATGCGAATTGTGAACTGACTATGATTTACAAACCACGAGACACGAACCACGAGTCACGAGAGATGCAATGAAAATTACGATCCAGGGGCGGGACTACACGGCGGCCCTCGATGCCGTTCGTCCGTTGACGATCGAACGCAAGATCAACGAGCCCTCTGTCTGCCAGCTGTGGCTGAGCCTTCCTGCCAACGGGAGCCTCGCGGCGCCTTCCCGCTTCCAAACGCTTGCGGTGACCGGCGACGACGGCACCCACTACTTCACAGGATTCATCGCGACGAGCCCGCTGCCGGAGTATGCGGGCATGGGCCTGGAAGGGCCCCGATATCGCACGGCAATCCAGGCGGTAAGCGACGAGTTACTGCTTGATCTGGTGCTGATGCCGGCGACGGTGAACGCAAGCGGTGAAACCATTGGCGAATTGGTAACATCGCTTGTCACGCACACCGGCTCGTTGGCGCTCTCGACACAGGGGCTTTCGCTCGAAACGCCGGTGGGCAGCTTTGCTCCCGATCCCGGCGCGAACTGGAGCAAGAGCGCGGGCCAGGCGGCGAGCATGGCGCGGGCCGCGTATCGCGTACTCAACGGGGCCATCTCGCTCTCCTCTGTGCAGTCCACGATCCATCCGCTCAACGAAAGCGACGGCAGCCTGAATCTCGCCAACCTGGCGCTCACTTCTAGCGTGAAGCGGTCGCTGGCTAACGATGTAACAGTGTGCGGCGAGAACGAGCCGGGAGCCTACGTGACCGAGTATTTTCTGGGCGACGGCGTGACCACGCAATTCGAGCTGGCTGCTGATCCGTACCTCCCACCCACATCGAAATCCACAATCGTCAGCGAGCTTTTCAACGGGTCCGAGATCAATTCGACACTTTGGTGCGCGGGCGGAGATTACTTCGGGCTGTGCGCCAACGGGCTCACCATGAACGGCGGCAACGGCTACGACGGCCAAACCACGCTCGCCTGGCTCGATTCCATCGAGATGGGAGGGACACTGCTGCTCGAACTGGTGGGCGTGGCGCTCTCTCCGGGCAGCCAAGGCATCCTGGGCGGATTCTTCAATGGCAATCAGATGAAGGCCGGCTGCACCGCAGGGATCCAGGCTACCGCGCAGCAAGGCACGGGAAACGTGACACTGCAGCCGATCGTGATGGGCACTGCTGCAGGACCCACCATTGCGGTGAGTTCCGCCAACCAATACACGCTGCGCTTACGCATTCGCTGTCCTGAAAGTTATCGCGTGGGGGCGATGTATTACTCCTATGGCGATAACGGTCTTATTAGTGCGGGCGGCCAATGGGTGGTTGCGCCGGCTAACATCCAGATCGAAGTTCAGGAGTTCGTGAACGGCGTTGGCGCAACACCTGTAACTCTCTATGACGGCGCTGTCACCTATCTGCCAGCGCCTTGCCTTCTAATACCGGTGAGCAGCCTTA
>JBEKQP010000155.1:0-10884 GCA_049519595.1 Candidatus Korobacteraceae bacterium | reverse complement strand
GCTGGAGACCTTGGCGCCCACCTCGGGCGGACGCACGACTCGGCCATGAAGCATTCCCGGAACACGTACGCTGTGTAGAAATTCAAACTGTCCCGTCATGAGCGCCGCTCTGTCCAGCGAGGGAATCGGCTTACCGAGAATGGTCCACTGCGCGGGCGATCGCCGCGTTGCAGTCGTGCTCAGCGGAATGTTGAATCGCTGGTTTCCGATGAGCTCCGCGTAGCTGACACGCCGCCCGGTTTTCCCTGTAATGACGCCATCAGTCACCGTAAGTTGATCTGCCGCCTCACCCAAGTGCTTTGCTGCCATCTTGATGAATGCCTCTCGAGCCGTTGCCGCCGCCTGAGCGAGATTGCCTGAGTTGAAGTTCGTAGGCGTGGATTGACTCCCGGAAGTAGTCCCCTGGTCCGGAGCAACGGACGTGTCGCACTGAATCAGCTTCACGCGGCTAATTGGTACGCACAGTTCTTCTGCGACCAGTTGCGTCTGGGCAGTAAACATGCCCTGTCCAAAGTCGCACTTACCTGTATATGCCGTGACCGTACCGTCGGCCGCGACTGCTATCCATGAATCGAGCTTTGCGGGATCAACATGTGAAGGATGCGTATCAAACGGGCCTTGGGCAATGGCGAACGGCCCGGCCAGCGGTGCAGCGCTGAAACTCACAATCAGGGCGCCAGAGCTTTTCAGGAAATCACGCCGGGAAAGGTTCATGGTTTCCTCGTGTCGGCATACTTTCGAATCGCTCGTAGCATGCGAACGTGAGTGAAGCAGCGGCACAACACGCCTCCCAAGGCTTCACGGATCTCCAGGTCAGATGCCTTCGGTTTCTCATCCAGCACCGCCTTGGCTGTCAAGATCACGCCGCTCAGGCAAAAGCCGCACTGGGCAGCTCCCTCGTCGATGAAGGCTTGTTGGATCGGGTGTGGTCTCTCCGGCGTGCCGAGGCCTTCGAGAGTCATAATTTCGTCTTGACCAACTGCGTTCACCGGCATCACACAAGAGCGCACCACTTGGCCGCGCAGGATCACCGTGCAGGCTCCGCACTGCGCCATTCCGCATCCGAACTTCGGGCCGCGCAGCCCAAGCTCATCGGCCAAAACGAACAGCAGCGGTGTGGTCGGGTCAAGTTCGAGAGTGTGCAAACGTCCATTCACCTTTATGGAAATCGTGCTCATGTAGCCCTCGCGTGTAATCTGGAGTTAAAGTGCGCCCTCGGTGTTTGCTGTGTTTGCTGTAACTTTTCGATGCGACGATTCGACTTCCAGCGGCCGCTTTTGGGTACAAATACTGAACTCCTGCTCAATTCCTAATCAGCTGTAATTTGGCCAGCCACTGCTGAACGGCAGCGTTTCTCATCTTTGCATCTGAGGAATTGCCAAGATATCGATTTGTCGCCGTTTGTGTGACCCAGGTCGTTTAGAAGGCTATCTGCGCCAAATTTTGGATAACAATGAGACGAAGCATGACCGGATGCAACAGCTTCGGTCCGCTGCGATGTCGAAGAGCATTTCTCGTTAGAGCGTTTTACCAGCGTGAACGTATCCTGCTTGCAATATTCCAGTAGCGCCGAGCGAAGTCTTTGCCTCTCGGGATCCATCAGGTTATGCGCAATCATCTGCCGCCAGGCGATCCGAGCATCCTCGCCGTTTGCAACCGGCATCCCGGCGTAGGTCATCTGAGGCAGCAGCGCCGGAAGTACTTGCTTGAGCGAGTAGGAGCCTGCGAAAGCGGGATGGTACACGTTGCGACGGGTTACCGGCAACAAATCGAACGGTTTCGCCTGATGGTCGCCAGCGAAATTGCGGCAATTGCCGCGACGCGATTGCCGAGATAGGTGCGCCGCCCAGTCCGATCGCTACGATCATCAGGCAGGCGATCAGATGCCATTTGCACTCATGGAATCGATCGGAGGAATAGCCGACCGCGAACATCCCAGCGAACTCTTTGAGATAGCTGCAAACGGAAAGATTACATCCCCCAGCTTTACTGCCAGAAAGTTGCGGATATGGTAAGAAAGAACCCCTGTTCCTCCGCTTCGACTACGATCTGCGCGAATCGCCCTCTTCGGTTCATCTGCATACCGTCAGATGCTGTGGTCGGGTAATTGAGAAACAAATTAGGCATGGCGCACGTGGCCACGTCTACTCGACTCCCAGGCGCCAACCAAGCTTGGCGGGATCAAACCAGGAAACCTGTTTCCCAAACCACTTTGAACGAAGAGGCATGGCCACAGTTTTGGGCTTTTCGGCCGCTGCCAGGATGAAAGTGCATGGAGCATCGCCAAATTGAGCGATTCGTCCGGCCAGCGGTGATTTGTCCGAGGAGGGCGCCGCAAGGATTACCGGCGTCCCTTTGAACCAGGCCAGCTTCGCTCCGAACTCCGAATCGTCCTGAGTGGTTGGAGCAGACAGATTGTAGGCGCGCTGGTATAGCTGAACGGAGTTTTCCATGTCCTTTACGGCGATCACGACTTTCGAAATTCCGCGATAGGCTGTCATCGTCGGTTTGCCGCTCGGGTAGACCCGATAAACTCGCGGCGTAAGATCCCGGATCAAGAAGGGAAAGAACGTTCCGTTCGGACCCGGCCCCACACGAGCGAAGTCCCAGTCCAACTTGACGCCATCCGTACGGGTGCGCCCATTCTTCGCGGGAGTGGTGACCGCGATGCCGAGACTCGAAAATCTTTGCGCCTCGGCACTGACGTCGGGCACCTGGACTGCCCAGGCACAAGGTCCCGCATCCGCCTGCAGGAATTTGCTCCAGTAGTGGGCTGCAACGGCTTTCGGATCAGGGTTCTGCTGCAGTCCAATGAGTTCGAGATACGACCCGTCCGGAAAGCTTAGCAATGCCATCTCGGTTGCGTGATTGGAGTGTGGCCCGCCATTCTCAGTTTTCAGTCCAAACGAGGCGAGAGAATCCTGCATTTGGCGCAGGCTCCGCCCGGCAGCGGTTACATGATCGATTTGGAATTGGGGTATGCGATTTGACTGCATGCCTTCAGGCTTGTCAGCGGCGCGTAGGGATAACTCCCCCATCGCGGCCATCACTCCCAGCGCACCTACTTCTTTCAGAAAGTCCCTACGATTCCCTTCCATGGGTGGCTCTCCCTTCTTGCTCTCTTCAGACCCCGAGCGTAAAAAGTGTAAGGATGCAGCCTACGACGCCGAATCTTGCACTCCTTTGAGAAACTCGGCGGCACCGGCGCGCAAAATTCTGGTCACGTGCGTGTAACAATACGACACCCCGCAGTTTCGGTAAGCTCGAATGCTGGCATAGCGGATCAGTTAACACGGCTGCCAGTGCCAAGCCCATCAGGCACAAAGCGTTGGCACGCCCAAGCTCCTTTCTTGGGAACCAATTAGAAACAAGTATCAACACAACCGGATACACGCCGCCTTCGGCAACCCCGAGCAGGAAACGCATTGCTATTAACTGCCAGGCATTCTGCACAAACCCGGTCAGGAAAGACAAGCCTCCCCACGCAATAATCGAGTATTGGATAAACTTCGTTGCACTGCCATGTTCCGCAATATGGCCAGCCGGTACCTGCAATACCATGGTCCCAATGAAATACATTCCTGCCGCGACGCCAGCAACGGCCATGGAGAGTCTCAGTTCTTCATTCATGCCTCCGGCCATGGCAAAGCCGATGTTCATCTTATCCATGTATGAGACGATGTAGATAATGATCGCTGGCGTTACGATTCTTATCCACCGAGCGTGCGGAATTGGCTTCTCGACGTTTGCGATTGCGGCTGTTGACTGCATCTGATGCTTTTCCATACCCCTCTACGTCGCTTACGAGCTCATGCTGCAATATTCAGTTCAAATATGACGAAAAGTTTTCCCTGCATTCAGGAGCTTTTGGCGACCTTGGCGGCTCCCAGCTTGTCCTGTTGTGACCGCAGTAAACTTTCGCCGATGAGGAACGCGGCGGGAATAAACATGGCGAGGTAGACGTTGTCGAACCAGGGATCTCCGAGTGCAAACCAAATTGAAGTGCCAATGACGCTCCCTATAAGCCCCATCATTGCTCCTTTGCCGCTCCCTACGCGAGGAAGGTAAAACATGAAAACGGCGACCATTGCAATGGTCGTCCGCAAACCTCGAGCGAAGAAAATGGTTTTCAACAGTCCTGGAACAAACAGAGCAAACGGGATGGGTACGAGACCAGTCAGGATTGATACCAAGCGTGTTGTGCGCAGTCTCGTGCTCTCTCGCGGCCTAAGAAGAGGAATCACAAAATCAGACATGACCAGAGCAGTCGTTCCAATCTGGCAAGCAAGGATTGTGACAAACGTAACCGCCACTATTCCCATGGTTGCGATGCCACCCAGCCATGCGGGCATGGCGTTGAGAAACATCGGGAATGCCATCACGGGCTTAATGCCGGGAAAGATTCCTCGGGCGGCAACGCCGATATACGCGGAAAGCAGACCCGCGGGGATAATGAAGCTGGCCGCAATGAAGCTGGCCTTTCGGGCCTCGCGTTCGCTCGTGAGTGAACTGATGCACTGAATGACATACTGTGTTGCAAAAATCGCGCCAATGTTAGCGAAGGTCCAGGAAACCAGAGTCTTTATGCCCACACCTGTCGGGGAGTAGAGCGCAGCGGGAATGCGGGCCACCATCTCCGGATGTTGCCGTAGCAGCAACCATCCAAAAATACTGATTGTAATCAGGCTTACAAACTTAAAGAACATGTGAATGAGATTGGCGAAGCCGACGCCCCTGATGCCACCAAGGGTCACATTGAGAATAGAGGCAACGCCAATGATCCATACACCAGCCTGAATCGAAATGCCGAGGATGGTCGCGAAAATTACGCCTCCGCCCGTAAACGCAGCCACATCTACCACCACGAGCGCATACACCATTATGAGTGAAACCACCATCCTAGTGCCGGCGCCATATCTTTTCGCTAAAGCACCCGAAATCGTGTATGCCCCCGAGACTTGAAATTTCGGTGCCATAAAAATCCCGTACAAGATGAATGCTATACCGAGGGAAATGACATTCCACGAGGACGAAATGCCTTTTAGGTATGCCGTCTCTGCTGTGCCTAATGTCGACCCGGTGGCGATAAACTCCGACATAAGAAGAATGCCGACTACTACCGGCCCCATAAGGTTTTTCGCACTCATGAACGAAGACGTATCTTTCGTATACTTCGCTGACCATGCTCCGACAAGCGTCGTCACGGCTACATACAGTCCGACGATGATCAATATCCAAGCCGAGTGTGTCACGATCACTCCTTCTTCCCTGCGTGTTTGGACCGACGTCCTGCCGCCTGATACGACGCGACATGCAATTGCGCAACCGCAAGACTACGGTGCCGGTTTCAATGCTCCACCTTTCTGCAGGGGTTGCACTAGATGCTGGTAAATACGTAACCAGCCCCGGGGCTCTCCTGGAACAAAGGTTGGCAAGGAGGCGTGTCGTTTGGTTAGCTCCGCGGGGCTGATCTCCAACTCGATCCTCCTACCTGCAACATCGATCAGAACGCTATCACCGTCGCGCACAAGCGCTATTGGTCCGCCGTCAGCAGCCTCGGGCATCACTTGGCCGATGGTGTAGCCCCGATTCAATCCCGAAAGTTGACCGTCGGTTATGACCGCAATCTCCTCACCGAGATGAGCACCATTGACCGCAGCGACAAACCATGACGCCGAAGCCACTCCCGGGCCCCCTCTCGCCCCCAGCCCTCGCAACACGACAACTTCGCCACCCTTGATCTCGCGTTTCGAGAAAGCGCTTAAGGCGGCCTCCTGGCTTTCAAAGACGCGGCAGCACCCACGGAAACTCGGGGCTTTGCCGCCCAGCCCAAGCTTCATGATTGCGCCGTCAGGCGCGAGCGATCCTTTTAGAATGACAATCGAAGGACCAGGATTGGTTGGCGTCGCCAGACTGCCTATGACGCTTGAGTCCAACACGCGTACATTTTCTAAATTTCTTTCGAGCGTGTTGCCAGTGACGGTCATAACTTCCCGGTTCAAAACGGACTGCAGCTGCTTCATTACGGCAACCGCGCCTCCGGCTCTCTCCAAGTCCTCAATACGCCCCGGCCCGTTCGGCTTGATTGCACATAGGAGCGGAATTTTCTTGCCGAGTTCGTGGACCATCCGATATATATCAACATCGATTTCACCTTCCGCAGCCACCCCCTGCAAATGGCGTAACAGATTTATTGAACCGCTCACCGCAAGCCCTACGGCAGCTGCGTTCTCGAATGCTTTAGGCGTCATGATCTGCTTTGGCCGCAAGTCTTCGTTCACCATAGCCACGATGCGGCGCCCGGACTCGAGTGCAAATTGGCGCATGCGATCACTGTCGGCGGCAACAGGAGCACTGCCTGGCAGAGCCATGCCGATCGCTTCCGCCATAATGTGCATCGTGTTCGCCGTGCCCATCCCTCCGCACACTCCGGGGCTTTGCACCGCTACGTCGCACATGTCGGAAAGTTCCTCTACCGTAATGCTTCCAGCTGCAAGTTCCCCGACCGATTCGAAGACGTCCTCAATATCGACTTCCTTTCCGTTTAGCCGCCCGCAACGCTGGTATCCACCAATGACCACAATGGTTGGAATATTCAACCGCGCGGCAGCCATCAGGTGAGCCGGGGTAGTTTTGTCGCAACTGCTTAAACAAACCATGCCATCCAAGAGTGCCCCTTCCACCGTGCACTCGATGTCGTTTATCACTAGCTCTCGAGACGGCATCAGGTAACGTCCGCTCCGCCCGGCACTGGTAACGAAATCGCTTGGCGCAGTGGTTTTGATTTCGAACGGCAGCCCACCGGCTTCCCGGATCCCTTGCTTCACCGTCTTGGCGACTTCATCAAGATGGCTGAAGCAGATCGAGAGCTCAGAGGAGGAATTGATGATTGCGATCTTCGGTTTTTCCATATCCTCGTCAGAGATACCAAGGGCGTGCCATTGTGCCCTACGGACAGCCCAGCGTGTTGTGCCAGGCTCAAAGTTAGAACGATATGTCTTCAAAATTCCCCCTTCAATGAAACAGATCGAGAGCTGTTCTATGTAATGTCTGCGCCGAGGAATGCACCTTGACGAATTAGCTGTCTCTGTAGCGCAGCAATATCGAGTTGTCGCAATGAGCAAGCAGAGGAAAATGACAGCACAGCGGCCACGCCCGCAGCCTCTCCAAGCGCCATGCAAACGGCCGCAACACGCATTGAGGCATGGGCATCATGCGATGCCGAGGCGCACCGGCCCGCTACTAGCAAACGCTCACAGCCCAGAGGCAACATCATGCGGAACGGTAACTGATAGTAGGTACCGGGGGACAGGAACACCCATTTGGTGGCGCGACCTCCACCATGCTCTTCTACCGGCCACGCACTGCACGCAACTGCATCTTCGAATCGCCCTTGTTTCAGCACGTCATCCAGCGTTAGCCAGTACTCGCCCCTAACTCGGCGGCTCTCGCGAATCCCGATCTGCGAACCGATTTCGGCAATTACACAGTTCTCGTAGCCGGGCACGAACTCGCGGAACGCTTGCAAATAGAGCTTCAATTGCTGACGCCCCTGCAACTCGGCCTCGGTCAGTTCCTCCGTGTTCAGGGAGTCTGGTGACCTGCCATTCTTGAGAACGCGCGTTATGTTCAAGTGCATGCTACCGGGCTGATTGCTGAATGCTCCGCCAGCGGTACGCGGTAGCGGCAAGCCTGCTGCGACTGCCTGTTCGAGACGGCTCTTGATGTCGTCACGCGTCAATTGGCTGGCCCGCTCCACATCGACACCGCCAAATCGAAACATGGTTGTGGGAGCCTGAATCAGGGCGGGAACATACTCGAAGCAGGCACCCGCCATCGCGGCGATATCTCCGTCGCCAGTGCAGTCAATGATGATGCCGGCAGCACAGCCCCAGCGTCCATCGCGTCCCTGGAAGATTACGCCGCGAATTTCATTCCCTTCCTTCCAGACATCAATTGCGAGACAGTGAAACGCCAACCGAACCCCCGCCTCGTTTACGATCTCATCTGCAGCGATCTTCAGCATGGATGGGTCATAAGGCATGGAAGCCGTTTTCAACCAGCGCTTCGGCTCTCTAGCTCCACCCATCCGTCGCAGCCTATCGACAATTTCTGAGGTGAATCCACGGACTACCGCTGTAATCTTGTCTTCTGCAACGGCGTAAAGACCGCAAATGCTGCCAACTGTCACCATGGAAAGTGTGCCGCCCAGGTAGCCGTTGTTTTCTACGAGCAGCACATTCGCTCCCAAACGCGCAGCCGCGGTGGCAGCGGCAATTCCTGATGATCCCCCACCTACAACCAGCACATCGACGATGTGGCGTATGGGCGTTTGCCGCGCGGGCTCCTCAATGAACCGAATCTTAGAGTCGCTTTGTCCAGAATTCATGGGTCAAGATCCGTCTGTCCTTATTCACTGTCCTTGTGTCCGCCAACCTGTAGATCCGCGGATCACAAGCTTGTTCGGTAAGCAAATGTTCCGGTACTCACCCGTGCCTCCGTCAATGCGCTCCAGCAACAGTTCGATGGCCTTTTCCACCATCTGCGGTAACGGCTGACGGACCGTCGTGAGGTCAAACGCTTGCCAGGATGCCATTTCGATATCATCGTAGCCAATCATCCAGAGCTTTCCGGGAACATCAACGCCACGATGGCGAGCCGCATCTCTCGCGCCGAGGGCAATCACGTCGTTGACACAAAACAATGCATCGGGTGCCTCTGCTAGCTCTAGCAGGCGTCCAGCTGCTTCGAACCCTGTTTTGTAGGAGAAGTGATCAACTTCCAAACAGAGGGCTTCATCCAAGGGTCTTCCAAGTATTGCCAGTTGTTCTCGAAACCCCGACTGGCGGTCGCGAATCGTACTAGCCAATGCCGAGCCGGCAATCAATCCAATTCGTAATCGACCGCTCCTTACTAAATAATCGGCTACCGCCTGTCCGCCGCCGCGATTGTCGCTCGCCACCTGATCGCAGGGCCAACCTTCGACGGTTCGGTTGATTAACACGACAGGCGCGTTCGTCTGCAGTGTTTCGTACAATCGGGTCGAAGCAACCGTTGCCGTCGTCATGATAATCCCGTCTACGCGGCTCTCACTGACGGCATCGACCGCCGCGTCTTCGTTCAACTCGTCGGCATTCCACACCACCATACGGAATCCAGCATGGATGAGCATGCGACCCAGTACTTGAAGAAGCTCGGGATAAAGCGGGTTGGCAAGACGCGAGACTGCCACGCCGATGTTACCGGTTCGACTCGTTCGCATGGCGCGAGCCATGCCGTTTGGCCGATAGTTCAGCTTTTGGATAACCTCCATAACTTTGTTGCGGAGTTCTTGCCGGACTTTCGGGTTTCCAGTAAGCACGCGTGAAACGGTCGCCTGTGAAACACCAGCACGGCGGGCGATATCGTAGCTGGTGGCTGGACCCGATTTAGAATTCGAATTCATTACAAAGCTGCTGCTGTAAGTATTAGGCGAATTAAATTCTGAATTCGAATTCACGTCAAGCAAAAAAACGCGTTTCAGGCGAATTGCTGGAATGGCGGCTCCCCCTTGTGGCCGGAGACTGCTACGGGTGAAATCGAAGTCGGATGAAATTGTGACAGACGCTACAGACAGTAATGCTTCGCAAAAAGGAATTGGATCCAACACCGGGATTACACGGGGCAAACAGCGCTGGTGCTCGCGCGACAAAGGAAGGCTTTGGGGGCAAATCCGCTGTCGTCTAATAATGAGCAACAAACATCTGTTTTAAGCTCACCGAAATCGGAACTATAAGTACCTCAAAACGACTGCCCGTTGCGCCATTGGGGACGACGGTTTTTCGCTCAGCGGATAAAGCCGCATGCGGACGTACCGTATCCTAGGATCCTCGCAGCAATAAGGAGCGTTCCCCTACCTCTTCTCTATTCTTTGTTTCCCTCTTCTTTATTTTCATTTTCAGAACTTTAAAGGAAAGAGACCCAAACCTTCTCAGAGAACTTTTTGCCAAAAACACTGAGGAAATCGACATAAGGTCGGTTAAGGTTTATCAGGTCTGGAGGAAATGGTATTTCACTCCAGCTGCGAGAAACTGTACTTGTCGACGGTTTTGCGTTTCGCCGAGACCTTATATACCCCACGTTAACCGTTTCGTTTTTTGGCTGCAATCGACCTGCTACCCGCGCAGCGATGCGGCAGGCAATCTACCGTTCTCGAGACAACGGACCACCTCCACAACAATTTGGTGACCGGAGCCCGAAATACGGTGTTCGAAATCACCTGACGGTTGATGGGGCAACTGCAGCCTTCCTAAGATAACTGCGGCTTAATAGCAGCAGGCTGATGCTACCCGCTGCGTTCAGCGCAACCAAGGGAAGTAGTGCGATCGAGTAGCTGCCGGTTGCTCCCTTAATGAGTCCGACAAGAGAGATCATGCCGCCTCCCACAAGGTTCGCTGTCGCATTGATCCCGGCGAGGCCCGCCGCAGTCGTGCTGGACGACAGCCACCCCGATGCAAGCGCCCAGAACGGACCCTTGAAGGAATAGGCACCGATCAATGCTAGCGACAGTATGAAGATCGTTGGCACAATCGAACGGGTGAGGAACGTCGATACCAGCCCGAGAGCGATTAGCGCAAGCGGCGCCGCCGTGTGCCACCGCCGCTCTTGGGTGTAATCGGAGTGGCGTCCCCACAGAATCATAATGATCGAGGCTAAGCCGTAGGGAATAGAGTTCAGCAACCCAGTTCGCATTGTGGTGAGACCAAACGACTTAAGAATCTGCGGCTGCCAGATCGAGAGGGTGGTGCCAGCGGCGGAAGCGCCGGCGCCCACTAGGGTTAAAACCAAGACATACTTATTGCGCAGCAACTGCCAGAGCGGTATGTGGCCTACAGGTCGAGCCTT
>JBEKQP010000154.1:0-10954 GCA_049519595.1 Candidatus Korobacteraceae bacterium | reverse complement strand
TGATGACATCCTCGCCCGGCACGACGGTTTCGTCGGCCATGATGTAGGCCAGATTCGGGTTCCCGACTGGCTGGCCTTTGAGGATACCCTGTAATCTGGATTGCACCAGCGTGGCGCCGACACCGCTGGTCTGATCCGTAATCTCCAGTACCTGCGAAGTCGATGGATAGACGTGCAGCACTTTGCCGACGATTCCCTCAGGCGTAATGACCGCCATGTTGGGCTCGATGCCCTGGTTCGAACCGCGGTCGATGTAGATGAGGCGCGATGTCTCCGAACCGCTGGATCCGATCACCTGTGCGGCCACCGTTTGGGAAATGTATTGCTCTTTGAACTGGAGCAGCGCCTGTATGCGGCGCGCCTGTGCCGCATCCTGCTCCATGCGAATCTTCTCCAATCGCATTTGCTCGATCTGCTCGCGCAGTTCGACATTTTCGCGGCCCACTCCGCGCAGGTAGAAATAGTCACGCCATAGGTGGCGAACCCCTTGTTCGGAATAGACGAAAGCGCGCTCGAAGGGAGTAATGAGCGTCACGGTCCATTGCCGTATCAGCCGCACCGGACCACTCTCCGTCGGCCGCTTGATCTGCGTCGCTAAGCCGAGAATCTGCGCCATCAGCACAACGGCGAGGATGGTCGCATTCTTGTGCCGGGCGAAAAAGGATTCCATAAGAGCAGTTTCGGGGTATCAAAGTTTGAAGGTTTCAGAGTTCTGTTTCCGCCGGATCAAAATGCCATGCTCAATCACGGCCCTGATGCCTCGAAAACCTTATCTCTACTCGATCGAGATCTTTCTCAGCAGCTTGAAATCGCTCAGCATCGTTATTTCTTAGGGCTCCGCAACGCCTGCGGCTGCTTCGCCCTCGCCTCCGGCGCGAGCTTTCCGGCTCGCATCCTCGGCTCACCCACGATGCTTCGCTTACTCGATCGAGATCTTTCTCAGCAGCTTGAAATCGCTCAGCATCTTGCCGGTGCCAAGCACGACGCTCGCCAGCGGATCGTCGGCGATGGAAACCGGCAGGCCAGTTTCCTCGCGGATGCGCTTATCAAGATTCTTGAGCAAGGCGCCGCCACCGGTGAGGACGATGCCGCGGTCGCTAATGTCCGCCGAAAGTTCAGGCGGTGTGCGCTCCAGCGCGACGCGAATCGCATTAACGATGGTCGAAACCGATTCGCTGAGGGCTTCGCGTATTTCGCCGTCGTCCACAGTGAGCGTCTTGGGCACGCCTTCGATGAGGTTACGGCCTTTGACTTCCATGGTCAGCGGCTTTTCCAGCGGGAAAGCCGAACCCACTTCGATCTTGATCTGTTCTGCCGTGCGTTCGCCGATCAGCAGGTTGTACTTGCGCTTCAGGTAATTCATGATCGACTCGTCCATCTGGTTGCCGGCCATGCGCACCGAGCGCGAGTAGACGATGCCGCTGAGCGAAATCACCGCGATATCGGTCGTGCCGCCGCCGATATCGACTACCATGTTGCCGCTGGGTTCAGTTATCGGCAAACCCGCGCCAATTGCCGCCACCATCGCCTGCTCCACCAGGTGCACTTCGCTGGCCTTGGCGCGATACGCCGAATCCATGACCGCGCGCTTTTCGACCTGCGTGATCTCCGACGGCACTCCGATGACGATGCGCGGATGCACCAGCATCTTGCGGTTGTGCGCCTTCTGGATGAAGTAGTTCAGCATCTTCTCCGTGTGGCGGAAGTCGGCGATCACGCCGTCCTTCATCGGTTTGATGGCAACGATGTTGCCGGGCGTGCGTCCCAGCATTTCCTTGGCTTCCTTGCCGACCGCTTCCACCTCATTGGTGTTGCGATTGACGGCGATGATGGAAGGTTCATTAACAACAATCCCCTTGCCTTTCGCGAAGACAAGCGTGTTGGCTGTTCCCAAGTCAATGGCGAGATCGCTGGAAAACATGCTGAACAGCGAACGCATGTTAGCGAAGCGGGAGCCGGAATGATAACCGTTGTTGGATGACATTACTGAAGGTTCTCTCTGGGATACCGGTAATCTACAAGCACAAGCGGACACACCACGTTATCCCACACCCCCGCTCCTTCGCTTACCACGAACACCCTACACGCGGCGATGTAATAATCCGAGACAGAGCCGGATGGGCCGATCTGAGCTAATAGGTACCCTAATCCATTGTAGCGGATACAGGAGCACTCAAGACCAAATTAACGCTACGCACTCTGGATTTTGCAGATCACCTCCAGAGCTGGCGGGGTCCGCTGGGGGGAAATTGTCAGGCTGAAATGAGAAGCACATTAGCCGTGGACGTCACGCCGGTGGAAAAGGGCTAGGTACCCAATTTACATTTCTGTACTGTAAAAACCAGATTTTATGGCTTGGAATTGCGGCGTCTCCGCGGAAAGTGTCGCATTTTCAGCATCGCTGTATTCCTGGTGCATTTACCGATTTGCGGCCACGCAGAATTGCTGGCCGAGTGGCGTTGTATTTTGCTTACAATAGTGGCGAGGGCAGTAGTTATGGCAACAATCGAACAGTCTAAGGCCAATGTCCCAGTTGGCGCCAAGTCCAAGGTCTTCCGTAACTTCATCGATGGCGAGTGGGTGGAGTCTGCAAGTGGCCAGACATTCCAGAACTTGAACCCGGCGGACACGCGCGAGGTGGTCGGCGTTTTCCAGCGTTCGGGTAAGGCGGAGGTCGATGCCGCCGTGGCTGCCGCCGGCAAGGCATTCGACAAGTGGCGTCTGGTGCCCGCGCCCCGGCGGGCTGAGATCGTCTTCCGGGCCGCTTCCATTCTGGAAAAGCGGAAGGAACAATTTGCCCGCGACATGACGAGGGAGATGGGCAAGGTTTTAAAAGAGACCCGCGGCGACGTCCAGGAAGCAATCGATACGGGTTACTACATGGCGGGCGAAGGCCGCCGGCTGTTCGGCTTTACCACCCCGAGCGAGCTACCTAACAAGTTTGCGATGTGCGTGCGCCAACCGATTGGGGTGTGTGCTCTGATCACGCCCTGGAACTTCCCAATGGCGATTCCATCGTGGAAGCTCTTCCCTGCCCTGGTGGCCGGCAATACATGCGTAATTAAACCCGCCCAGGACACGCCGCTTTCGGTGTTCAACTTTGTTGAGGCGCTGACTGAGGCAGGTGTCCCCGGAGGCGTCGTCAACATCGTCACCGGCTTTGGCAACGAGGTCGGCGCCCCACTCGCAGCGCA
Organism: Candidatus Korobacteraceae bacterium; assembly: GCA_049519595.1. Taxonomy (GTDB): domain Bacteria; phylum Acidobacteriota; class Terriglobia; order Terriglobales; family Acidobacteriaceae; genus CAWBRT01. The sequence continues at coordinate 7,760 of JBEKQP010000154.1, read as the reverse complement.
TCCCGACGTTCGTGCGGTTTCGCTCACGGGCTCTTCGGCGGTGGGCCGTGTGGTGGGAGCCACCTGCGCCGAACAACTGAAACGCTGCTCGCTGGAGCTTGGTGGCAAGAACCCGATGATCGTGCTCGACGACGCCAATCTCGAATTGGCACTGGAAGGCGCTCTGTGGGGTGCGTTCGGCACGACCGGCCAGCGCTGCACAGCGACCAGCCGCATCATAGTTCAGAAGGGGATCTACTCCCGATTCACGCAGGAACTTGTGACTCGCGCCCGCAAACTAAAAATCGGCAACGGCTTGGATGAAAGCGTGGAGATGGGCCCGGCGATCAACGCCCGGCAGTTGCAAACTGATCTCGAATATATAGAAATCGGCAAAAGTGAGGGCGCCAAGCTGCTCTGCGGCGGCAACCGTCTCGCCCGGGGTGAATACGAACACGGCTTTTTCCTGGAGGCAACAGTCTTCTCCGAGGTCGATCCCAAAATGCGGATTGCCCAGGAGGAGATCTTCGGCCCGGTCGTTTCGATTATTCCTTGCGACAATCTGGAACATGCCATCGAAATCGCCAACGGCGTCGCTTATGGACTCTCCTCGGCTATCTATACCAAGGATGTCAACCGCGCTTTCATGGCCATACAGGAGCTGAGCGCAGGCATTACCTATGTGAATGCACCGACGATTGGGGCTGAGGTGCACCTGCCGTTTGGCGGAGTGAAAGCCACGGGAAACGGACATCGCGAAGGCGGCATCGGCGCTTTTGACTTTTTCACGGAGTGGAAATCGGTGTATGTTGATTACTCCGATAGACTGCAAAAAGCCCAGATCGACCGACCAGATTAGAGTGGGCTCAACCTTCGCCAAACGTGGGATGGCGTTTGACAGAGGATGCAGGGGTAATAAGGGAATACATTGACAGAGCGGGTTCCACCCAACAGGCGCAACTACGGCGCGGGTTGGGACTCCGGCTTGTTTTCGCACCGGAGCTGGGGAATAGTTCCCGTTAGCCAGCTCTGGAAGAAGGACAGTGAATGGCAACGAATTCAGCATGTGAAATTCTCGCGGCCTCCCGCATGGAGAACGTCAACTATGCGATCCGCGACCTGGTAGTGATCGCTGACCAGATTGCGCGCGAGGGCAAAGAGATTCTTTATCTCAACATCGGAGACCCCTGCCTTTACGGCTTCAGGACACCGCCGCACATGATCGAAGCCGCTCATAAGGCAATGGTGGACGGCATTAACGGCTATGGAAACTCGCTGGGCTTGAGCTCAGCCGTACAGGCCATTCGCAACGAAGCCGAGGGCAAGGGCTTCGAGAACATTCAGAGTGTGTTCGTCACCATGGGTTCGGGTGAGGCGGTCGACGCCTGCCTGACGGCGCTGGTCAATCCGGGAGATAACGTGCTGACGCCGTGCCCCGATTATCCGCTCTACTCGGCCACCCTGGCGAAGAACAGTTGTGTGCTCACCTCGTATCGCCTGAAGGAAGAAGAGGGCTGGGAGCCTGACCTGGATGACATGGCCGCCAAGATCAACTCGCGCACGCGCGGCATTGTTGTCATCAATCCTAACAACCCAACCGGGGCGGTTTATTCGCGCCGCACGCTCGAAGGGGTCGCCGAGTTGGCGCGACGCAATAATCTGATTATCTTTTCCGACGAGATCTACGACCGGCTGATTCTGGACCCCACGGAAAAGCACGTGCCGATCGCCTCTCTTGCTCCTGACGTGCCGGTAGTAACTTTCAACGGACTTTCCAAGGCCTATTGCTGCCCCGGTTGGCGCCTGGGATGGGGCATTGCCACCGGTCCGGAAGACTCTCTCAAACCGTTCCTCGAAGGTGTCTACAAGTTGCTGCGCGCGCGGCTGTCAGCGCCACATCCGCTGCAATACGCCATCAAGCCCGCTTTGGAAGGGCCGCAAGACCACCTCAAGATAATGAACGAAAAGCTGCGCTGCCGCCGCGACATCACGCAAAGCTGGTGCGAACGGACGCCGCGAGTCAGTTGTGTTGCTCCGAAAGCGGCCTTCTACGCGTATCCGAAGCTCGACATACCAGACGATGACACAACCTTTGTGCGTGAGCTATTGGAACAGACCCAGGTGCTGATGGTTCACGGTGCCGGCTTTGGCGAAAAATCGGGAACCGCCCATTGCCGCATCGTCTTCCTTCCCGACGAAAATATCCTTAATCTGGCGTACGCGAAGGTTTCCAAGTTTATGGCGGCACGCTACGACTGAGTAGAAACCGGATTGCCTGGTTCCATACGAGCGACAAGCGTCTGCTGGAGGTGCTCCAGGATGAACGTCTTTTCGCCTCGTGCAAGTAGCTGGCCAACTTTCGGGAGCAGCACCCCGAACAGGATCATGGATGGCGGGATCAGAATGCCTATGCGCTTGTCTCCGTGAATGTAGTGGCTGCCCGTAACGATGTCTTTCAGAGAAGCAAGAAAGATTTGCCCACCTATCAGAATCACCATTGCCAACCAGAACCACATGAAATATTTAACCCATTGGGCCATATCGAAGTATCCCTCGATTCTTGTGCCACCGGTTTCCGGCTCAAATCGTCCGTAGAAGATTGGGGCAAAACTGTTGTGATAATACCTTCTCTTCTGCAACCTGAAAGTGCTCTCGTCGACCTTGCCCAGCACTGGACGACTTCCTTTATAGCCTGAAAGTGAAAACAGGGTGATGCGCTCTTCGTCAATTGAGCGACGAAGGGTATCGGCCACTACGTATGGAGGGAGAGACGAGTGCAACACCACCGCCGCTTTCATTCAAGTTCTCTCGCATCGGCCTTCGCTACCAGATAATGATGGCAAATATTGTCGAGACGATCAGGCCGCAGAGCACTGGGAAAAACAGCTTCCGAACGGCATCGAATACCGAAACGCGGGCAAAAGCCGCGACCGCCGCTAAAGCCGACCATGCCGTCAGCGTTTTTCCCGTCCACACCGATCCCATCTGTCCGACCGCGGCCAAAGTGGAGACATCGAAGTTGACTGCCCGGCCAAGCGCGCCAGCCAAGGCCCCGGTCAGCGGCAGTCCAGCGAACCCGGAGCCGTCGATGCCGGTCACCATGCCCGAAAACAACACCCCAAAGGTAACGAAGTAGCGGCTTCGCGGAATCAGATGATCGGCGGCGCGCACCAACTCGAAGAGAAAGCCCGGAGCCTTGTGGCCTGCTTCAACGCCTAAGATCGGTCCGGCCAGAGTTGCAACCCCTATGAAGAAGAAACCGGCAATTGGCAATACCTGGGACATCGCTCGGAAGGCAAAGACCAACCCATCGGTGAAATAACCAGCCGTGGCCCGAAATGCGCCGCGGCCCTCGCTGATCAGAGAAACCATCAACATCAACAGCCCCGCGACGCCGCCAACGACCGCAGCCGCAGCCGCTCCTTGAGGCGCTTCGAAGCCCGGCCACAGCTTCGGCAGAATCATGTCGATGACGATGGCGAGAAATGCTACCGGTGTAGCGATCGCTATCACCCGGGACCACTTTTCCATTCGTGGCGAAAGAGTCAGCCGCTTCGCCGTCAGCGGGGACTTTGGCTGGGTTGCTGGTCCGTGGGCACCAGCAAAAGGATCCGCCTTTTCCCAAAGTTCCAAATGGGCAGCGCTGGGGGCCTGGATGTCCTTCCTGATCAAAAAATAACAGAGCAAGAAGGTGACACCGCCGGTGATCAGCGAGAGAACCAGCGCTTTATCCGCCACCGCCATCAGCGGCACACCGGCTGCCTTGGCGCTGATTCCCGGTCCGACCCGGATCACGTAGTCGGACGACAGCGCCGTTCCCAATCCAGCCACGCCGATGCAAAGCGCGCCGCCCAGCGGCGGAAGCCCGGCGGCAATGGCGGCCGGCAACAAAATCCCGGCCATCAACGGGACCGTGGGCGTCGGCCAAAAGAAGAGCGAGACGATGTAGCTGGCAAATCCGAGAACAAAGTAAGCGATGTGGCCGTTCCTCATGACCACGCGAAACGGCCGGATCATCGCAATGTCGGCGCTGATCGTCACCAGGGAATTCAACAGCGCCGTCATCATGGCGATCACCAGAAAGATGTTAAACAACTCCTTGCCGGCCACCAGCGGCCCCATGAAGATAGCTTCCAGCGCGATCGATAGTTTTCCGGAAAACGCAAATGCCGTAACGAACGTCGCCAGCATCGCCGGCAGCACGACGTTGACTCGACAAGCCATGGTGGTGATGATGGCGACAACGCCGAGCAGATAAATCCAATGAGCGGCTGAAAGAGTGACCGTCTCCGGCATGGTTAAAATCCTCAGAAATGGCTTGCAGTTATGCGCATACCGTGCTCAATTGGCGGCAAAAATTTCCTCCGGCCTGGAACCGGATATGCCAGACCAACCTTGATATTTTTCTTCCTCGCCGCCGAGAGAATGATTCGCGTGGACAACAGTGTTGTATACAATGTAGCCACGTGTCAATTAACGCAGAGTGATTGGGAAAAGAAGCGGCGCGTTATTCGATGGCGCCCTCAGAGGGTTAACGCACCCCGGTAAAGCAAAACAGGGATTTGGACTTGGCGAGTCGTCGATCGGGATTAACCCAGCGGTGCGGTGCTGACACAGCAAAGAAGGAGCGAGCTATGAAGGTCGTTGTTATTGGTGGAGGCTGGGCTGGCTGTGCCGCCGCGTTGTCGGCGGCCAAGCAAGGCGCGAAGGTAACTCTCGCCGAACGCACTGATATGCTGCTTGGCACCGGCTTGGTTGGGGGAATTTTCCGCAATAACGGGCGCTTTACCGCCACGGAAGAGGCCATCGCACTCGGCGGTGGCGAGCTGTTTGAGCTCATGGATGCTCATGCCGTCCACAAGAACATCGAGTTTCCGGGCCACAAGCACGCCTCGCTTTATAACATCATGACCATCGAGCAGGGGGTCGCGCGACTGCTTAAAGGCTTCGGCGTCGAGCTCCGTATGTCGACCCGCGTCACCGATGTCGCCATGGACGGGCGACGTATGACGGCGGTGATGACCGCCAAGGACGCCGGGGAAGAAAGGTTCGAGGCTGACGCTTTTGTCGAGACAACGGGCACTTCCGGAAACCCGTATGCTTGCGGCAAATACGGCAATGGCTGTGGCATGTGCGTACTTCGCTGCCATGCATTCGGCGTTCGCGTCAGCATTGCCGGTCGTGCCGGAATTGCCGAAATCACCGGCAAGAAGGGCGACCAGATGGGCGCCATGAGCGGCTCCTGCGAACTGGTCAGGGAATCGCTAGCCTCCGACGTGCTAGAAGATATGAGCCGCACAGGGATGGCAATGCGTCCGATTCCCGAACTCGAAGACGACGGTTCGGGCAAGCTGGATATCAAGGCCTGCCAGCAATACACTCAAGCCGAGTACAAAACCAACGTGGTGGTGCTCGACACCGGGGGCGCCAAGCTGATGACGCCATATTTTCCGCTGGGCCTGCTGCGCCGGGTGCGAGGCTTCGAGAACGCTCGTTTCGCCGATCCGTATGGGGCCAGCTTTGGCAATTCCATCCGCTATATCAACATGGCGCCTCGCAATGACGCGCTCAAGGTCGACGGACTGGACAATGTGTTCTGCGCCGGCGAGAAGGCGGGTCTGCTGGTCGGGCACACGGAAGCGGTAGTCACCGGAACGCTCGCCGGCTACAACGCTGCCGGCCATGCCAGCGGCAAAGAGCCCTTGATACTGCCGGACACCCTGTTGGTTGGCGACGCCGTCAGCCACGTGCGTGAACAAATGCAGACTGAGAAGGGTCTGGGCATGAAGTTTACATTCTCAGGCTCGGTCTTTTTCGAACGCATGAAGCAGCGTGGAAGCTATCTCACGGACATCGCGGAAATCCGGCGCCGGGTTGCGGCCACCGGACTGGCCAACGTCTTTGCCGGACGTTCGAGCGTCGTTGAGATTCACCGCAAGCCGGCTGCAGCGGCCACCAATTAGTGCCGTTTCCTTTAACGCCTGCTTCCGCCATCGAGCAGCTACAGTCGGCCGGAATCAGCATACTCGCACGTGAGGAATTGCAGGAGAGGTAAACAGGCACTTCCAATACAACGACGATTACCGCGAACTCGCTAGCGCCTCAACTCGGTGGCTTGCCGCACAAGCGAGCGCACAGTCTCTGAAATGCCCGGCGCGTTGACCGCCTTCGCCAAAAGTGCCACAGTCGCAACGGAGTCAATCGTAACGGCGATCTGCACTGCCCGGGCGGCAAACCGCGATCTGTCCGGACCGCCTTGCGTAATGAGCTTGCACAACCCCTCGACGCAGCTTGCGTCCTTGCCCAGCATGATTTCATCGAGTGCCGATTCGAGCATCGCCGGAGCCATGTCGGCAAGCGCGTCCGCATAAGCACGAACGCATTCGGCGAGGCGGCTCTTTTGCAACGATTGAAACGCGGCCCGCTGCACCCGCTCATCGGGGTGCCGCAGGGCGGGTGCCAAATGTTCGATCACATCCGGATCGTTCATCTCACCCAACAACACGCATGCGTTGCGCACCACGTACCAGCGCCCGTCATCAAGACGCTTCGCTGCGGAATGGATTGCAGCTCCACGTAATTGACCGGCTAGCCGCATAATGCGAAACCTGACCTGCGCAATCGGTTCTTCGCTGAGCCGCTCGAAGAGCCGTTCGATGGCTGGTTCCGATTGCCGGAGCAGTCCGACGGCGATCCGCCGCTTGTCCATACTCTCGCTTTTTTCCAATGCCAAGTCGAGAAGTGGGTCGATGACCTCGGCCGGAAGCAGCTTTTGACGGGCTTCGCTGCAACAGTTGAGGTGGAGATCCGGGAACACGGCAATGATCTGTTCAAACTGTGAGGCAATCTCCAGGACAAGTTCGAAGTCTTGAGCCCGCGATGCCTGTTGGCCGAGCACGGAAAGACAATCGGCAATTGACTCGTGCCACTTCTCGCCCCTTACGTTCCCCTCCAGCAAAGCAGGTGCCAACTGCTCTGTCGCAGCCCGCAGCACGCGCGCCTGGGACGCCGACGGAATCAACGCCAGGATCTCGGGAATGCGTCCGATCAAATCATCTCCCTGGGTATCGGCCACAAGCGTTTTGCAGCAATGCTGCGCCAGGTCACTCGCGTCGGGCACGTTGCTCTCTTGCAGCAGCCCTTTGATGGTGCGAACCACCCGCCGCAGATCGGCATCAGAAAGCGACTTGAGGGACATTAACTGCGTTTTCTGCTCCGCAAACGACAGCAGGTAGAACGCCAGTTCCCGCCGGACCGGCTCCAGCCACTCCACGGGAAGCTTCTGCTCTTCGAACAGGCGGCCCAAGCGCGTAAGAATCCGTTCGGCCATTTCGGTCGCGTTCTTGGCACGAGCCAGTAACTCCGCCGTATCGCTTTGCAGAGCCGCAACCTGTTCCTCCGACGACGATGCACCGAAGCGTGAGCCCAGCCACCGCGCCGTCAGCGACTCCCATAACTCGGATGCGACCTGTTGCGATGACATCAGTTCTTGTCCCTGCACGCCAGGCAGAGCTGGGAGGCTCCCTGGAGCCATGTTATCCAGAAACATGGCCAGAGACAGAACGACGCTTTCCGGGCGTACTTCTGAATTGCCTGCGGCTGCCTCGATTGCGGTCTGAACTGCCTCCACGAGTCCTTGCGAAACATTGGCGGATTTTTCGTCGACCCCCGCGGCTTTCAATAGCGTGTCCAAACTGATGGTACCCGCGCTAAGCGACCCCTGCCCCATCATGCCCCCGGTCGCCAGAAAAGACTCCGAATCGACGCTGAGCACCACATCG
>JBEKQP010000153.1:0-10990 GCA_049519595.1 Candidatus Korobacteraceae bacterium | reverse complement strand
CTCGATAAGACTGTCACAGCTGAGTATAAGACGCCCATCTTTATCGCCGGCGCTCCTTCCACTGACGTCGATATTGTCGATAACCAAATCATCGACAGCCTGGAACCCTCGCGCATGCGGACCGCAATGCTGTTAGCGACAAGCACGGGCGCTTCGTCTGGCATGCGCATCTGCAATAATCCTGTTTCCCTCCATTCCGTAAACCGGTCATCGTTCCTTTCTTACCTGGAAATCCTCGACGACCGCACACGGCCGCTCCTAGTGGAAGCCTGGGAGGATTTCGTTGCCCCATCGCGAAAGGTTGCCGCCGGTTCGAACGTCACCGACCCAAAGAGCGGCGCACAGTGGCGAGCGGATTCCGGCGGAAGCATGTCGCGGCAGCGTTAAGCGAGTCTTATTTGGTGTGGTACCGACAGCTACCAATGTCCAGCAGGACGGTCCTAGACAGTCCGTACATCGAGGGCGAGGCCGCACGCCAACGGCCCGCCAGGTCCCTCCGGCTCAACTTTAGCTGGACTCTGGCGGGCAATGTGGTCTATGCAGCCACACAGTGGGGAATTCTTGTCCTGCTCGCTCGCCTCGGCAGCCCCGAAGCCGTCGGTCAGTTCAGTTTGGGACTTGCCGTTGCGGCACCCGTCATGCTCTTCGCCAACCTGTCGCTGCGGGCCGTTCAGGCTACCGATGCCCGCCTTGAGTTCCAATTCCGCGACTACGCCGGGCTGAGAATACTGATGACGCTCCTTGCCGCCTGCGTAATTTGTGGTGTGGGCGCGGTGCTCTATCGGGGCGGGACGGCTCTCGCCGTCGCCGCGTTCGCGCTCTCCAAGGGAATCGAATCCCTGAGCGATCTCGTCTACGGTCTGTGGCAACAGCAGGAGCGCATGGACCTCATCGCCAAGTCGCTCGTGCTCCGCGGCGTTCTGGCACTGGCGGCCACAGCCGTTGGCTTCGCCGTATTTCAGACCGTTTGGATTGCAGTTTGCGGGATGGCCGCGGCCTGGGCTGGCGTCTTCGTTTTCTTCGATGTCCGGCGTGGAGTTACGGTCGCCCGCCAGATCGGCCAAACCGTCGTGCCGCGGTTTTCGCCCGCCCGAATGCGACAGCTATTCCGGCTGTCTTTGCCCCTCGGCATCGTTGCCATGTTCATCTCGTTCAACGCCAACGTGCCGCGTTACATGATTAGTCACTTCCGGAGCATTCGCGAACTCGGAATCTTTTCGGCTCTCGGCTACATTCTCATGGCGGGCACCATGATTATCGCCGCACTCGGTCAGTCCGCGACTCCACGGCTCGCTCTCTTTGCCTCCCAGGGCGAGACGCGGGAATTCCGGCGTCTCTCGTCGCGCCTTCTGTTGATCGGTGCGGGTATGGGCGTGGGCGGAGTGCTTGCCGCACTGGTCTGCGGCCGGAGAATCATTGCTATGATCTACGGCCGCGAGTACGCTCAGGACAGCCATCTCTTCCTTTGGTTGATGATAGCCGCTGCCACCGGCTACGCGGCGTCGTTTGCCGGCTACAGTCTGACCGCTGCTCGCCACTTTCAAGTTCAGATGCCACTGTTCAGTGCAATCACTGTGTTGACGCTGGCGCTGTGCTATGTGATGGTGAAGTCCGGCGGAGCAGTTGGCGCGGCCCAGGCGCTCACCATTATCGGAATCGTTCAATTAGTGGCCATCCTAGCTACTCTCTGGCGCGCCGAAGCGCGCAGGCAGGCAGGTCCCTCATGAAGTCAGTTGCGATGAATCCCGCGGGCGCGGCCGGCAGCCAGGCTGTGATCCTTGACATGCCGACTCCGCTTAGGAGGACTCGTGGGTAGCACCACAATCCCTGCGCTGCCCCACGCGGCCCGCTTTCGGCCGATCCGGAACACGTCTCAAGCAGACAGAAGACTGGCCCTCGCTCTAGGTGTGGCTTCTTTGACGCTGTTACTGCTGGCGCCCGTCATCTACATCGCATTTTCGCTGTCGGCTGAACCCCTCATCTACCCCACATCCGCCGTGCTCACCGTTCTCTTTGTCTTTCAGACATCGTTCTGGTATCGTGTCACCCGCTCCCTCTTCGACCCCTACGTTATTTTCGCCATTGCAGCCATGCTGTTCAACGGCTCACGAGCAGCCTTAGAGACGTTCGGCCTGAACTACACAACCGTCCTTGGACCGCAGTTCTCCGCACAGACGACCTTGGCTACTCTGTATCTAGTAGCACTAGCGTTGTCGTCTTACAATCTGGGCGGATTGCTCGGCACTCCTGGGCGCAGGCCAACGGGGGCAATACAAAACGAGGAGTCCCATACGGATCTCGCCCGTCCGCGCATGATCGGCTGGCTTTTGATCGGTATCTCGGCCCTTCCAACTGTCATCCTCCTAAAGGGCGCAGTGACGGCAGTTATGTCATCAGGCTACTTCGCGCTGTTCCAGCGCGAGGCGCCGACGTCATTTCAGGCCTTGCCCCAGACTCTCGCAGCGTTCCTTGTGCCGGGTGCGCTCATGGTGGCTGCCACCGGCAAACGCAAGAGATCTCAACTCGGCGCGACCGCTGTTCTAATTGGGCTATACGCCCTTGTGCAGTTGTTCCTGGGCATGCGGTCCTTGGCTGCGGCATCAATCGTTCCATACATCTGGCTGTGGCACCGCTGCATCAAACCGATATCTAGGGTTCAAATTACAATCGGCCTCGCCCTCGCTGTCATCGCGATGCCGTTGGTCCGGGTCAGCCGGTCATTTATCGGCGAGGACCGGTTGTCTCCGAGCGCGCTGGTCCGCGCCTTTTCCTCGATTGACAACCCGTTGGTTTCCGCCGCCTCAGAAATGGGCGGCACGGCCAACACAATCGCTCATACGGTCGATCTTGTGCCTGAGTTTCGGCCATACGACCTGGGGGTTAGCTACGGATACGGATTTCTCACATTGATGCCCAATCTGTTCTGGGACATCCATCCGACGATTACCCACGGAACGCCCGCCTACTGGCTTGTGCAGACCGTCGACTTGTATCAGGCACAGCATGGCGGTGGTCTGGGGTATTCGTTTGTTGCGGAGGCATACTTGAACGGCGGTTGGGTCGCGGTACTGCTGGTACCGGCCCTGCTTGGCTTTGCGTTCGCCAAGCTGGCCACATCCTTTTCGAACACGGGAGACGTGCTGAAGATTGCCTGCACCGCCACAATCCTGGCCTTCACTTTGAAGTACGCACGCAGCGACTGCACAGAGGTCATTCGTGGAGTTGTTTGGTACGCACTGTGCCCATATGCGCTCGCGAGGGTAGTGAGCCGAAAGCGGGCTTTCGGTAAGCTGACCGCCCGCAATAACTCAGGACCGCCGCCGTACAACACGCATGAAACGGCAGATCATGTATAAATTCGGCATCTGGCGCAGTGACGCTCTAACGCCGTCCAAGACAGTTCTAGGCAGATCTCGGCAGTATTCGTATTCGCTTTTGAAAACGCTCACCTCCACGCCAGCGGACCTGGAAAGATTTGAAACGGTAATTCGTAATGTTCGACACTCGTCGGGTGTGTGCCGCACCACATATCGCTCACGCCTTGACGATCTCGATGCCCTGGTGCAACGGGTACTGGAACGCGCCTTCCCTTCAGATAGAGCATTGGAACTTCACGACTTGGGCGCATCGGATGGGCTGCTGTCGATCGACTGGGCCGAGCGTGTACGCGCCGCTTTCCCGCAATCCCGAATGACGGCATCCGACCTTATTCTGTATTTCACGGAGGCGGTCTGGAAATCCGGCGAGACATACATCCTGGAGCCGGGCGGCAAGCCAATTCAGTATATTCGCCCTCCGTTCGTGGTGTCAATTGACATACCGGAGTCCCCAGTGTATCCGCTCAACGTGCTCGCGCGCGCGCTGGGGCGGCGACTTCTGCGGGATCTGAGTTCGTGCTGCGGTGACGTGCGCTGGGACGGCGTGCCAGACGACCGAGTTATTCGCCACGGGGGCTGGACCTTCCGGCAGATTCCGCTTGTGCACCCGGTCGCCTTGTCCTGCGTTCGGAGTGGACATTTCAGAATGATACAGGCAGATGCCTTCAGCCCCTTGCCTGGGAAATACGATGTGGTGCGGGCGATGAACCTCTACCAGCCATCCGTATTCTCTCCTTCGAGGATTCACGAAGGCTTGCGGGTTGCCCTGAACAGTCTCGTTGACGGCGGTATCCTTATTGCCGGAAGAACCATAGAGCGCGAGGGCCGGCGAAACGACGTATCCATATCTCAAAAGACGGGCGGTCGAGCGCGAGTCCTGGAACATCTTGGCAGAGGCTTCGAGTTCGAGGACTATGTGACAACATATCAATATAACCCTAACGCGATGCCAGAGAAGAGTCCCCTGCCGCATCCGGGCGCGAAGCTCGCTGTTGAACGATCCAACGGTCCCGCCTCTTAACTGAGTTCTTGCGTATGATCACACATGCACTAGCGTCGGCAAGCCACCGGCGCCACGATTGCGCTGAACGACTGCCCTTACGCATCTTGCACGTGTTTGGCTGCATGAACCGGGGCGGCGCCGAGATGCGGACGTTGGAGTTGTTTCGCTGCCTCGATCCAGATCGCTACCGCTTCGAGTTTTGTACACTATCAGGCGAACCCGGCGAATTGGACGACGAGATAGTGCGACTCGGCGGCAAAGTTCACCCCCTTAAACTGAATCTGGCTTTTCCCCGCGAATTTCGAAAGTTGTTAAGCCAAAACAACTTTTCAGCGGTGCATTCACACGTACACTACTTTTCCGGATTTCTTCTTCGGCTGGCGGCGAAAGCCGGGACGCCTCAACGCATCGCGCATTTTCGGTCCACCGCCGACGGCAAGGGCGGGAATTTGTGGCGCCGGACACGCAACTTCGTACTGAAGCGTTGGATCGACGGGTATGCCACGGATATTCTGGGCGTCAGTCGCGCCAGCCTCGATGGTGCGTTAGGAGATTGCTGGAAAGCCGATCCGAGATGCAGGGTGATCTACAGCGGAATCGATTATTGTTCTGACGACACGCAATGCGATCCCAGAGGCGTTAGAAGCGAGTTTGGTCTACCGGCTGACGCGACCCTCGTGGTCCACGTAGGGAGAATGACTCACGAGAAAAACCACGAGCGCCTGATCCGAATCTTCTCGGCTTTCCTCAGGCAAGTGCCAAACTCGTATCTGCTTCTTGTAGGCGTGCCGATGGAGCCAGTCCATGGTCGCATCACGAGGCTGCTAGCCGGCTCCATTGTTAATGACAGGGTCATTGTGGCGGGCACCCGTACCGATGTCAGGCGTTTGGTCCTGGCCGCCGATTTAATGATTGCGCCTTCGCTGCGTGAAGGCCTACCGGGCGCGGTCCTGGAGTCGGTCGCGGCGGGCACACCGGTGTTGGCGAGCGACATTCCACCAATGACAGAGGTTGGGGAGTACGTGCCGATTAGGACTATGTCGCTGCTGGAGTCGGATGAAACGTGGGCGGCTGCTTCTGCGGAGCTGTGCTGTGATAAGACGTTGCGGAATCGTCTCCTCGACGCCTTCAGCCACAGTCCATTCACGATGTCCCCGAGCGCCGCCGCCTATCGGAACCTGTACTCTGTGAACGGCGAATCACAACGAGACACGCAAGAATGGAAGTAACTGTCGCGCTAGGAGTTCGATACGCAGTCGCCCCCGGTGACATGGTGCGCCCGGTTCTGGGTGCGGTACCTGGAGGCGTTCGGCTCGGTCAGAATTGCGGCCCAAGCCGTCCGGGTAAGTCGCTGGCAACTAAAGGACGGCAGTGACGTCACATAGTCCGCAATTGGCAGAAGGCGCGGTCAGAGGCCGCGTTCTTTTTGCGAGGTTTCGTCCAGTCCTTCGGCTCGGGGCGGCGTGTCTGGGCCTGGTGCCACGATTGGGATGCGTCGTAATGCTGTCACTTGTGCGCGACCTTCCTACACTCATTGGCATCGCTCTCAGATATATGTTGGTTGCAAGACTCGCAAGGAACTGCGGTGACAACGTTTCGGTGTTCGAGGGGGTCTATCTATTCGAGCTCGAAAACATGAGCATAGGGAACAACGTGTCAATCCACCAGATGTGCTACATCTCGGCAGCGGGCGGTGTATCAATTGGGGACGGCGTAGCCATCGCTCATGGTAGCTCCATCATGTCAACCGAGCATAACTACTCGGATCCATCGCTTCCGATAATCGACCAAGGGGGCCGGTATGCCCAAGTCACGCTCAGTAACGACGTATGGATAGGTGCAGGAGTCAGAATACTAGCCGGAGTCAGTGTGGGAGAGCACAGTGTGATCGGCGCGGGAGCCGTGGTTACTCGAGACGTACTGGCTTTCTCGGTGGCGGCCGGCGTGCCTGCTAGGGTCATAAGAACGATGCGTTGAGCGGCAAATGGAACTAGTTCTTCTCTTTGACCACCGATTTCATCGGTCGCCCGATCGGACGATCTATTCGCCTCTTCAGTACGGCTACACATTCCTACAAAAGCGCTACTTGCGAGTATTTGATAACATTAGCGTTATCGCGCGCGTCGCCGACGTGTCTGCCGGCGAAGTTGCGGGTCGGCAACCAACTGAGGGGCCTGGCATAAAGGTACTTGACCTCGGCGACTGGACCGGCATGTGGGGTTTTATCAAGGCCAGGCAAGCAACCGTTCGTGAGATGAGGCGATGTATGAACAGGGGTGCAGCTGTCATCATGATTGCACCGGGCGGCCTCGCGTCGATTGCGTATAGGTATCTCGTTCGCAGAAACTACCCCTTCGGACTGGAGGTCGTCAGCGACCCTTATGCGGTTTTTGCGCCCGGAGCCGTCGAGCATCCGCTAAGACCATTCATTCGGTGGCTTGTCACCCGCGATTTGCGTGACCAGTGCCGTCGCGCCGTCGGAGTGCTCTACGTCACCAAGAAGACTTTACAACGTCTGTACCCGGCTCGGTGGATGGACGTTAGTGCTTCGGACGTGGAACTACCAGAAGAGGCAGTGGTGGGAGGAGTCGCCTGGACACACTGCTCGTCCATCGAATTGGGAGGGGAAGGGATTGCCGAGCGACGTGGCAGACGGAAACTGCACGCGCCTTTCAGAGTCGTAACGGTCGGCTCATTGACGCAACGTTATAAAGGCACGGATGTGCTGATCGAGGCGGTTGCGCGCTGTGTGCGCGCGGGGCTCGACCTGACAGCTGTCGTCGTAGGTGATGGCAAGTATCGGCCGGCCTTAATCGCAAAGGCGGAGCGTTTCGGTATGGGTTCAAGAATTCGGTTCGTTGGCCAAGTCGCCCCTGGGGAGCCGGTCCGTCGCATCCTCGACGAATCTGACCTATTCGTGCTTCCGTCTCGGACCGAGGGGTTACCACGGGCGCTAATCGAGGCGATGGCGCGCGGGCTGCCGTGCATCGGATCGGCCGTGGGTGGCATCCCTGAGTTGCTCGATGCGGGCGACTTGGTGCCGGCAGATGCCCCGGCCGCGCTCGCCGCCAAGATCCAGGAGGTACTGAGAGATCCTCTGAGGATGGAAGAGATGTCCCAAAGGAACCTCCGTGGTGCCCAGGAGTTCCGTTCGTCCGATGGGGACGAACGTCGCAAGCGCTTGTACGAGCATGTTCGGGATAGCACCCTGCGCGGGGATGCGTAGCAGTTGGCGCGGCGGCGGGGGCCTGACATAGTAAGGGAGGTTCTGATTCAGGTTGGACCGGATGAAGGTTGCGATTACCGGAGGAACCGGATTCATCGGTCGTCGTCTGGTGCAGCGGCACGCCGCTGCCGGCGACACCGTGCGCGTGCTGACGCGCAGGCCGAGCAACCAGACTGGCTTCCCCGATGCCGTGCGAGTGCACACCGCCGACCTGGCTTCCGGAACGGATGCGGCCTTGCTCTCCCAGTTCGTGCAGGGCGCGGATGTGGTCTATCACTGCGCCGGTGAGATTAGCAATGAGAGTAGGATGAGATCTCTTCATGTCGACGGAACCCGCAGGCTGATCGAGGCAGCGGAGGGAAGAATAGGCCACTGGGTTCAGCTCAGCAGCGTCGGCGCTTATGGGCCGCATCGCTGCGGTGCAGTAACGGAAGAGACACCCTTGAGACCGGTCGGGGCCTACGAGACTAGCAAGGCGGAATCCGACGAACTGGTGCAGCAAGCCGCCCGGAGTGGATCTTTTTCTTGTACAGTTTTGCGGCCCTCGATTGTCTTCGGTCCAGGAATGAAGAGCCAATCTCTACGCCAGATGGGCAGAATGATCGACCGTGGCATCTTCTTCTTCATTGGGCTCGTGGGCGCTTCAGCTAACTACATCTGCGTGGAAAACGTAATCGAGGCGCTTGTAAGCTGCGGCCGGATTCCGGCGGCCAAGGGCCGGGTGTACGACATTTCAGACCGGCGGACGATCGAGGAGTTCGTCGCCGTTATCGCGGACGCTCTCAGGAAGCCCTGTCCGAACCTCCGGATACCCGAACGCTTAGCGCGATTCGCCGCAAGAACTCTCGGCAAGGTGCCGAGTTTCCCGCTTACGGAATCCCGCGTGGACGCTTTGACTAGCCGTGCCGTTTATCCCGCCGATCGCATTGAACGGGAACTCAACTACGTCCATCCGGTAACAATGGAGGACGGCTTATCTCGCCTTGTCGGCTGCTGGAAGATCCCGGCGTGAGAAGAATCTGCCTCGTGGTATCGAGCCCCGTGACGGTGAAGGCTTTCCTGACGGACCAAGTCAACGCCCTAAGCGGGCGCTATCGGGTGTGCCTCGTTCTAAATCTCGCGAAGTATGATTTTCTTCCGGGTCTCAATGCGGAAGTGGAGATCGTCGCTGCGCCGATCGCGAGAAACATTTCGGCGCTACGCGACCTGCACGCAGTCCTTTTCCTAATCACCCTGTTCGCTCGGAGAAAGTTCGACGCCGTCCACTCGGTGACGCCCAAGGCTGGCCTTCTGGCGGCGCTCGCGGGCGCACTAGCCCGGGTGCCAGTGAGGGTACACACGTTTACCGGACAGGTGTGGGCCACTCGCTCCGGACTTGCAAGGTGCGTGCTCAAGACGGCAGACACAGCGTTGGCTCGCATGGTAACCCATATTCTCGTGGACAGCCCGTCTCAGCGCGAGTTCCTGGTGCGTGAGAGGGTTGTGTCTGTCCAGAAGTCTACTGTCCTCGCCAATGGGTCGATTTGCGGCGTCGACACACTCCGGTTCCGACCCGACTCTGAATCGCGAAAGAGAATTCGGCTGCAGGTCGGCATCCCCGAAGTGGCGGTCGTCTTTCTTTACGTGGGGAGGCTGAAGGTCGACAAGGGCGTTTTGGATCTTGCGCAGGCGTTCGAACGGTTAGGCACGGATTACGGCCAGGCCTGGCTCTTGATCGTTGGCCCAGATGAAGACGGTCTGCGGCCGCGCATCGAGCGGCTTTGCTCCTCAGTTGCCAGTAGGCTCCGCTTCGTTGGTTTCGCGACCGCGCCGCAGGAGTACATGGCTGCGGCAGACGTGCTATGCCTGCCGAGTTACCGCGAGGGCTTTGGCAGCGTAATCATCGAGGCTGCATCCGTCGGCATTCCGGCCGTGGCCTCCAACATCTATGGAATCACCGACGCGATTGAAACGGGCGCAACCGGTCTTCTGCACACCGCCGGGGACGCCACCGACCTGCAATCGAAGATGAAGCAGATGGTTAACGACCAAGAATCGCGAACAAGGATGGGGGCTAATGCGCGGTTGCGAGCCGGTCGCAGTTTTTCCAAGGAACTGGTGACATCAGCGCTGCTCGAGTTTTACAGCTCCGTAGTAGGGCCGATTCCGCAATCGGACGTCATTGAGAGTGCGTCACAGCAGAAGAAGTTAGAGAAAAGGCCGGCGAAGTCGCGACGTATCAAAAGGCTTTTCGACTTGATTGTCGCCGGCTTCGCGCTAATTGGTCTCGCCCCGTTTCTTGCGGTGATCGCGGCTTTGGTCCGATTCACGCTGGGGGGCAACCCGCTATTCGCACAATCGCGAGTCGAAAAGAATGAGCGCGTATTCGTTTTTTTCAAGTTCCGCACGATGACCGATGTCCGCGATCAGGCTGGGGAATTACTATCGGACGAACAGAGGCTAACGGCACTGGGAAGGTTCCTTCGCGTCACGAGCCTCGATGAGTTGCCGCAACTCTGGAACGTGCTCAAAGGCGATATGAGTCTGGTCGGCCCGAGGCCGCTACTGCCCGAATACCTGCCCAGATACACAGCTCTCCAGCGACGTCGTCATGAGGTGAAGCCTGGCATTACCGGCTGGGTACAGGTGAACGGCCGCAACAGCCTCACTTGGGAACAGAAGTTCGAGTTGGACGTATGGTACGTGGATCACCAAAGCCTCTGGCTAGACGTCAAGATCCTGTGGCTGACGGTGTTGCAAGTGCTGCGGCGAGATGGAATCAGCCAGCAAGGCCACGCAACGATGCCGGAGTTCATGGGGAGCCCGGCCCAGTCGAAACGAGATGCGTGACTTAGTGTTATGGGGCGCCAGCGGGCACGGGAAGGTGGTCCTCGACGTCGCAAGGGCGATGGGGGGATTTGCGACTATTTCATTCATTGATGATGCTTGCGAGGAATCTGACCGTGTATTCAGCGGCTGTCAAGTCTTTGGAGCCAGCCGGTACCTGCAATCACTGAAGGACAACGGTTGCTTCGATTATCTGGTGTCGATTGGGAAGAACGAGGTGAGGGCCGCATGCTTTCAGAAAGCCCTCGGACGCGGTCTGATGCCCGTGACACTAGTCCATCCATCTGCGGTGATATCTGAATCGGCCCAACTTGATAATGGGACCGTCGTCATGGCGAGAGTTGTGATCAATGCATCCGCTCAAGTCGGGAAGAACTGCATACTAAACACAGCCGCCGTGGTCGAGCATGACTGTCGAATCGGCGATCACGTGCATCTTTCGCCCGGTGTCCTCCTGGGTGGCGGCGTGACGGTGCATTCGTTTGCACATGTCGGTATTGGTGCGGTCGCCCTCCCTGGAGCTGAAATTGGCGAAGGTGCGATTGTCGGCGCGGGCGC
>JBEKQP010000152.1:0-11057 GCA_049519595.1 Candidatus Korobacteraceae bacterium | reverse complement strand
AAGCTGATATTGGTCATGCGGACGATGGGTACGCGATTCCAGCTTTCGGCGCGCATGTTGCCTCCGCTGCGCGCTCGCCCGATTATCGCCGCCGTGTCGCGCGACGAGAGATACCCTGTGAACTGCCCTTTCTGGATAATGGGCACGCACTGCGCCTGCACGCCTTCATCGTCGTAGGCGAATGTGCCCAAGCCCGGACCGTGAGCTTCGGTGGCATCGGCTACCACATTCACCAGGTCGCTGCCGTAGCGCAGGTTGTTCAGCTTCTCGAGGGTAAGAAACGAAGTTCCGGCAAAGTTCGCCTCCATGCCAAGCACGCGGTCGAGCTCAATCGGGTGGCCTATCGATTCGTGAATCTGCAATCCCATCTGCGAGGAGTCCAGCACTAGCGTCAGACGTCCCTGTGGACACTGCGCCGCCTGATGCAGCGCCACGCACTCCTCGCCGATGCGCCGCGCGTTCTCCACCAGCTTCAATTCTTCGACCAGCTCGTAACCCTTGTTCTGCCACTGTCCGCCAAACGAGTTCGGATACGAGCGCTTTTGGATCTGGGTACCTGCGAACGCATAGGCGGCATAACCCGCCCCGGTGGTAAAGCGCGTCTGGCGGACATCAGAGCCCTCAGAGTTGTAGAACCACTGCTCCGAGCGGCGGAAGTTGAGATTCGTCTCTGCCAGCGTTATACCTTGGACGCTGCGCAGAACCCCGTCAATGCTCATCAGCAACTGGAGATTGTCGTCTATTGACGTCCCGAACGGGTCGATTTTGCAAGGCGAACTCCAGTCGGCCTTCGCCGGCTTTTCCGGAACCAGTTGTAGCGGCCGTTCCTTCACCCTTGCCGAAGCCTTGGCAATGGCTACGGCTTCGGCGGCACAACGCTCGACCCCCTCCTGCGTCAGATCCTCGGTGGCGGCAAAGCCCCACGCGCCTTGGGCGATTACCCTTATCCCGGCGCCCATCGATTCAGAGCTGGAGGCGGCGCCGATCTTTCCGTTTTTTGTCGCCAGTGACCGGTCGCGCTCGTGCACCACCCGCGCCTCGGCATAGCTCGCGCCCCGCGCCTGCGCCGTTCCTAGTACCCACTCAGCAACCTGTTTCATGCTCACCTCGAACCGATGATGATAACAAGTCCAGGGTGTTTCCGGCTCCCGGCTCTCAATCTGCTGCTGAACTCACAGTTTCGAACTAAGTAAAACAGGCGCCGCGCTAAGGTTGCCGCCTGGGCGGGAGTCAGGTGATCACTTTATTCTGAACTCGACCTCTACCGACTAGAATCTGATGGTCTTGATCCGGATTGTCCGAAGGAAAATGGTGAATCTGCCGCTGAATCTGTCGCACTTTGCTCACAAGACCACTTGCAACGGCATCATTCTGTCCACCTGCCTGCTGTGCTTGAAGGTCGTAGGCAGTCCCACTGCCGCAAACCTGAAGATCGCGGAGCAATTCCACAAGTGCATCGGGGAATTCTCGATGTCCAAGCGCACGCAAGCCTGACGATTCCAGAAACACTTCTTTCCACCCGCCGATTAGCTTGAGGTTCCTTTGCGGACCCTGCAGACCGGATTCGCGGAAGCAGTGTCCAGTAAGGTACCCGGGCGTTTAGCCCGACGATGATGGTGCCGCATACACTGACTCTGAATCTGCTCTAGCAGGCTGCTGAAGAGCTGCTCTCTGAGGGTGTCATCCTGAGCGTAGCGAAGGATCTGCTGTTTGCGAGCATTGCAAGCAAAGCGGATCCTTCCGCCGCGCAAAAACGGCGTGATCGGATGACACTGATACGAGTTTTTCTGCAGCCTGCTTAGTCCAAAGCGCCGGCATTCGACACATGCGCGCAAGCTGAAGATTGGGAACGTTGACATCAGATTAGTTCGTCACCAAAAAAAGAGGACGCTCTGCGGAGCGCCCTGAGGAGGAGTGCGAATCGATGCTGTTAGCTGAATCTTTTGCGAATCACTCCTGCCAGAGACACTAGGCCTGTGCCAAGCAGCGCCAGAGTGCCTGGTTCCGGTACCGGACCGATGAATTCCTGCGGGATGGCTTGACCGCTCGGGTAGCCACTGGCACTGCCGGCGACGGGCGTGAAAATCGCCACACCGTTGAACTCGCCCGAAATTGATAGGTTGGCGCCCTGTGCCTGGGCGATCCAATAGGCGGAGGTTGTGGGATCGGTGATTGTGCCATTTCCCGTTCCTGCGTAGCCAGGGGTGCTCGGATACATAAGCTGCCAAATGGCAAAGTTGATGCCAACGGCGTCCGCCGAGTGCGTACTGAGTTGCAGAAAGAGGTATGCGGCTTCTTGGTAGAGCGTGACATAGTTAGCGGCGGTTAGACCGGATTGATGCAACGGGTTCGTAACCCCATCATAAGTAGAAGCGCCAAAAAGGGTTTGCGATACGTTGCTGGTGGTAAGGTTGCTTACTTCTATTACGCTCGCCGTCCAGCTCTCGCTGGTTTGGATGTGATACGCATACGTATCGCAGGCCATCGCTACCGTACCCGGAGTACCGGTCACCTGCATGTTATACGGGTAGACGACCTCCCCACCTCCGCTCGGGCTGCCTGTAACGTTGTCAAATGTGATCGACACGTTATCCGCCATTGCCGCTATCGAGGTGCATGAGAGTCCCAAGATGAGTACCAACACCCATTTGCGCATTGCCGTCCGTCCCTCTACCTAGTCAGAGTTCCTGTACGTTCCTGGTAGTGCAAGCAACCTGCCACCCTGCGCGAATAGTCAAGTAACAGAAAATAAGATAGATAACGTTATACCCCCTCGCTAAACACAGCGCTCTTGCACTATTTGGGAAAACTCTTTCCACCCGAGGTCCATGGAACTTTAGTAATTGGTAATTGATTGAAATTGGGCTAAGACAGGGCGATCAGCGGACACTACCACCAGCACGCCACCCGCATCTCCGCCGGAAATCGCGGAAGAAAAAAGCCGGGCGGTTGCCCGACATTGATTCCGAGAGATATACCTGATTCAAAAATTGCTCTAGGTACCTTCCGCCCAACCCGCCAAGTACTCCTCCTGCTCGGGCGTCAGACGATCAATCTTGATTCCCATGGATTCCAGCTTCAGCCGCGCCACGCGCTTGTCGAGTTCATCGGGAACTTTGAAGACCTTCTTATCGAGGCTGGCGTGGTTCTTGACCATGTACTCGACCGAGAGCGCCTGGTCGGCGAAGCTCATATCCATAACTGCCGCCGGATGTCCTTCGGCCGCAGCTAGATTGATGAGCCGACCCTCGCCCAACAGGTTGATTTTACGGCCGTCCCGCAGGGAGTATTCCTCAACGAAGTTGCGCGTCGTGCGCTTGCCGCTGGATAGTTTTTCCAACGCCGGAATGTCGATCTCGACGTTAAAGTGGCCAGAGTTGGCGACAATGGCGCCATCCTTCATCACCGCGAAGTGCTCCTTGCGCAGCACGTTCTTGTTGCCAGTTACGCTGCAGAAGATGTCGCCGAGCTTGGCCGCGTGCTCCATGGCCATAACCCGATAGCCGTCCATCACCGCTTCAAGAGCCTTGGTCGGGTCGATCTCGGTGATGATAACCTCGGCGCCCAGCCCGCGCGCCCGGCTTGCCAAGCCGCGTCCGCACCAGCCATAACCGACAACCACAAACTTGGAGCCAGCCAGCAGGAAGTTGGTGGCGCGGATGATGCCGTCGATCGTCGATTGTCCGGTACCATAACGGTTATCGAACAGATGCTTAGTGTCGGCGTCGTTCACGGCGATGATGGGGTAACGCAGCACGCCTTGCTTGGCCATCGCGCGCAGCCGTATGACTCCCGTAGTGGTTTCTTCCGTGCCGCCCAGAATGCCGTCCAGCACGTCCGTCCGCTTGGTAAGGGCTATGCTCACCAAGTCCGCCCCATCGTCCATCGTAATGTGCGGCTTATGATCAAGAGCGGCCATGATGTGCTTGTAATAGGTCTCGTTGTCCTCGCCCTTAATGGCATAGACCGAGATATTGCTGTCGCGCACCAGCGCCGCGGCCACATCATCCTGGGTCGAGAGCGGATTGGACGCGCACAACACCACGTCGGCGCCGCCATCCCGGAGGGTGATCGCCAGATTCGCCGTCTCGGCCGTCACATGCAGACAGGCGGCAATACGCATGCCCTTCAAGGGCTGATTCTTAATGAATTCTTTGCGGATGATCTGCAGAACCTGCATTGACTGGTTCGCCCAGTCGATGCGCTTGCGCCCCAAATCCGCCATCTCCATACTCTTTACATCAAACGAAGGAACTTGTGCCGCGGTTGGCATAATCTGTACACCCCAATCTTGTTTAACGATACACGGTTGTCATAAGACGTGCCGATGCCGTGGCTTCTTCGAGCAAATCCGGCAGTTACGGGAGAGCCGCTTTCCTGTGGTCAACGCCTCGCCGGTTGTGCCCACGCTAATCTCAGAGCGCCCAGGCAAGACACCAAGCGCGCGGACCTTTCGCCGGACCTATTTTTTCGCGGCCTCGGCCCGCAGGCCAGCCGCTTCACGCAGTGCCGCGGCTTTGTCCGTTGCCTCCCAAGTGAAATCCTTATCGTCCCGGCCGAAGTGTCCGAAGGCCGCCGTCTTGCGGTAAATCGGACGCCGTAGATCGAGATGATCGATAATGCCGCGCGGGGTCAGCGGGAAGTTCTGGCGCACCAGATCCTGCAGCTGTTCGCGCCCAATCTTACCGGTGCCAAAGGTGTCGATCAGCACGCTGACCGGTTCGGCCACGCCGATGGCATAAGCAAGCTGCACCTCGCAACGATCGGCCAGCCCAGCCGCCACAACGTTCTTGGCGATATAGCGAGCCATATAAGCAGCCGAGCGGTCGACCTTGGTCGGGTCTTTGCCACTGAAGGCGCCCCCGCCATGCCGACCCATGCCACCGTAGGTGTCAACGATGATCTTGCGGCCGGTTAGTCCGGTGTCGCCCATCGGACCACCGATGACGAAGCGGCCGGTCGGATTGATGTGATACTTGGTATCGGCATCGAGCAGGCTGCTCGGAATTGTTGCCTGGATAACGTGCTTCAGGATGTCAGCCCGAAGATCCTCGTTGCTGACGGTCTCGGCGTGCTGTGTCGAAATGACAACGGCATCGACGCGAATCGGCTTGCCAGCCTCATCGTACTCAACAGTTACCTGCGATTTACCGTCTGGGCGGAGGTAGGAAAGCAATCCTGTCTTGCGAGCCTGGGAAAGGCGCTGCACCAGTTTATGCGCCAGCGAGATTGCCACTGGCATGTACTCCGGGGTCTCGTTCGTGGCGTAACCGAACATCATGCCTTGATCGCCCGCGCCCCCCGTGTCCACACCCATCGCAATATCGCCGGACTGCTTGTTGATGGTCGAGATGACCGCGCAGGTATTGGAATCAAAACCATAAAGCGCGTTATCGTAGCCGATCGCGCAGACTACGCCGCGGACCACCGACTGGAAGTCAACGTAAGCCTTGGTTGTGATTTCGCCGGCGATCACTACCAGTCCTGTAGCGGTCAATGTCTCGCAGGCCACCCGGCTAAATCGGTCTTGCTCAAGGCACGCGTCAAGGATGGCATCGGAGATCTGGTCGGCGATTTTGTCAGGATGACCTTCGGTCACTGACTCGGACGTAAACAAGAAGCGATTACGGGACAAGCTGTCCTCCTGGTTCGAAAATTACTCGGGCGGACGTGGATCCCGGCAAGTTGAAAGTCGAGATCCTCGGCAAGGCTCTGTCAGGGCAGAAACCGAGTGCAATAAACTTAAGTTTATAGGGGCAGCGCTGGCTGCGCAACCACAACGAGGTCCACCTGCCGCAAATTGCCGTGAAAGGCCGCTACTCGCATTGAAATGCTGGTTTTCGCAATTACGGGCAGTTCTCAAACTGCTAACAGTTATGGAAATTCAGTGACGAGCGCAAGTCTTTTGGGTGCAAGCATGGATGGGTAGCAAATACTGAAGTGCGATTCGTCTTCACGAATCAACATGCCTTCCGGACTACGCCTCGTATGCGCCGATTTTCGCCGCGACGCTGCTCGTCATCAAGCGTTCCCAGGCCCTACGGCTGCACTCCTTCGGGAGTAAATGTGAAGGTTCGCCGGGAGTTGGTTACACCGATCCGTCCCATTGACTGACCGTTGAAGGTCACGTCAATTCCTGCTGGATTCCCCGCCACCACTACCAAACGGTCACGGGCCTGAAAACTCCGTTCACGTTTGTCCGACGACTCGGGGTCCATGGTATCTTCCATCACCTGCTTCCCGTCCACTTGAATCGACACCCAGCAACGCTGTTTGGCGGTCAATACCAGCGAAATACTGTTCGCTGCCGCCTTCTTCTTCCCCGCCGGCACGGCATCCGGAGTCATGGCTGGTTTGTTGACCTCAGCAGGGGGCGGGCCGGAGTTCTGGGAAGGGGCGACGCCTCCCGGAGGAGTTCTAACGCTTGCGGCTTGGGCAATGTTCGTATCTTGCGCAGTGTTCGTATCTTGCGCAGTGTTCGGAGGGGCTGGCGAATTGGAGGCGGCCTGCACTGGCTGCGGAATCGAAGCCTGAAAAGCAGTCACACCGGCTGGCTGCAGAGTCTGTTTCCGTGCTTCCGCCCGGCGCGCCACCCATCTCTGTAGATAAGGCCACCCGCCTACGGAGGCGCTGGCGAGGGCAAAAACAGCTACCAGACCCCAAACCAAGGCAGTCGCGCTATTCCTTCGGGAGCCATAGCCGGCATCGCGTGAAGCTTCGAACTGCCTGGCGACCACGTAGATGTTGACTTCACCCGTGACCGCCAAATCCTGATTGGCGGTCATGTAGTCGCCAACAGCCTGCTCTTCGTCGATACCGACGTAGCGGGCGTACGCTCTGACAAATCCCTTGTTGAAGATGCCGCCCGGCAGTTGGCTGAACTTTTCTTCTTCCAGCGCGCGCAGATTACGGGTACCGATCTTGGTGGCTACGGCAACTTCCTCCAGCGTGATGCCGCGTAGTTCACGTTCGCGCCGTAGTTTTTCGCCAAACTGACCCACGGGTGCCCTCTCGCCGGTGCAACTTCTAATCGCATAATAGGATTGCATCCCGTTCAAGTCAAACTGGAAATGTGGCTAAAAGTGCCCATCCGCCCCACGGAAAGCACGCCCAAGCAACAACTCAGGCGCCAAGGCGGACGCTCCCCCGCACTGGACTAGTGGTATCTGGCCCTTTTGAGATTTGCCTCTTCCACCGTGGGAACCCTATAATACCCTCCCAATCTTCTTATCGGAAAAGAGGACGAGGATCGAGCGATTTACTATATCCATGACTGAAGGTTCTGCGATCGAAAACTCCCGGCATCACCAGCAGTTAAGCATCTTTCATGATGTCGCGAAGGCTCTCACTTCCTCGCTGAATCTCGATTCCATCCTGCAGACCATCATGGATAAGGTTGCTGCTTACTTCAAACCCGATACATGGTCGCTGCTCATGGTAGACGAGCAGAAGCAGGAACTCTATTTCGCCATCGCAGTCGGCGACGCGGCCGATGTGCTCAAGCCGGTGCGCTTGCGGATCGGCGAGGGCATCGCCGGCTGGGTCGCCAAACACGGTGAACCGCTTCTCATCCCCGACGTCTACACAGATCCGCGATTTGCCAAGCGTGTCGACCAGCTTACCAAGTGGCACACGCGCTCGATCATTTGCATGCCGCTCTGTTCCAAGCAGCGCGTGCTGGGGGTCATTCAGCTTGTCAACGTTGAGATGACGGGATTCGGCGATTCCGAGTTGCTGCTGATGCGCGCCATGGCCGACTATGCGGCCATCGCCATCGACAACGCGCGTGCCGTCGAACGCATTCAGGAGCTGACGATCACCGACGATTGCACCGGCCTGTATAACGCACGCCACCTCTACAAGACTCTGGATACCGAGGTCAGTCGCTCCGCGCGCTTTGGCTATCAGTTCAGCGTTCTGTTCCTCGACCTCGATTACTTCAAGCGGGTGAATGACACCCATGGCCACTTGGTCGGCAGCCGGCTCCTCGGCGAAGTCGGCGTCGTCATCAAGTCCTATTTGCGCATGATCGATTGCGCCTTCCGTTATGGCGGCGACGAATTTGTGGTTCTGCTGCCGCAGACCGGAAAAGATGCGGCGACTTTGGTGGCAAAACGCCTGCTGGAAATCTTTCGCACCGCCGAATTTTTGAAGGCCGAGGGCCTGAACCTCAACGTCCGGGTGAGCATGGGCGTGGCCACCTATCCGGAAGACGCTAAGAATGCGCACGACATTATTCATCAGGCCGATGAAATGATGTACGCGGTCAAGAACTCAACTCGCGACAACATCAGCGTGGCCAAGGTGGGATTGATCGTGTAAGGCCACCGCAACGGCGCAGCAATGCGGCTCGCGCCTGTGAGACTCTAGTGTTAAACAAACTCTAGCAGGCTGCTGAAAAACTCACATCAGTGTCATTCTGAGGTCGCGCCGATTTGCGCTTGGGATCTGCTTTGATTTCAGCACGCGCAGACAGCAGATCCTTCGCTTCGCTCAGGATGACACCCTCAGAAAACAGTTTTTCAGCAGCCTGCCTAGACTCGTTGCTTGAAGCGGTCGAGAAACATAAACAGCACAACCCCGATCAGCGAATCCAGGAGAGCGCCGAGCAGTTGATGTCCCCAGTGCCATATAAGCGGCTCATTAGCCAAGCCGCGCATGATGCCGAAGTAAATCACTTGGTGCAGCAGGTAGAAGACATAGATCAGCAGAAACCGCGAGCCGGGCTGCTCGACGTCGATCTTGACTCCGAGCGACGAGGCGAGAAAGCCGACTACGGTCTTAGCGATTCCGTTCACGCCGATGGGATGTTGCGTTAGCGCGTCCTGCGCCAAGCCAATCAGGCATCCCGTACCCAGGCCGGTGATCGGATTGCGCCGCGATATGGCAAAAAAAATAGTTACCAGCAGCGGCAGATCGAGAATGCGAAGAGCACTCACCCGGACTGGAATGAATCCCTGTAGGAACAAAACCAGCAGCGGTACGCCAACCGCAACGCCCCAAGAGAAGCGGTAGACTTCAACCTGCTCGCGAGATGTGTAGCTGGTGTTCACGCCTGAATCGCCTATGGAGTATCTTCGCCGTCTGTTGCCGGCTTCGCAACCGTAGACTTTGCCGGCGGGGTTTGCGTTGCTTTGGGTTTGGCTGGCGCTCCGTTGGCGGGCGATGCGACGGGCTTCGAAGCGGCGGCGCCCGCGGCTACCGGCTTGCCGCCTGTGGAATCCGGCACGGGCACCGAAGGTTTAGCGTTTCCTGGTTTGGGTGCAGCATTAGCGCCGGGGGTTACCGGCTTGCCGCCCGTGGAACCCGGCACAGGTACCGAAGGGTTAGCGCTCGCGGCAGGTTTGGTCCCGGCAGCGCCGGGCGTGCTTGCTGTCGGCGCACCACTATTTGGCGAAGCTGCTTGCGCGGCGCTGCTAGCCGCCGGCTTCGGAGTGGTCTCGGCGGGCTTATCAGGTACCGAAGGCAATCGCTGGGCGAGAATGTCGGCGGCGCGAATTGGACCAAGGCCCGTGGTATCGACTTGCTTCTCCACGATCTGGGTGATAACCAGAACCTCTTCCAGGCGGCTGAGGTTCGCCGAGGGCGTCACACGCACGTTGAGGAAAAGGTCTTTGCCGGGACTAACCGAGGCGACCTTGCCAATCGGCAAGCCTTTCGGGAAGATGCGGTCGCCGCCACTGGTGATGACGTCCTCTCCCGACTCGACTTTCTCGTCGGCCATAATGTAGGCCA
Organism: Candidatus Korobacteraceae bacterium; assembly: GCA_049519595.1. Taxonomy (GTDB): domain Bacteria; phylum Acidobacteriota; class Terriglobia; order Terriglobales; family Acidobacteriaceae; genus CAWBRT01. The sequence goes on along the minus strand of JBEKQP010000152.1, from coordinate 1,322 downwards.
GATTCGGGTTCCCGGTTGACTGGCCTTTGAGAATGCCCTGTAATCTCGATTTCACCAGCGTAGCGCCGACCCCGCTGGTCTGATCCGTAATCTCCAGCACCTGCGCGGTAGACGGGTAGACGCGCAGCACTTTGCCGACGATTCCTTCAGGCGTAATAACCGCCATGTTTGACTCGATGCCAACATTAGAACCACGGTCGATGTAAACGATGTGCGATGTCTCCGAGCCACTGGACCCGACAACCTGCGCGGCGACCGTTTTTGAAATGTATTGCTCTTTGAACTGGAGCAGCGCCTGTATGCGGCGCGCCTGTGCCGCATCCTGCTCTATGCGAATCTGGTCCAACCGCATGTGCTCGATCTGCTCGCGCAGTTCGACATTTTCGTGGCGCACTCCACGCAAGTAGAAATAATCGTGCCATGCGTGTCGAGCCAATTGTTCGGAATAAACGAAGCCGCGCCCGAAGGGAGTCACCAGCGCCACGGCCCATTGCCGTATCAGCCGCACCGGACCACTCTCCGTCGGCCGCCTGATCTGCGTCGCCAAACCGAGGATCTGCGCCATCAGCACAACGGCGAGGATCGTCGCATTCTTGTGCCGGGCAAAAAAAGATTCCATAAAGACAGTTTCAAGTTTCGAGTTTCAAGTCGCGTCGCGAAACGTCTGACTCCAGAGTTTCAAGATTTCAAGTTTAGGTTTCAAAGTTTCGTCCTGCATCGAAATTAGATACTCGAAACTTGAAACCCGAAAACTTGAAACTGCTTCGCTCTACTCGATCGATATTTTTCTCAGCAGCTTGAAGTCGCTCAGCATCTTGCCGGTACCGAGCACGACGCTGGCCAGCGGATCGTCGGCAATGGAAACCGGCAACCCGGTTTCTTCGCGGATGCGCTTGTCAAGATTTTTGAGCAAGGCACCGCCGCCGGTGAGAACGATACCACGGTCACTGATATCCGCCGAGAGTTCAGGTGGCGTACGTTCCAGCGCAACGCGAATCGCATTGACGATGGTCGAAACCGATTCGCTGAGGGCTTCGCGTATTTCGCCGTCGTCGACGGTGAGGGTCTTGGGCACGCCCTCGATGAGGTTACGGCCTTTGACTTCCATGGTCAGCGGCTTTTCCAGCGGGAAAGCCGAGCCGACCTCGATCTTGATCTGCTCTGCCGTGCGCTCACCGATCAGCAGATTGTACTTGCGCTTCAGATAATTCATGATCGACTCGTCCATCTGGTTGCCGGCCATGCGCACCGAGCGCGAGTAGACGATGCCGCTGAGCGAAATCACCGCGATATCGGTCGTGCCGCCGCCGATATCGACTACC
>JBEKQP010000151.1:0-11128 GCA_049519595.1 Candidatus Korobacteraceae bacterium | reverse complement strand
AGGTGGAGAAGGCGGGCGGCAGCGCGGTCCGCCAGGGGTTCCTGAGCGATCAGTTCGGCAGGCAGAGGGAAATCGAAGTCAGCGACCAGCACGGCTCGATTATAGAATGTGCTTCGGATCTTCAGCGGCACGGGCAAGCAATGGCATGGCGACGGCGAGCAGAACTGAATTCAGGTTTCCCGGAAGCAAATCCTTGGCCAACCGGCGGGAGCTAGGTTACTATATCGCCCACGGGATATCCTTCCAGCTGCAGCATGGGCCGAAAATGAGCGAGTTAGAACTCAGACAGGAAATGTTGGGAATCGGCAGATTGCTGCACGAGAAAAATTTCGTGGCGGCCACGGACGGGAATATTTCGGCGCGCGTAAGCAGCAAGTCCATTCTCGTGACGCCGACCGGCATGTCCAAGGGCATGTTGCGTCTGGAAGATCTCGTTCTGGTTGATCAAGATGGGCGCAAACTGGCGGGTACGCGCGAGGTTTCCACCGAACTCAGGATGCATCTGCTCATCTACCGATTACGTGGTGATGTTCATGCTGTGGTGCATGCGCATCCGCCCACGGCGACCGGCTTTGCCGCCGCCGGCCTGGCCCTGGATGAGCCCTTGATCTCCGAGGTCGAACTGTCCCTGGGCCGCGTGCCCACGGCTTGCTACGCACTGCCCGGCAGCACAGAGCTTTGTGATGGGCTCTCCCCCCTGATCACCGGCAACAACGCGATCCTAATGGCAAACCACGGCGTGGTCACCTACGCCGAGGACCTGCTTACCGCCTACATGCACATGGAAACCGTGGAGCATTTCGCCCGCATCTCCCTGGTGACGCACCAACTGGGACGACGGCATGCGCTCGACAAAAGACAGGTTGACGAATTGCGCGACCTGAGAAAACAGCGGGCAATGGGCACAACGGAAGACCTGCTGCGAAAGAAAGCCTGATCGCTTCTCAGATCCCAACCTCCGGCTTCGCCGGAAGGGTAGCGCGTCCCGGCGATGTTTCGACATATCCGGGGCTGTCAATCTGCACCGGATATGTCTTTCGAAACGCTGGCTCTACTGACCTCCCAAATTAAATCTCAATCCGGCCCTGAAGGTAGCGCGCAACGCGGGATAGCCGAGCACATCTTCGTAGTGTTGGTTCAGAAGGTTTTCCACGTTGGCATAAGCGGTCACATAGCGTTTAATCGCGTACCAACCGCCGGCGTCCAGGCGGGCATAACCAGCCACCGCAGTCAGCGGCACGGGAAGCACAAAGAAGTCCGAATCCGCGCGGCGCCCGATGAACGTCCCACCCAGGGTCGCCCCGAATTTTCGCCGCGTGTAGCTGACCAGGGCGTTGCCGGAATGCTTCGGCCGCAGCAGCAATGGTGTTCCCGCCGCCGAGCCAGTCAGGTTTTGTGTCGAGTCGTAGACGTAGGCTCCGCGCACCTGCAGGCGTGCCGTGGGCCGCGCTTGCAATGTCACTTCCGCGCCCTGCGCCATCGATTTATCGATGTTTATGTATTGCGTGAAGGTGGCGTTGGTGTCGATTCGATCGTGAAACTGATTATTAAAATAAACTGCGTCGAAGGAGTACTTCCCCTTCAGGAACGATTGCTGCACTCCGGCCTCGAAGGCGTTATTCTGCTCCGGCTTGAGATTGGGATTGCCGACGATGCCAAAGATCTGCTCGCCGAAGGTCTGCAGAAAATTTGGTTCCTTGATGCCTTCACTGAAGCTGCCGCGCAGCCGAGTCCCGGAAAAGACGTCGCCCCCGCGGATGAGCAGGTAGCTGGCGGCCACGCGCGGCACGCCGCGATCGCCGAAATATTCGTTGTGCACATAGCGCGCTCCAGCCTGCACTGAGAGCCGCTTCCAGGAGATCAACTCTTCTCCATAGACAGCATGGTTGAGCCGCAGACCATGGCTGATGGGCGCAGTGTTGGGATCGCCGAAGAAGCCGTTTTCATCCTCAAACTCATAGCCGAAGACGGTGCGCGCCCAATCGCGAGCCCAGTACTCGCCCTGGTAGTTGAATCCCGCGCGGTTGTAGTCGTTCGTACTTTTGCAGTTAATCGGATTGCCTAAGACATCGGTATCGAAGCAGAAGTCCACGATACCCAAACGAACCGGGTTCACTGGCACGTCCTGCTGAAAGAGATCGGTGTGATGGTATTCGTATCCGCTGAAACGGTGATACCAATGCTCACCGGCGGCAACGCTCAGCTCGGTCGAGGCCAGGAAATTATTCTGCCGCGAGAAGGCGTTGGTGTCCGGCGGCAGATTGGAATCTCCGGCCGGCAGTTGAACTCCCTGCGAAAAGTTATATTCACCCTGACCGCCGGTACGGCTGGTGCTGTGGCGCGTGCGAAAGCGCAACTGCACCTTGGGAGAAAACGCGTATCCGAGATTGGCACCCTCGGTGGAATTCGAGTAGCTGTCGTTGGCGCCTTGCCCCTGGGTATTGAATTGGTCGCCGAACAGGTTGTAGTCGAAGTGGTTCACGGCGCCGGAGAGCGAACCGTAACCGTGAGCCGTTGCGAACGTCCCGCCATCGGCCCCGAATGTGAACAGCGGTACACGCGTGCTCCCGGTGCGACTGAACACCTGGACGACGCTGGTCATCGCGTCCGAACCGTAAAGCGTGCTCTGGCTGCCTCGCAGCAGTTCTATGCGATCAAACTGCGAAGTGGAAACCACGCCGAAGTCAAATGTTCCTCCAGGCTCATTGATCGGCACACCATCGATGATCACCTTGTTGTAGGTCGATTCTCCGCCACGCACAAATAGCGAAGTCAGGCCGCCGCGCTGACCCGTATCGGAGATGACCGCGCCGGGTGCGAAGCGCAAAGCTTCGCCGGTCGATACCGGCTGAAGCGTGTTCAGTTCGGCCGAATCGATGATCGAAACATCGCTGCCGGTTTCGACTCCGGTTGCCGGAGTTGCCGCCGCCGTGATCGATACCGTCTGCTCGGCGCTGGCCAGCTTCAGGTGCACGGTCAGCGAGGCCGTCTGTTCGAGCGTGATCTCCTGCGTCGCCGGCGCGAATCCGGGCGCAAGCACCTGCACGCGGTAGCGTCCCGGCTGCAAGTTGTGGAATTCGGCAACTCCGTTGGCGGTGGCCGAGCGGACGGCAATCGGCGCGGTTTTCTGCTGACTGTACAGCGTCACCCGGGCCGAGCCAACCAAAGCGGAATGCGGATCAACAATTTGGATCTTGATTTCGGAAGCGGAAAGTTGAAAAACCAGAGCGGCGCTCACTAACGCCAGCAGAAACAACGCACGGATCGTTCGCATAACAATCCTCCTTTGCACGCGAAAGAGGTTCTTGTCGGCGTTCGCGCCGGTCTCCTGGCTTGGCGAGCACGTCCGGAGCCCAACGGATTCCAGACCCAACGGCCTTCCCATGCGGATTACAGGTGCACAGTGGCCGGCGGTTCTCGAGCGAGGCAGTGATGGCACTCGCTTTTGACTCGCTTACAGTTGCGCGGCAGCGCGGGATTCTCACCCGCTTCCCAGTCCGCAGCCTTGAGCGTCTGCGGACGCGCGAACACAGAATTGAAAAGAGCGATTCGCTGCCATGAGGCAGCGACACAAATTACTTCGACTAGGAGTCGCTTTGACTCTAGTCACTCTGACAGGAGATTGTCAACAAAAGGAATTTCAAGCCGCAGGACTCGCTTCTTCTTCGCAAAAGCCATTACCGAACAGCGCGACGCAAAAGGCAATCTTGCAACTGGAATCGTCGATCTTCACTCACTTCTCGCCCGCCGTTCCGCCTCAAGACGCACACCTTCCAGCGCCGCCTGCATCTCTCCATAAGAAGTCGCGAACTCCTCCCGACTGGCATCAGCGGCTACGTCGATGCGTTTTGACCAACGCAGATGCACCTTGGTGAATGGCTTCGGAATCAGCAGGCGGTCCCAGGTATTCAGCTGCCAAGCGCGGCGTGGAGCGAGATAAAAGCAGTAGATCGGTCGTTGCGTGCTCCGCGCCAGCAGCAGTGGCCCGTACTTGGCGACAAAGCGAGGTCCCTTCGGACCGTCGGCCGTAAAGCTTGTAAGCACTCCCTGCGCGGCCTGTTCCTCCATACCCTCCAGGGCGCGCGCCCCGCCATGTGTGCTGGAGCCGCGAATGGCTCTAAAGTCCAGGCGATTGACGACACGTGTAATCAACTCGCCGTCAAAGCTGTTGCTGACCATGATCGCTATGTCCCGCCCGCGAAAGTAATAGGCCGCTGGCAAAATGCATCCATGCCAGAAAGGCACGATCGTCCCCCGTGGAGGCATATCGGTGTCTTCTGGCAGAGGAGGATCGCCCTCCCAGCTGTGTTCGAAGCGGAGCGTGCTACCGAGCAGCGTCAGCAGGGCGCGAGTGAGCCAGGGAACCACCCAGAGAGCGATGCGCTGCTTCAGGCTGAATCGCGGTTCCGCAGGGACGGCCGCCAGTTTGATTTCCTCATCCATCGCGATTACGGCAAAACCCGGGATGCTATTTCCTTTTTCGTTTCGCTTAAGATAGCCGTTCCCTGATGGTCGCGTCGACCGAAATTATGACTCCGGGATACATCATCCCTGGTTTTGCCTGGCGAGCTAGGGGCCTGATAGCGCAGGAAGTACAGCATTGTGCGCGGGGTTCTGCGCGCAAAAACTCAAAGCGGTATATGCAGCAGCTTCAATCTTTCCCGGTCTTCCGCGTGCAAAAAATTAAAGGCACGGATAAGCCGTGCCTTTGCAAGGTAAAGACAGAGCTATTCGCTCCAGCGTTTAAACACCAGCGAGCCGTTGGTTCCACCGAAACCGAATGAGTTCGTGAGCGCATAGTCGAACGATGCTTTGCGCGGCTTGTTCGGCACGAAGTCCATGCCTTCGGTTTCCGGAGCCTGACTCACCAGATTGATGGTTGGCGGCAGTTCCTGGTTCCGCAGCGACAGTACGGTGATGCCGGCTTCCATCCCGCCGGCGCCGCCCAGCAGGTGTCCGGTCATCGACTTGGTCGAGCTGACGGGGATCTTGCGTTCGCCGAAACAACGCCGGATGGCACGCGACTCCAGAATGTCTCCGATTGGAGTTGATGTGCCGTGCGCGTTAACGTAGCCGATATCGGCGGGGCTCAACTTGGCGTCGCAAATTGCGTTCATCATCACGCGAAAGCCGCCATCGCCATCTTCAGAGGGCTGAGTGATGTGATAGGCGTCGGCGCTCATGCCGTAGCCGACCAACTCGGCCAGGATCGGCGCGCCACGGCGCTTGGCGAACTCCAACTCCTCCAGAACCAGAATACCAGCGCCCTCGCCCATAACGAATCCGTCGCGATCCTTGTCCCAGGGACGGCAGGCGCGCTCCGGATCATCGTTGCGCGTGGACAGAGCCCGCATGGCAGAGAATCCGCCAACGCCCATCGGCGTGATGGCAGCTTCCGTACCGCCGGCGATCATCACGTCGGCATCACTGCGCTGGATAATCTTGAAGGCATCGCCGATGGAATGCGCACTGGTGGTGCAAGCGGTCGCGGTAGCTTCGTTCGGGCCCTTCGCGCCGTAACGGATGCTGACGTGCCCGGCCGCAAGGTTCACGATTGACGCCGGAATGAAGAAGGGCGAGATCTTGCGCGGACCGCCTTCCAGCAGCGCCTTATGCTCTCGTTCGATGACGTCAAAGCCACCGATACCCGAGCCGATATGCACGCCCACGCGGGTAGCGATTTCCGGCGTCACCTTCAGGCCCGAGGCCTTCATTGCCTCATCCGTGGCCGCCAGGCAGACATGGATGAAGCGTCCCATCTTCTTCAGCTCTTTTTTGTCGATGAAATTAAGCGGATCGAAATTCTTGACTTCAGCCGCTATCTGGCAGGGAAACAGAGAAGTGTCGAAGTAAGTGATCTTGGCCACGCCGCTCTTGCCGGCCATCAGACTCGACCACACTTCCTCGCAGTTGTTTCCTACGCCGCAGAGCAATCCGATGCCGGTAACTACGACTCGACGGTTCACCTACTTGCCTTTCGCGTGCTGCCCGATGTAATCGATGGCATCCTTGACGGTGCGGATTTTCTCCGCGTCTTCGTCGGGTATCTCAATGTCGAACGCTTCTTCAAAGGCCATGACCAGTTCGACGGTGTCCAGGGAGTCAGCGCCAAGATCGTCGACAAACGACGCGGTCGCCGTTACCTCGCCCTCGTCGACGCCAAGCTGCTCCACGATAATCTGCTTTACCTTCTCATCTACCGAAGCCATTGAAGCTTCTCTCCTTCCCCCCTGAAGCGGGGTGACAAAATCGCAAAACTTTCAATGCCCCCGGCGCACCGAATCATCGCAGGCGGAACCTGCATCTGCCGGGGCCGCAACTCCCTACTCCGGGTAAGCCAAAGCTGAACCGCCTACTTCTTGGCTGGTAAATGCTTGCCGATGTAATCAACGGCATCTTGAACGCTGCGAATCTTTTCGGCGTCTTCGTCCGGAATTTCGATCTCGAACGCCTCTTCGAAGGCCATCACCAACTCAACTGTGTCCAGCGAGTCGGCACCAAGGTCGTCCACGAATGAAGCGCTACTGGTCACCTCGCCCTCGTCGACGCCCAACTGCTCCACAATGATCTGCTTAATTTTTTCCTCTAATGATGCCATTTCGCGTGACGCCTCCTACCGCATAAATCGAACAAAATCTCCCAGCACACACAAAGCATACCTTATCACGCCCGAGCTGGGGTTACGGATTGGAGTCGCGCATGCAGACCTGCACGGCGCAGCCGTTTGTAGCCGGGTTGGCTTGGAGACTCCAGTCACACATCCTACCTGCTCACCCAAGCCGTGGTCAACGTCTTCGATTGGGACCCGGTTCCCGATGCCAACCCCTGGCCTCCACGACCCGATTCCCGACTCGTGGCGGAAGTCGCCCGGTCCTGAATTGTCGCTGTGCCTGAATTGTCGCTGTGCCTGAATTGTCGCTGTGCCGGCGAGCTAAGGCGTGGAAATACGGCCCCAAGCCCAGCTATTGCCCTTTCTGGTTCGCCCGTATGACGTTAGCCGCTCTTTCTAGCTATGCTCATCGCATGCGAGCCGTCGTGCAACGCGTCAGCCGCTCCCGGGTGATGGTGGAGAACCAGACTGTCGGAGACATCGCCAACGGATTGCTTGTTCTGCTCGGGGTCTCGGTCAGCGACTCTGAATCCGATGCCGATTACCTGTCGGAGAAAATCTGCACTCTGCGGATCTTTGAGGATGCCGATGGCAAGATGAACCTCGACGTTTCCCAGACCGGGGGAGCAATCCTTGCTGTCTCGCAGTTCACCTTGTACGGGGACGTGCGGCGCGGACGCCGGCCCTCGTTCGACGATGCCGCCCGCCCCGAACGCGCGCGCCAGCTCTACGAGTACTTCGTGGAAAAAATACGCACGCGCGGACTGCGCTGCGAGACCGGACAGTTTCAGGCTTCGATGCAGGTCGAACTCGTCAACCAGGGTCCAGTTACCATCCTGCTCGACTCACAAAAGCAGTTCTAGCCTCAGTCTTGGCATGCGATTCCTGTTTTGGGCAAACAAGTGATACCACTGTTTACGCCAATTAGCGTCGGAAGCGTGACCTTTTGCAAAAAACGGTGTCAATTTTGATTGGAATCAACCGGGAGCACGGCGAGACTGGTGGCAGGAATCGGGTATGGAGTTCCTGCAAGGCTTAATACTCCACTGTTCGATGTGAAGACGTAGAGAGCAGCATTGCTGATCGCGTATAGGTATCCGTTGTTGTCCCATCGCGCGTCGATAAAGCTGATGGTTGGTTCTACAGCACTGCCGATGTGCGAAAGCGTTCCATTGGAATTGAGATTGAACGTCTCAATTCCGTTCTGTCCGGCAACAGCCAAATAGGTTCCCGTTGGATCGAAGTTGAGCGCAGTAATCGTAGTGAATGTGGTCGCGTTTGCTAAATAGGAGACCGGCGTCAGGGTTCCAGATGCGTTGATTTGATAAATGCCAATGTCGGCGCTGAGATTTTGGTATGTATCTAATGAAGTTTCTGAGTACGCAACCGCCAAGTATCCCTTTGCTGAAACTGCACTGGCGAGCGGACACACGAAAACATTGCCCGCATTCGGGGGCGGGATGGCGAGCGTTACGCCAGGAGCAAGATTAGAAAAGGAGATCAACTGGCCATCTGAACTGCGCTGGAAAGCGTAAAGCACCCATTGCATACGCGCACATCCCGCACCGTAGGCCACTTGATTGGTCGGCGAGAACTGGAGGGACCAAATCGTAGCAAGCCCAATGTCTATGCTGGACTGAAAGGCAAGTGAGCCGTCGCCCTGAACGGCAAAGCTGGAAAGGCAATTGTCCAGGCTGGTACCCTGACCTGCATAAAGAGAACTGCCGCGGGGGTCCAATGTAAGCCCCGTAACCCAGTAACCGGGATAACCTGCACAAGCTGAACCATTTATTGATGATGTCGTGCTCAACACTCCATTCCCTTGTCGGGCGTAGGTCGCGATATTCGTTCTATCGGTTCCGAAGAGGAACTCGGAATTGCCTACAATATTGTTCGACGGCCCAGGAAATGGGCTGCCGCTCACAGGGGTCAGAGAGGCGTCGGCTTGCACGGCAAAAGCGGCAATCCCGTTTGGATTTGTGTTCTGGCCAACGTACACGTAGCCAATTGGCGGATTGGTCGGACTGCTCACAGGCGGCGTGGGGGTGCTGTTTACTGGCGCAGTAGGCGTGGTGGGCGTGCCTGCGGGTGTATCAGTGCTGGGACTGGCGTTGGTTGCAGTTGTGGAACTCGGTTGGCCCGAGCCGCATCCCGCCAGCATTAAACAACAAGCAGCCACAACAACAACGAAGCAGATTCCGTACTTTCGTGCCATTTCCGGCCTTTCCAAATCCAGCTACAAACGTTTGTGAGATGGCCAGAAAGTGCAGGTAGGTTGCCGAATTGCCAGATGTGATTGATGGATCGCAGCAGAGTGCAATTGACGATTAATCGCCTTAGCACCAGCAAAATCCCTTGTCACGGCCCGGGCGGAACTTACGAGACCGCCAGCACGGCGTCCGCTATGGCAACCGCTTCGACCGCTGGCCTTACATCATGCACTCGCACGATGTGAGCCCCGTGCAGCACGGCTGCGACCACGGACGCCAGCGTGCCGGAGAGGCGTTCGGACGGCGGTAACATCGGCACTTCCGAGCTGGGATGCCAGATGCCGAGTTCGGCGAGTCTCCCGGCGACGGTTCTGCCGATAAAGGCTTTGCGCGAAGTGCCGACCAGCAGCGGATACCCGAGTTGCGCAAAAGCCGCCAAGTGCGCCAGCAGCGGATAGTTCTCGTCAAAGCGTTTGCCGAAGCCGAAGCCCGGATCGAGCACCAGGTGTTCACTGGCAATTCCGGCGCGACCCGCCAGCCCGGCCGAGTTGGTCAGTCCGCGCAGCACGAATCCAACCGGGTCAGGCTCCGGCGGCAATGAATTCCATTCCAGGGGAGTGCCGCGCGTGTGCATCAGCACCGCGCCGCAGCCGAGTCCGGCGATGGCAGCGGCCATGGCCGGGTCCCACATCAACCCGCTGACATCGTTGACGATCTCGACTCCCGCTTCGACGGCCGCGGCGGCGGTGTCCGCTTTGTAGGTGTCGATGGAGATGATGGCCTCAGGATGTTCGCGCTTGACCGCCTCGATGACGGGAAGTACGCGATCCTGCTCCTGCCGCACTCCCAGAACGGACGCGCCCGGATGAGTTGACTCGCCGCCCAGATCGAGGATATCGGCGCCCTCCCCGAGCAGTTGCAGGGCGCGTTCGAGGGCACGCTCCGGAGAAAGAAAGTGTCCGCCATCGGAAAACGAATCGGGGGTTACGTTGACAATGCCCATCACCAGGGTTCGCCGGCCAAGTTGCAGTGACCGACGGCCCAAATTCCATTGAAACGCTTGCCGCATGAGCGAATTCTACCCTCAGGAGCAGCCGCAATAGTTTTTGTTTTTGCAAATAAGTGCAGGAGCGAAAACGAGTTGCCGCCTTCACCCCGGCAACGGCAGCGGCGGGCGCCGTTGAGGACCCCGGGCCGCCGAATGTTTCCGGGGCGATGGCGAAACAGACGCGGGAACGATGCTACAATCGTGCAGGTCTGGTTATGCTGCGTGCGAGCAAGTTTTGCGGTCTTCTGCTCACGTTTCTGCTGTCGGTACAGGTTGTCGCCGCAGATTACAAGGGCGCACAAAAGCGCATTGAAGAACTGCTCGCCGATCCCGACGTGGCCAAGGCGGTCTGGGGAATCGAGGTCGTGGACCTCGGCAGCGGCAAAACCGTCTATTCTCTCAATGCCGACAAACTGTTCATACCAGCCTCTAATACCAAGCTTTTCACTACGGGTGCGGTGCTTGCCCTGATCGGACCTGAGTACCGCTTCCGCACCACGCTTGAGAGTACGGGAGCTGTGGATCGTTATGGCCGGCTCTCCGGCGACCTGGTGATCGTCGGCCGCGGCGACCCCAACCTGAGCGGCCGGACCCTGCCCTTCAATCTGCGGACCGAACGCAAGATGCCGCCGCTTCGCGTGCTGGAAGAGCTTGCTGATCAGCTGGTAGCACGAGGGGTAAAGGTGATCGACGGCGATTTGGTGGCCGACGACTCCTATTTCATTCTCCAGCGTTATGGCGAAGGCTGGGCACAGGATGATCTGCTTTGGGGATGGGGCGCACCGGTTTCCGCACTGACCATCAATGATAGTGTCATGTTCGTCAGCGTGATGCCGGCCGAGCACATAGGAGAGCGCGCCTACGTCAGCATTGCGCCCTTCGCCGACTATTACCGCATTGACAACCGCGTGACCACGAGCCCTGCGACTGAACCTCGCAAGCTCCTTATCAATCGCGAGCCCGGTTCAAATCACCTTACCATCTGGGGTTCGATACCGCTGGGCGATCCCGGGGCAACAGAGGCGCTGGCCATCGATGACCCGGCCGAATTTGCCGCCAAACTGATGCGCGGTCTGCTTGAGAAGCGAGGGATCGTGGTTTACGGACGCGTGCGGGCGCAGCACGCGGAGCCCTCGAGTTTGTATACGTTTCACGCTACGGCAATCGCATCGGCCGGCGGCGGAACCGATACGGTCCCTCCGCCGCTCATGCCCCCCAGAAGCGTCCTGGCTGACCATCCGTCAGCACCTCTGGTGCAGG
>JBEKQP010000150.1:0-11162 GCA_049519595.1 Candidatus Korobacteraceae bacterium | reverse complement strand
GGAGTCGCGCGACGGCATAAGGAACTTTTGCAACAGGCCACACGCGACCTGCTGCCGGTGACGACCTACACGCGCCGCAAGCAGGGGTTCGAACTGCCAATGGATGCGTGGATGCACGGACCGCTGCGCGACTTCGTTCGTGAGGGTATCGTCAAACTACGAGAAGCGAGCCTGCTGCCGCAAGTTGATCTTTCCCGCATGCAAGCAGATTTCGATGCCCGTCGCTTGTCCTGGGCCCGACTCTGGCAAATGGTCGTGCTCGGCCACTGGGCAGAGCGGCATCTGGGCGGCCGTTTCGAGCCAGACCCGCGGTTGACGCGGGTGGCAAGCGAACTCTGAAGCCATGATTGTTCTTGGAATCAACGCGTACCACGGCGATGTGTCGGCGGCGCTCATCCGCGATGGCGAACTGCTGGCCGCGGTGGAAGAGGAGCGCTTTCGCCGCATCAAGCATTGGGCCGGGTTTCCTCGCGATTCGATCCTGGCGTGCGTGGCGATGGCGGGGATCAATCCGTCCGAGATCGATTATTTTGCCGTGTCGCGTAACCCTAAGGCAAACCTCTTGCGAAAAGCTCTATTCATGCTTGGCAAGGGGCCGAAGCTGTCGCTGGTCAAAGATCGCGTGAAAAACTCGGTGCGTCTGCAAGAACTGCCGGCGCGCATTGCCGATACGCTGGGGCTTGAGCGCGGCCACGTGCAGCACCGCATGCAGTGGGTCGAGCACCATCCTGCCCACCTGGGGAGCAGTTATTTCGTTTCGCCGTTTGAGGAAGCCGCGGTCTGTGCGATCGACGGCTTCGGCGATTTTGTCAGTACCTCGTTGGCGGTCGGGAGAGGTTCCCGCCTGGAGTTGATCGAGAAGGTATATTTTCCGCACTCCCTGGGTCTGCTCTACCTGGCGATCACGCAGCACCTGGGATTCATGAAGTATGGTGACGAGTTTAAAGTGATGGGCCTCGCGCCCTATGGCCGTCCCGAATATGTCGAACCGCTTCGCCGCTTGTTGCGTTTAGTTCCCGGTGGTCTTTTTGAACTGGATCTATCGTATTTCCGTCATCACAACGATGGCGTTTCAATGACCTGGGACGATGGCGAACCGGTTATCGGCGCTGTGTACTCGCCCAAACTGGAGCAGTTGCTTGGTCCCGCACGCAAGCATGGCGAGCCGCTGGAGTCCAGGCATGAAGCCATCGCCGCGTCGCTCCAGGTCGTGCATGAAGAGGCTGTGTTCCACATCTTGAATCAGTTGTACCGAAGGACTCGCCTGGAGAACCTGTGTTTGGCCGGCGGCTGTTCCATGAATAGCGTGGCTAATGGCAAAATTCGCGAGCGCACGCCCTTCCGCAACGTCTATATTCAGCCTGCATCTGGTGACAACGGCACCTCTCTCGGTGCGGCATATTACGTTTGGAACCAGCTGCTCGGCAAGCCCCGCGCATTTCATATGGAGCACGGTTACTGGGGTCCCAGTTATGGGGATGAAGCGATCCAACAGGCCTTGGCGGCCCGCCAGTCTGACCTTCAGGCGCAGCATTGCAGCGTGAGGGTGGTGGCTGGCGAAGATGAACTCTGCTGTTGGACGGCTGAGCGCATTTCGCAGGGCGATGTAGTCGGCTGGTATCAGGGGCGAATGGAATGGGGCGCGCGGGCCCTGGGCAACCGCAGTATCATTGCCGATCCACGCCGTGCCGATATGCGCGAGATCATCAACACGAAGATCAAGTTCCGGGAGAAGTTCCGTCCTTTTGCGCCGTCGATTCTAGAAGAAGCATTAGACGAGTACTTTGTGGGTGGTTGTTCAGACCCGTTCATGGTGCAGGTCTATCCGGTGCGCCCAGAGAAGCGCGCGGTTATTCCCGCTGTGACCCACGTGGATGGCTCCGGACGCTTGCAGACAGTGAGCGGGCGCTCCAATCCGCGTTATCACAAACTGATCAAGGCATTCGAGCGCATAACGGGGGTCCCGGTGGTTTTAAACACGTCCTTTAACGAGAACGAGCCGATTGTTTTGACGCCCGCCGAGGCCCTGGATTGTTTCTTGCGGACCCACATGGATCATATCGTGCTTGGCAATTACACGGTTTCGAAGCAAGCTACAGTGTGAGCCGTCCTGCCGCCACGCGAGCGCTACGCACGTGAGCCGGTTATTGTTCGCGACGTTCCTGACGCTTCTGTTGATTTCCATCCATCTCGTTCGAGAACATGAAGCCATGGTCGGTGAGATTGTAGTCGGCCGCGTTCAGCCCCTGGTCGGCGGCCTTGCGATACCACTTTACGGATTTCTTGTGATCTTTCTGTCCTCCAAGGCCAGATCCCAACATCACCGCGAGATTATACTGGCCCTTTGCATAACCCTGCTTGGCCGATAACTCAAACCAGTGGTGTGCGGCTGTCTTATCCTGCTCGATGCCGTCCCCAAGCACGTACCTGAGTCCCAGCGAATTCTGCGCTTCCGCATCGCCGCGTTCAGCGCGGGCCAGTAGGGAAGCGATATCGGTTTGTGCAACCGCTAGGCCGCAGGTCAAGACAGCTATCCCGAAGATCAGCGCGGCCAGTCTTTTGATTCCAGACCTCATCCGGACAATTCCTTTCCCATCAAGATCGCGAAGTGCACGGCGAGAGCGTTGCCGGACGATCTTCCTCTCGCTAGCTTAGCGCTTAGGCGTGAGTTGCACGAAATGTAACCGAGCACAGCGTCAGTGTCAATTAGGTTGCGTAGCACCGAGGTAACCTCTGTCTTCCAATTTTGGTAGGCCACTGAGGTGTCATGGACCGGTCAGTCCGCATCGCTTCGCACGCTTTCTGCCGTCAGAACGGCGATGCAGGGCACTTTGCCGCCTATCTCTAAGGGTAATACCTCAGACCATGAGTTCATCGTGTTAACTAACCATGGCCGTCTGCATTACGCGTTGGTGTACCTCTCTGGTTACGACCGTAATCTTGTTGGTAGGGCGTTTAGCAGGATATAAGTCTATTGTGTCATTGAGATTAGTCACAATCTCATAGTAGCGGCAACGTAATGACTCGGGCTCTTGTTGGGCGCCTGTTATTAGTACCAGGGAGCATGCCGGACTGGTTACCACGTGATGGTCACATCTTCTACATCGACGGCAGATCGATATGTACGTTCAGACGTGGTGGTGTCGCGTTTGATTGCAGGCGAAACGCTTGTCGTGCCGGTGCGGGGAGGGGTAGGCGATCTGGCTTCGATCTATACCTTCAACCCAACGGGAACAACGATTTGGGCGGCACTGGATAGTCCAAAGGACGTGGAAGAGCTGACGCGCCTGATTGAACAGGAGTACGAAGTCAGCGGGTCGGATGCCCGCGCGGACGTCGTTCGGTTCCTGAATGAGATGCGAGCAGCAGGATTAGTTGCGGTGTTGAGCGGAGATAACGGCGATGAGGCTGCCGGCCCGGAATCAGATCAGAACCGGCCCGGAGATTAATCGCAGGTTGCGCCTGGCGCGCGGAAGGCAAGCAGTGGACTTGACTACTTACAGTCAGTTTAGCCGTTCCATCCACGATCGCTATTGTGGCGGGCGGGCGCCGCTCGAAGTGTCCATCGAAGTGACACGCCGTTGTCCTCTTCACTGCCTTCAATGCTACAACAACGTTGCCCTGGAAGATCAGGAAGCTCGCAGTCGCGAGATGAGCCGGGACGAACACTTCCGTCTATTGGATGAATTAGCGGAGATGGGGTGCTTCTGGTTGCTTTACACGGGCGGTGAGATTTTCGCGCGCAAAGACTTCCTGGAGATCTACACATACGCGAAGAAAAAGGGTTTTCTGATCACGCTTTTCACCAATGGCACGCTGATCAACCAGACCGTCGCTGACTACCTTGCGGAATGGCCGCCATTCGCCATCGAGATCACTTTGTACGGGCGCAGCAAAGAGACGTATGAGGCGTTGACGTCCGTTCCCGGCTCCTACGATCGTTGCCTGAAGGCGATCGAGTTGTTGCGCGAGCGCCGTCTTCCGCTGAAGTTGAAGGCCGTGTCGACCACCGTCAACAAGCACGAAGTGTGGGCGATGAAACGCTTTGCCGAAGAGGAGCTGCACACCGAATTCAAGTTCGATTCGCTGATCAACGCGCGCATAGATTGCTCGCAGAGTCCGCTCGCGGTGCGGCTCTCCCCAGAGGAGATAGTGGCGCTCGACATGAGCATGCCGAAGTTGGCGGCCGAGTATCGCACGCTGGCGCAAAGGGACCGGCAACAGCCTCCTCCACTCGCCCATGACGATAGCGTGTATTTTTGCGGTGGGGGCATGAACTCCTTCGCGGTCGACCCCTACGGCAACATGGGCATTTGTGTGCTCGCGCAGCAGGAGACGGTCGATATTCGGCAGGGCGGCGTGAAACACGCATGGGAAGAGCCCTTGTTCCGCATTCGGACGAAGAAACGGACTCGGCCGACGAAGTGCACGAATTGCCGTATTCAGTCGTTATGCAGCATGTGTCCCGCCAATGGCGAGTTGGAGAAGGGTGACGCCGAATCACCGGTCGATTTCTTATGTGAGGTGGCGCACCTGAAGGCGATAGCACTGGGCACAGGGGTCCCTGAACACGGGCAATGCGAATACTGTGCCGGTGGTCGAGAATACGCAAGACTGAACGAGTCGGCCCGCCGGATTGCACGCGGAGAAATTGATGTAGATAGTTGGATCGGTTCGCGGGCAATCTTACCGATAGTGGACAGGACTACAGGAGATTCTGGTTGCGCGGCTTGTGAGACGGCGCGCGCATAGGGATGGATATGCAGAACAACGCGGGCAAATCTGAGAAGGAAGGCATTCGGAGAAAGCCTTACGAACCTCCGACACTTGTCGCCATTAGTCTGCGTCCGGAGGAAGCAGTCCTCGGAACGTGCAAGAGCACTCATTTTGCGGGCCCAGTGAGCAGCCAGTGTTCGGTAATGGCGTGCAGAATAATTGGCTCTTGAGAATCCTCGTGAACGCGCTTTTTCGGTCGATGAAATATGACGCTTCAGTGTCAACAGGAGACGTTGCCAATGGCAGTGAACCAGCTTAGCCGGTTCCTCCATCGCACCTGTGTGTCGATTGGCGAGATCTCCGTTGGACTGAGCGGTGCTTCCACCGAAGACATTTGTCTCGATCAGGAAATGTCGTTATTCCAAGTCCCTGCGACGTCCTGTGATATCGAGATCACCGTGGAGCGAGTTCCGCCACTGCGCCCGCTTGCGACAAAGAAACACTTTGATTCGGGCGGACTTTGGGCGGTGTATGAAGACGGCGATGGATTCGCTTTCGATGTCACAACCCCTGTCTTTGGGGCTGATCCGTACAAACGACTCTGTGTAGACCGGCAATTTCGCCGCGCCTCCATCCTTGTGAGTCGCCAATGTTTCCCCGACAAAAGTTGCCTGTACCCCCTCGAATACCCGCTTGACGAATTGCTGATCACGCACCGCCTGGCGTGCGAAAAAGGAATTGAGTTTCATGCCAGCGGACTGGTGGATGCTGAGCGGGGCGGATTCCTCTTCCTTGGGCACTCGACGGCGGGCAAGAGCACCACAACGCGTCTTTGGAAGTCACTGCGCGATGTAACTGTCTTGAGTGACGACCGTATCATTGTGCGTCGGAGTGGCAGCCAAACCTGGATGTATGGCACCCCCTGGCACGGAGAAGCTGCCTTTGCATCGCCGGGGAAGGCCACCATTAAAAGGATTGTCGTCATCGAGCACGGCCCGGAGAACCGGATCGAACTTCTTCCCAAGAGCCGCGCCGTAGCCGAAATGTTTGCGCGCTGTTTTGTCCCCTTTTATAACAACCTCTATTTGGAAAACACCCTGGCGTATTTGAACGAACTGGCCGACTCTGTTCCTTGTTACCGCTATCGTTTCCTCCCTGAGCCGAGCGCGGTCGAGAAAGTTCTCAACTTCGATGACTGAAGAGAGATCACAATCGGCGCTTTTTGGAGCGGTAAGCAAGGAATTGCTTGCGGGCGGAATGGGATTCCGTTTCCAGGCCCGGGGCAGAAGTATGGCCCCGTCCATCTGGGATGGAGAGATCGTGCATGTGCAACCTGTCGCCGCGGAAACGCTGTGTAAAGGCGACATCGTGATGTTTTCCGACGGCACACACTTCCGGATACACCGTGTAGTCGAAGTACGCGAAGGCGCTGTGGTGACACAGGGAGACGCAGCAGCGGAGCCCGATGGCGTTGTGCGCTTTCACCAGATCCTTGGAAAGGCGGTCGCCAAGGAAGAGAGGTTCGGCAAAAGTACACGCTTGGCGAAGCTTGGAACGGCACCGTGCCGCAACTGGGCGCAATCGTTACTTTTCGGCCGGGTGGCTGCAAGTCTGGCCAGTCGCGTTGGTAAATGGCGGGCAGATGTTGAAAGACGCCTCTTCGCACGTACAGTCTTGCTCTGCAGTAAATTATTGGTCTTGCTGTTCGCGCTGGCCTTCACGCTGCCGGCGCTCGGGCAAGTAGCTCTCGACTCCGCCAGTTCGACTACCGGGGAGCTGACCGGGTACGCGCCGAGCCTGACTTTTAGCCATACCACTTCAGGCACAAACACGATGCTGGTGGTCGGCGTGTCAATGAACATCACGGGCAATACCAGCGCTACGGTTAGCGGCATTACCTATAACGGAACAGCGCTGACGCTCGTTGGGGCTCACAACGATTCTGCGAACTCCCGGCGCGTTGAAATTTGGAGTCTGACTGCGCCAGTGGTTGGCACTTACAACATTGTTGCCAGCTTTTACCTGCCGGGTGGAACCGGGACCGTAGGCGCGGTCGTGGGCGCAACCACGTTTACCGGCGCGGACCAGAACCAGCCTTTGCGGACGTTCGTATCCAGCGATAGCAACGGAACGGCGACCGCCTATTCCATGCTGGACATCCCCAGCAGCATTAACGAGTACGCGATGGATGTCACTGCAACCGGTGGCGCGGTGACGATTAGCGCTTACACAACGGGGGATGGCACAGTTCCGGACACGCAAGAGTGGCTCACGAAGTCGGGCACGGGGACGAATGATGTCTCGGGAAGCAGCTTCACGCACGCTGGGACCACGAGCATCCCGATGGCCGAAATTTTCAGCGCAAGCTCCAACTGGGCCGTGGCCGGGATATCGGTAAAACCGGTACAGGCGGATGTAGGAGTGACGGTCACGAGCACCTCGTCCACTTACCCAGGGAACCTCACCTACCTTGTCACGGTTACGAACTATGGGCCGACCACGGCTCAAGGGGTAACGCTGACCGACACGCTATCGGCAACTGGCTTGACCAGTGTGCTGATTTCATCGAGCCAGGCGACTTGTTCCGGGAGCTATCCGAGCTACACGTGCTCGATCGGTACTTTGGCTTTGGGCCAGAGCGCCCAAATTAGCCTCACGGCCACGCCGAGTGCGAGCGGCAGTTACACGAATACTGCCTCGGTCGCAGCGACTTCGCCACCTGATCTCAACACTCTGAACAATTCCGCTATGGCAATTGCGAATGCTGTAGCCATCACCTGCACGCCTCCGGCTTCGCTCTCGGCTGGCGGTACGCTGACCGGCGTAATCAACACGTACTATCCGGGAAGCGGTTCGGCCAATGCCGGCGCCACATCGATTACCGTTGGCGCACTCAGTTCCGGAGGCAGCGCGACGACCATCACGAAGGGCGACCTGCTGCTTGTCATTCAGATGCAGGGCGCGAGCATCAATTCCACAGACAGTTCAAACTATGGCAACGGCGGGAATGGCGCCGGCTTCACAAACCTGAACAACACTGGCAACTTTGAGTATGTCACCGCCGCCGCTAATTTCACGTCGACCACTGGTGGCTCGATATCGATTAGCGGTGCCGGACCGAGTGGTGGCCTGACCTTCAGCTACACCGCGAGCGCCGCTACGGCCAGCCAGGGACAGTTTACGTTTCAGGTGGTTCGGGTGCCGCAGTACTCGTCCGCGACCTTGAGTTCCGGTTTGACAGCACAGGCATGGAACGGCTCAACCGGCGGGATCCTGGCCGTGGACGTGGCTGGAGCGCTCACTCTTGGCAGCGCCACTGTAAGCGTGAATGGACTTGGATTCCGCGGCGCGGCCGGCATGCAATTGACAGGTGCTACTACCGGTAGCGGCAGCGATTTTGTTAACACATCACCGACCGCATACACAGGGGCGGTCGGGGGTGTGGCGGGTATGCATGGCAGCAAGGGAGAGGGGTTCGCCGGAACTCCGGCCTGGGTCAATACTGGGAGCACCTTCCTGCAAACTGGCACGGATTACCCAGACAGCGTGAGCGGAGCGGCGAACGGCGGCATGGCGCGCGGCGCCCCCGGTAGCGGCGGCGGCGGTGGCACCGACGCTGATCCCAAAGCCAATGACGAAAATTCTGGCGGTGGCGGCGGCGGCAACGGTGGCAACGGCGGCGGCGGCGGCGACAGTTGGAATTCGACCCTCGGCGTAGGCGGCCTAGGTGGGTCGGCGTTTCCGGCAAACATCAACCATGTGGTACTGGGCGGCGGCGGTGGCGCAGGCACGCGCAACAATAGCGACGGGGATAATGAGGCCAGCAGCGGCTCGGCAGGCGGCGGAATTGTCATGATCCGCGCCGGCAGTCTCAGCGGGAGCGCCACGATTACGGCGAACGGGCTGGCTTCATACATTGGAACATCGAATGACGCCGGCGGCGGCGCCGGTGCGGGCGGCAGCATCATCGTCCTTTCCAGCAGCGGCGGCGAAAGCGGGCTGACGATCACAGCGCAAGGCGGCAGAGGCGGCGATGCGTGGGACAGCGAGCCCTTTGCTTTGGTCAACCGCCATGGACCTGGTGGCGGCGGTGGTGGCGGCGTTGTCTTGCTCTCCGGCGCAGCCGCCAGTGCCAGTGTGAGCCCTGGCGCGAACG
Source organism: Candidatus Korobacteraceae bacterium (assembly GCA_049519595.1). GTDB lineage: Bacteria > Acidobacteriota > Terriglobia > Terriglobales > Acidobacteriaceae > CAWBRT01. The sequence continues at coordinate 2,290 of JBEKQP010000150.1, read as the reverse complement.
GCACAACGCTAACTCCTGGCGTTCCCTACGGATCCACCTATGGCTTACCGGGCATCTACGTTTTCAATGCCTCACAAGGACAGTCTTCCGTCTCACCAGGAGGCTTGCTGTGTCTTCCGGACCTCACCATTGCCAAGTCCCACAGCGGTGCCTTCGTTAAAGGCAGTACCGGCAGTTATAACGTTGTAGTGAGTAACGTCAGTGCCTATGGCAGCACCAGCGGCATGGTGACCATGAGTGACACGTTGCCGACTGGCTTGACGCCTACGGGTGCCTCGGGTACGAATTGGACCTGCCCGGCGCCCTCCGGACAGACGGTGACCTGCACGCGCTCCGATGTGTTGGGCCCTGCGGCCAGCTATCCTGCCATCACCGTGACTGCGTCGGTTTCTTCGAGCGCTACATCGCCAGTCACTAATACCGCGACGGTCTCCGGTGGTGGGGAATACAACACCGCCAATGACAGCGCTAGTGACGTTACCAACCTCGTTTCTTCAGGAACCAGCGCCGATCTGGCAATCAGCACTACTGCCACATCAGGTACATGGGTGTTGGCCGGCAACAACATCACGCTGGTACAAACGATCACCAATAACGGCCCGAGCGCGACTGACGTCATATTTACCGAGACGACCCCGGCGAACACCACATTCCAATATGTGATTGCGCCTGCCGGTTGGACCTGCGTCACGCCGGCGGTCGGGGCAAGCGGAACCATTAGTTGTACCTACCCAAGTCTGGCGCTCAACGGCCAGGCAAGTATCACGCTCGCATTGAACACTAGCCCGGCCATCACGAATGGAACTTACATTACAACGGCCGCATCGGTCGGGGCATCGACGACCTACGATACGAATCTCACCAACAACACCTCATCGGTTGTCACAATAGTCAATACGGGCGTTAACCTGACTGTAACCAACACTGGAACTCCAAGCCCGGTCGTGACTGGCGGTCAGATTACCTATACTCAAACCGTCACCAACAATGGACCCAGCACCGCACCGAACGTTGTCTTCACTGAAACGATTCCGCCCAATTCGACATTCGCATCGCTGACCTCGATTCCCGCCGGTTGGAGCTGCTCACTGCCGACTGTTGGAAGTACAGGAACAACCATTAGCTGTAATGTTTCCAGCATGGCGCCGGGAAACGCAGTAATCTTCCCGGTCGTCCTCAATGCCACTGGTGCCGGAGGCACCGCGGTCACTGACACAGCCCAGGCATGGCCGACGCCAACCAACCTAGAAACCAGCCCAGGCGACAATTCGGCAACCAGCACGATCAACATAGGCGCTGCGAATCAGCTGGATTTGGGCGTCGCGATCACCCCCCCCACAGGTCCTGTCGCCCCGGGAACAGCCATAACGTATACCACCACGGTTACAAACTACGGCGCGGCGACGGCAACGAACGCGACTCTTACGATCCCCACCCCGGCAAACACGACCAAAGTCACACTTACAGGGCCGACGGGCTGGACGTGCGCCACGACCTGCACCCTTACCGGAACCATGGCGGAAGGTGCGACGGCTACTTTCACCCTGAACGTAACCGTAAATGCCGGCGATACCCCAGGCGCGACGATCACTGATACGGCAACGATCGCCACGACCCAGACCGACACGAATTCCGCCAACAATACTGCGACGGTAACCAACACGGTCGGAGCCGTGGCTGACTTGGCGATGACCAATACCCCCTCGGTCTCCGCGCAGATTCCTGGCAGCAACATAACTTACACCCAAGTGCTGACCAACAACGGGCCCAACGCAATCACCGCTAACACCGCCAACGGCGTCACCTACACGGTGACTATACAGATTCCAACCGGCCTCCAATTCCGCTCAATGGCGGCCGTGACCAATTGGACCTGTACGACACTAACGGCTGGGACCGTTGGGCCGGCCACGATCACCTGCACGCTGAACAGCGGCGACAGCGTGGCTTTGAACGGCACGGTGACCTTCTCGCCTGTTCTACAAGTTAATGCCGGGGTGGCGAACGGCACCATTATCGGCGAAACCGTTTCTATCGCCAGTTGTAGCTCGGCCGCTTGTTCCGATCCGGTTCCCAGCAACAACAGCGCCACCGCGAACATTACCGTTGAGACTGTGAATACCGAGGCTGATCTGGCGGTTACCAACACCCCGTCCGTCACACAGGTACACGCGGGTGATCCGATCACCTACACGCAGGTGGTGACCAACAACGGATTGGGCAACAGCGGTACTACGGTTACCTTTACCGAACCTATCCCGACAAACACCACCTTCTTATCCGTGGCGAT
>JBEKQP010000149.1:0-11194 GCA_049519595.1 Candidatus Korobacteraceae bacterium | reverse complement strand
GCCGTGAGGTGGAAGTAGCAGAAGTAATTTTCCGTTCGGGGCAGATCGTCGCCCATCCGGAAGCTGACCCGCCGACACTCCGCCGTCATTCGCCTTCCGTGCCGTGATCGTTGTGCAGATGTCTGTGAAAGTGAGCGTGCGAGTGAACAATCCCTCCGTGTGAGTGCCGGTGAGCGTGAATCAGGTTAACTTGGGTGAGCAAGTCCTCGTGCGATAGTATCTGCGTCGGCGTGCCGCTGGCGACGATGTTGCCGTTCTGCATCACGTAAACTATGTCGGCGATGTCCTCCAGCAACTCCAGTTGATGGGTGGCGCTGATGACCGTCTTGGATGTGCTTTTCCATCCCTGAACTTGGTCAACCACCTGACTCTGGCTTTTCGGATCGAGCGCCGCCGTAGGCTCATCAAGCAGCAGCACCTGCGGATCGATCACCAGGATGGAAGCCAGGGCAACTTTCTTTTTCTCTCCGCCGGAGAGCCGGTGTGGAGGGCGCTCTTTCAGATGGGAAATTCCCATTAGTTCGAGCGTTTCATTGACTCGCTGCAAAACTTCCGCTCTCGGCCAACGCAACTGGAGAGGGCCAAATGCAACCTCATCAAAGACAGTGGGGTTGAACAGTTGGACATCCGGATTCTGAAAAACCAATCCCACCTGACGCCGGAAGTTCAGGTTAACCGTGTCGCTCCGCAGGCGTTCTTGCGTGAGCGGCTCACCCATGAATTGAATGGAGCCCGCCGTCGGAAAGTAGAGCGCATCGAGGAGCCGCAACAATGTGGACTTTCCTGAACCGTTGGCTCCAATGAGTGCAACACGCTGCCCCGGCTCGAAGACCAGAGACAGCGATTGCAGAGCCGGGATGCCATCATAGTTAAAGCTGACGTTCTGCAACTCAAAGATCGGCGGCAATCGCAATCACCTCCCCATCCATGCGGCAGCACAGGCGAGAGCGAGGAAGCCAGCGAGCCCGGCATAGTCAAGAGCTTGCATTCGAAACTCCGTAATCAGTCGCATGTCACCACGAAAGCCGCGCGACTGCATCGCCAGATATACCTCTTCGCTCAGGTCGATACTCTTACTAAGCAGAACGCCCGCGGTTCTGGAAGCCACACGGCGTTGCTCCGGGCCGCTCAGTGTCCCGATCATCCGGCTCTGTCTTGATTCGAACATCTGGTTTGCGGTTTCGATGAATAAGAAGATGTAGCGATGCGTCATCGTAAGCATCGTGATGATCTCCGTGGGCACACGCACCGCTCGCAGCGACTTGAGGATATGAGTCCATGGGGTGCAGAGCACAAGCGTGGTGGTGAGCGTCACGGCGGTCTCCACGCGTAGAATCAGCAACGCGGCGGTTCGCAATCCTTGTTGAGTCACGGCAACTCCGCCCAAACTGGCAACGGTGATTCCTGGAGTTATGAAGATTGCCGGCAACGCGATCACCCCGGTAAAGCCGAGCACGATGAGCCACACACGCTTAATCAGTGTTTGCAGACGGACGCTCGAAGACAAAGCAAGCAGCACGGCCGCGACAAACAGCAATGCAATTACCGAAAAGCGCCTGCTGATGGTTGATGCCAAAACCAGAGAAAACACACCGATCACTCTAACCCGCGGATCGAGGGCTTGCAGCAGGCCGCGCCGCGCAACCAACTGTTCTGACGCAAGCGCACGCGAAAGCGCACGAGCAAAAGCGCGAATCGTGGACTCGATGAAGAAGTGGCGGCTCATGAGTTCAACTCGCCGCGATTCCGTCTCCTTGCGACCACACTGGCGACAAACGACAGCACGCCGAACAGCCCCACCCCAAACATTGCCGATAACAGGTATCCCAAATGGGGACTCTTGACAAACGCGGGTGCATAGTTCGGAAATGGTGCAGTCCAAAAAGACGATAGCTTCTGCAAGCCGGCGGGAACGGCCTGGGGCGGTGCTTGACCCCGAGAAACGGCGGCGATTTGAGCGCGTGTTTGAAGGCTGGAGAAATCAACTGGCGACCATTCGCCCCAGGCAGTACCGACCGCAAGTATTCCGAGCGGAGCAGCCATCATCAGCAATGCGACGGCAAGCCAAAAATTCTTGATGCCCGCATTGGCAGGCACGCGAAATTCAATTTTTCCCTGTTGCAAGCCCGCAAGCCCCTGCAGCAGTCCGGGATTCACCTTCTGTAGATAGGAAACCATTCCGCCTGAGATGAATGCCTCCGCAAATCCGGCTAAAGTCAGGTGGCCGATCATCATAGCGGGAATGGCTATATGCAGCGGGTAGGGCGCGTATAGGGGAGTCCCACCGGCATCGTGAAAGAGCATCGGCTGAATTCCGAACTCGACGGCGGCCATGAATGCCGAAGCGTTAATTGAGAGATAGCCGGCTATCGCCGCGGCGATCACGCGCCTGCGGGAGTTCAATTCCGATGATGCCGACAACAGACGATAGACAACATAGGCCACGAAGGCGCCCACGATCGCCATGTTGAGGCAGTTCGCTCCCAGGGTCGTGATTCCTCCATCGCCAAAAAAAAGCGCTTGAATGGCGATTGCAATCGACGTTGCCAGAATTGCGCCCCAAGGCCCAAGAACGATTGTTGCTGCTGTCACACCCACTGCGTGGCCGGTAGTGCCTCCTGGAAGCGGCAGGTTGAACATCATGAGCACAAAACAGAAAGCTGCAAAAACGGAGATAAGAGGGATGGCGCGAGTGAACAATACACGTCTGATGCGCTTGAGCGCGGCGTACCAGCCACCAGCTGCCAGCGCGTAGCACGTAGCGCAAGTGGAGGGGCTCAGGTAGCCATCAGGAATGTGCATGGTTCCTGCCCGGCCATCGCCAACGATCGACAATCCGACCGATCCATCTCATAGCGCTCACTTCCAGCCCAGTTGCACTGCCAGCACGCTTTGCGCCCGGGCGCGGGCATAGATCACCCTCCGGCCCTCCACCCCAGCAGCGAAGCCGCTGGGGACCCCGGCTCGCGGCGCGGCCTTCTCGGAATAACCAATCCTAACATCGCGGCGGCCCGCCTCGCGAACCCCGCTGTCGCGGCCTTTCCGCGCAATCTCGAACGTAGGATGGGAACTTTATACTCCGCGATTCATTCCTTGAGCGGTCAGAGATCAGGTTCGAGCGAAAAAACGGTTGTGTCAAAACCCGCAAACTGCGAGCATAGCGATAGACCGAAGCTTCGCCGGCACTCACGCAAGCTGAACTGAATATAGCTCTGTTGCCAGGGTTCCCGACACGCGCCGCAGTTGTGCGTGTTGAGGCAGAACGCGAAGGGATGCCTGCACACATCAGGAGGACGTTTCATGAGGGGTTCGGACGCAGTCGTAGAAATGTTGATCGCGCACAAGGTTAAACATGTATTCGGAGTCCCCGGGGATACCAGCATGAATGTCCACGATTCCTTCGCGGGCCGAACCGCGGAGGTTCAACATATCCTGACCCGGGACGAACGTAATGCAGGATACATGGCCGATGGCTACGCGCGTGTATCAAGAAAGCCGGGGGTGGTTGAGACGCCAAGCGGCGGCGGAGCTCTATATGTAATTCCAGCCGTAAGCGAGGCCAACAATTCCTGCATCCCCATGATATGCCTGTCGTCCGACATCACGATGAGCAGCGAACAGACTAACGCGTTGACGGATGTTGACCAGGAATTGCTGTTCAAGGCTGTTACCAAATGGAACACCAAAATAAGAGTGGCTTCCAAAATTCCCCAGCTATTTCGAAAAGCCTTCCGAATGGCTACCGGAGGCGTCCCAGGAGCAGTGCATCTTGCACTACCGGAGAATATTTTGGAGGAGCCGGTAGAGTTCTCGGCGAAAGAGTTGAGAGCACTTGAGTCGACTTCGTCTCAGGCGCCTTTCAGGTACGGGCCGACCAGCCAGGATATCGACAAAGTTGTTGATCTGTTTTGTCAGTCGGCGCGCCCGATCATTTTGGCGGGGGGCGGCGTGCACCTCTCCGACGCCTATGAGCAGTTGGAGCAGTTTATATCCGGTTTCCGCGTTCCGGTGGTAACAACGGTGAATGGAAAAGGCAGTGTTCAAGAATTCGCGAACAATGCGGTTGGAGTTATTGGATCAAACGGCGGTTCGGAGGAGGGGTTAGCAATTATCCAGCAGGCTGACCTTGTTTTAGTACTAGGGTCAAAGCTCAACAACGTGACCACGATGGGCAAGATAGCAATCAATAAAGATGCCAAGGTGATTCAGGTCGACATAGGCGAGGATGGGATAGGACTGAACGTGCCTGTAGATGTAGCTATCGTGAGTGACGTTAACGAGTTCCTCTGTCACTTGAATCGTGAAATGCAGGCGGCAAAAGGCCGTACGGCTGACCAATACGACACGTGGAACTCGTGGGTCTGTAATAAAATTGCCGAAAAAAGAAAAAGAATTGAGCAGGAAATGCTCACCGATAGCAACTTGGTTCTTCCATGCAGGTTTTTCGGCGCATTGGAACAACTGACGGATGACAATACGATCTTCGTAGGTGATGCGGGCACTCCTACCCCATACCTTTCGTCTTATCTTAGGTTGAAGAAGGCCGGCAGATGGAATGTACTGCCCAGAGCCCACGGTAGTTTAGGTTATGCCTTGCCGGCCGCGATTGGTGTTAAAGTGGCGAGGCCCGGTGCCACGGTATTTTCTCTGATGGGCGACGCCAGTTTGGCAATGGCTCTTGGTGATTTGGAAACTGCCAAGCGGCTAGGCCTGCCGATTATATTTGTTAATTTCGAGAACAATTGTTACGGCTGGATCAAGACCATTCAGCGGCTCTATTTTGACGAGAAATACTTTGCCGTAGATTTCTGCCCGATTGATTCAGTCGCCGTCGCCAAAGGGTTCGGCATCGATGCAATTAACATCAGCGACAATGCGCACATCGAGGAAGGCATAAAGTGGGCGCTGGCTCAAGAGAAGCCAACATTTCTAAATGTCTCCATCGAACGGCCTACAGGATTCGTGCCTCCGGTATTGAAGTGGGAGCGTGACGTCAAAGTCTCGCCGTCGGAAAGAAAAAAACTAACTTATTAGGGCGGTCGCACAAGGTCCCTCGCACCAGGGATTATCGAAAGGTTGTTTCAAGAGAGCTTTTTCTATGGCCGTTGCTTTCAAGATTGATCTGCGCGAGCGACCGTAGGGAGTGAAGAATCCCAGCACGGCGTGCGGCGATTCCCGGCATCTCCCAAGCTCTTGGGACATCGTGCTGGCAGAGTTGCAACCTATCGAACAGCCAAAGGCTTGCCTTCAGCCGAGGGCAAGCTCAACCCGAGAGCTTTCGCCAGGGTCGGAGCGATCTGCCGCATGTCGATCACTCCAAGGTTCCTGCCGTGTGCAATTCCAACTCCGGCCACAAAGAAGGAAGCGCGCATCTCAGGGTGTTCCGGCAAATATCCGTGCGTGCCGCCCACTGTGCTGTCTCGGTGCACCGGCCCGAGAAAATTGAAGTCCATCTGATAGCCGGCTTTGAGATCAACCAGAAAACTAGCGGTTGGGAATCCGCCCAGCTTCACCAACTCATCCTGCTCCACAATCCGGTTGATACCATTGTCCGGGTCGGCGGCCAACTGCTTCAGTAACTCGCCGGTTTTTTTCACCAAAGCCGGATCGTGCGAATCCTTCAGCACGATTGCCGCCGAACCGCCGCTCGTCCAAGGCATGGCGTCCCACCGTTCAACGGTTGTAATGCCAAATTGACTCTTCGCCCTGGCAGGCTGTATCAGCCCGGCCGCAACGAAGGCTGCGGCAAGATTCAGCCGGTGATCGACTCGGGCGAAGCCGTGGTCTGAGACGACACAGATAATCGCGCCAGGATCCGCGCTCAAAGCCGCATCGCGCAACTGCCCGACCATTTCGTCGCTGGCTTCGAGAACTGCATTCGCCTCCGGACTGAACGGTCCGTGCTGATGTTCCGTATGATCGAGGGCCGACAGGTGCACCGTGATCAAGTTCGGTTTGTATCTCTTAATGATTGCCGTAGCAAACTTTGTACGCAGCCGGTCGCTCGGCAGCTCCGCATTTGCCCCAGGGTAGGGTCCCAACTCCGTTTCCAGATTGGCGAGCAGTCCTGGAGTCGAAAGCGCTCGCAGCAGTTTGCGATCGTCCGCGGTTCCCGCGCGCCACACCTCCGGAATGAGGTACCTGACGTGCGCGCCCACGCTGACAGGCCAGTTCACGCTTGCGGTTATTAACCCCGCGGCATTCACGGTATCCCATAGGGTCGGCACCTTGATGTCTTCGCTGTACCAGTACCATCCCTGGTAGTTCTTTTGCTCGGGGTCGAACGTGGTGTTTGCCCAGATGCCATGCTTGCTGGGCCAAACGCCGGTGATCAGCGTCGTGTGACTCGGATAGGTGACGGTCGGGACCACGCCGGTCACGCCTTCAGCGTAAACTCCCTCGCGCATCATGCGCCGAAGGTTGGGTACTTTCAGCCCAAGCTGCTCCGCTCGTGTCACGTAATCGGGGCGCATTCCGTCCACCGAAATGAGCACTACGCTGCGCGCCTCGGTCCTGACTGCCAAGCCGCATATCATAAGTACGATTACGGCTAAGGCCAGGCCAATCCGTGCATGTCCCCAAGCAGATGAGAGCGAACGATTCATTTACGCCTCCACCATTACCAGTATGCATGATTAATTTAGCCGCGCGCGGCGCGCATCAGCTTTTTCGGCGAGTGGGAGGCCTTGGCGCCTGGAGAGAAGGGTCGTCAGGCAACACAACATGGGACGCGCGTCTCGGTCCATCCACACCACGCTGTTCGAACGCCCGGAACCTCAGCTCGTCCTGCGCAGTAATCGACGGCGGCACACGTTCGCGCGCCGCTTTGCTCAAATATTCTTCCGAGATGGGCTGCCGCGCCTTGCGGGCCAAACGTGCAGCTTCGTCCACAAGGACTTTCAGATCGGCCGCCGAGTATCCATCCAGCGATTTTGCGAACTTCTCGGCATCGATGGCCGTCATGCGGCGTTCATACAGATGGAATTGCAAGATCGTCGAACGTGCGGCAGCGTCCGGTGCCCCGACATAGATTCGTTTGTCGAGCCGGCCGGTCCGCTGCACCGCAGGGTCGATTTTCCAGGGCTCGTTGGTGGCCGCAATCAGCAGGATTCGACGCTCGGCGCAGGTTTCCAGCTGCTTGAGAAACTCGCTGACTTCTTCCGCCGTCTGATGCTGATGTGCGGCGAGCTCTCTGCGTGCGGGAACCATGCCCTCGAATTCGTCGATAAAAATAATCGCCGGAGCCCTCTCAGCGGCGGTGTCGAACAGCTCGCGAATCTTCAGCGTCGTACCGTGGATGAAGGTGCTGCCAATCTCGGAAGGGTACACTTCCGAGAAGTAGTAGCCCATCTCCTCGGCCAGCGCGCGAGAGATAAACGTCTTGCCACATCCAGGGGGGCCGAACAACAGAATACCGTTCGGAATCGTTAAGCCGTATGCTTTCAGGTCCTCCGGGTCACGCATGGCGGTAACAACTTCTTCGTACAGCAGTCCCTTGAGCTCATCCATGCCTCCAACCTTCGCGAGGCCATGTTTGGTGGGGTTAGGGAGCGGGCTGTCTGCTTCTTTTACTTCGACACTCGCGACGGGAGTTGCCGCTGATTCCGCCTGTGCGGGCGAAGCCGCTCGTCCAACCGCCGTAATCGTGCCGGGGCCAGCAGTTGCCGGTTCGGGCTCTGGCGACTCGGTCATGGCGCGCCCCGTGTCGAGAGGTTCCATCCAGCGCTCGATCCAGATGGGAATAGGTCCGGAAACACTTTCAGCGCACATGGGGCAATGCTGGTCGTCGGGCGGCTCGCATTGCCATGGCTCGTGCCCATAGGGCATGCCGCAGCTGATGCAGAGGTGGCGGTGCGCATTCTCGGATTCAGCATTTGCGGGTTCGTCTCGTTGCTCAGACGAATGTATCGCCTCATTGAGTTTGGCGAGGCCCGACATCATCTCGATGATCGAATCCCCGCGGGTTTGGCGGAAGTTAATTTGGAGTTGCTTGTAGGCGCGACCAAGCCGTGCTAACTCGAGATCCGCCATGCCGCCATTGATGGCCGCGCCGAATCTTTCAGCGACGCTGCGCGGAATGGCGTCCCAGATCTCCCGCAATAGCGGTTCGACGGCACCGCCGACGATGGCTTGCATCGAAGTGGACCACTCGGCAAACTCTCGACGTCCGCGTTCAAACTGGAAACCCCCGATGGTGACCAGCTGCGGAAGCCACGAAACATCGGCAGTGGCTCCCTCCGCAAGTCTTTGGGTTACTGCCTGGAGGGCGTAGTCGAACTCGTCGTGTGTGAAGAAGAAGCTACCCGCATTTGCCGAAAACTGTCGCCTTGGATTCGTCATGACCGCTGGGTCGCAAGTTCCTTAATCACCAGACAGACGACCGGATATGTACCACTCAGCTCTGGCGCAACTGGCCGGGCAACGGAGCGCTTGAAACAAGGGAGCCGCGTTGTGGCCATTGCGGACTCCCTTCACTGCCTGCCAACGCCGTTGCGCGAGTGATCGTCGCTGAACCTAAGATCCACCGGCTGCGGCCCCCCGCGCTTTGCCAACCGCTTGTGTCGCCACCGGGACCTCTCTTGCAATCCTGGCTCTGACCAGTGGTTTCAGGACAAACAAAGCAAATAGCGATGCGACACCGCACAGTACGGACGAAGCGTAGAACGAAACCGCAAAGGACCCGGCAAAGTACGCCGCCAGCGCCGCCGCGCCAAATCCGGCAAGAATGGACGCCAATCCTTTGGCCGTATACATCATGCCGTAGTTGCCGGTAGCGTTTTTCGAACCGAAAACGTCTCCGGTGGCTGCCGAGAACAGGGAATAAACTTCACCCCAAAAAAGAAAGATCAACGAGAACAACACCACGAAGGCGATTGGGCTTCCTGCTATCTTGGTGACCAAAAAAACGAGAATCGCCTCCGCGCCGAATGAGACAAACATCGTGTTCTCTCTGCCCAGTTTGTCGGAGATTGTGCCCCAGGCAATTCTGGACAGCGCGTTGAAGGCGGAAGCCAGGGTTGCGGTCAGCGGAATGATCGCCAGGCCCAGCACCTTCGCGTTGCTGACATTGAGGGACTTGGCGATCTGAGACAGATTCGCGGTAGCGATCAGCCCGCCCATCATGGCAAAAAGAAACATTACGTAAAGCAAATAGAACTCGGGCCTGCGCAAGGTTTGCGTCCAGGTAAAGTTCACCTTAGATTGCACAACGCCCGTTTTAGACTTCTTCTTTTCCGGGTCCCAACCCACAGGAACCCAGCCCGCTGGCGGATGCCGGAGCATCATTGCGGCAATCAATGCGATGACACCCTGGGCTGCTCCCCAGATCGCCATCGTCGAGGCCCAACCAATGTTGTTGATCGAGCTGGCGATAGGCATGATGGTGAGCGCGGCGCCGCCACCGAAGCCTGCGGCGGTTAGCCCGGCAGCCAACCCTCGCTTGTCCGGGAACCATTTCACCGCGTTGGCAACGCACGAAATGTAAATGACTCCGGCACCTGTTCCGGCAATGACGCCGTAATAGAGATACAAATGAAAAATCGAGTGAGCGATCGTTCCACCCAGCACCCATCCCAGCCCGATCAGCACAGCTCCTATCGCCATAAGTTTTCGGATACCGAAGCGATCGACGAAGTATCCTGACACCGGCGAAAGCCATGTCTCAAACAGAATGAACGCCGAAAAAATCGCGGCTATTTTTGCGTAGGGAACTCCCGGGAAGCTTTGCCTCATGCCCGGCGTAAAGAGCGTGAACGCATATTGGTAGTTGGAGATGACGATCATCGCGATGACGCCGCATACCAACTGGATCCACCGGTTTCCGGCGACCTTGCCGTATGCTTGCTTGGCGATGTCTTCTTGTCCTATGGCGGCGACTTCGTTAGCCATGCCTCTCTCTTCCTTTCGCGCCAATGCGGTTTCTATTCGTGAAGGCAAGCATGGCACGAGGCCCGAGACGATCGATCATGTAGCCTTCGATCGGGACCAGCCATGTTTCCGCCAGGATAGATGCCGCAAAGGCCACTTGGATGACGGCGACGGCGGTGTTCAAATTAATAGATAGGGATTTAGTGAAGGGCGTCCAGGCATTCTGTAGATTGGCAATTGCCATCATTGCAACAATGCCAGCGCAATTTTGTAGACATCGGTTAACTGCTACACAAGGTTCAGTATTGAGCCCAGGGACCACGGATGCTGCCATTGGCAAACCTCCTGAGTGGCGCCAGGATTATTTTTCTCTCCCAGTCCACCCCGTCCAGCCTGAGGCACTACACTGCGAAAAAAGCCCGCCCTGTTTGGGGGCGGGCCGAAGTTCACTCGGAAGCATCAACCTCTTTTTGAATTGGGATGATACCGGGAACCAACCATTTGGTCCACATATCATCGATCTTGCTCTGGAAGTAGTCCACATCGTCATTCGTGAAGTGGGAGAACCTGCCCTGCTTGAGCAAGTACTCTTTGACCGGCGTACGAACTGCCTTGCCGTCGGCGATCATTCTTGTCTTGCCGAACAGCTTTAGCTTGCCGTTTTCCACTTCAAACAAAGGCCAAATGCCAGTGTTGACCGAAAGCTCGCCCAACTCGTAAGCCATGATCGGATCGAAATCCCATCCTTTCGGGCACGGGTTGAGGCAGTGAATGAACGTAGGACCGCCGATCGTCAACGCCTTGCGGATGTTGTTCATCCCCTGCAGCGCGTACGACGTCGACATGGTGGCAACGTATTTAACGGTTGGATGACCGGCAATGATCAGGCCAGCCATGTTCTTCTTCCAGCAGTGATACATGATGCGCTTCACCGAACCGGGTGTGCTGAACGAGGTGTGCGCGCCCCACGGTGTTGATCCGGAAACCTGGATATCCGTGTTGGCGTACGTCTCGTTGTCGTACATCAAGACCAGGAGGTTGTACTCGGCGTGCATCATAGCTGAGGAAATGCCGGCCAAGCCAGCATCGGAGCCGCCCCCGTCACCGCAGATGGAGATGACGTTAATGGGTTCGTCCTTCATCTTGCCCTTGCGCATCAACGCTTTGTAACCGGCGGCGATGCCCAGGGCGCCTGCGCCAGCGGCGAACAACTGGGTGTGCATCCATGGAACGGCGTATGGAGTGGTGTAATAACTGGTGTTGGCTACGTACATGCACCCGGTGCAGTTCAGCACGACTGTTCTGGGACCGGCGGCTTTTGCCACCA